>NZ_JACKZK010000015.1:0-169243 GCF_014230245.1 Pseudomonas sp. MSSRFD41 | reverse complement strand
TGCGAAAGCAGTTGGGGTTTTGTCTTTGCGCGGGGGAAAAATATTCCGATTCGAGGACAAATTTGCACAGTTATTTTCGAATCGGAACACTAGAATAGTGGCTATTTTCCCCCCGTTCCCGAGCCCTCTATGCTGGATCCGGTTGATACCCCCGGGGTGTCGGAATTGCCGCTGGATGATCTGGTCGCCTGCCATGAGTGCGACTTGCTGATGCGCAAGCCAAGACTCGCCCCTGGCGAAAAAGCCCAGTGCCCGCGTTGCGGCTACGAGTTGTATGCCCACCGGCACAACGTCGTCCAACGCAGCCTGGCCCTGGTGATCGCCGCCTTGCTGCTTTATGTGCCGGCCAATTTCCTGCCCATCATGCAGCTCGATCTCATGGGGCAGTCTTCCGACGATACGGTCTGGAGTGGAGTTCTAGGGCTGTTCGACACGGGCATGCAAGGCGTGGCGGTGGTGGTGTTCCTCTGCAGCATGGGCATCCCGTTGTTGAAGCTGATCTGCCAGTTGTTGGTCCTGTTGAGCATTCGCTGGTGCATCGGTCGAAGCTACGGTCTGTTGCTCTATCGTATTTATCACCACTTGCGCGATTGGGGCATGCTCGAGGTCTACCTCATGGGCGTGCTGGTGGCCATCGTCAAGCTGGCCGACATGGCGTCCATTACCGTGGGCCTGGGCCTGGTGTGCTTTATCGCGTTGCTGTTGATCCAGGTCTGGCTGGAAGTGGTGATGTCGCCACACCAGGTCTGGCAGGCGTTATCCGGAGAAGACGTGCATGCGGGCGATTGATGCGGGCATCCTGATTTGTACCGAATGCCATGAGTTGAACCGGCAGCAGGCCGACAGTCACAGCCAGTCCTGCACACGTTGTGGAGCCAAGGTCCATGCCCGTCGTCCCAACAGCATCCTGCGGACCTGGGCACTGCTGATCACGGCTGCAATCCTCTATATCCCGGCCAACGTCCTGCCGATCATGACGGTCAGTGCCCTGGGCCAAGGCAGCCCCAGCACCATCATGTCGGGTGTCATCCAGTTAGTGCAGCACGGCATGATCCCCATCGCCGCGGTGGTATTCGTCGCCAGCATCCTGGTGCCGACCTTCAAGCTGGTGGGTATCGCCTTGCTGCTGTTCTCGGTGCAACGCCACCAACCGCTGTCGGCTAGGCAGCGGATCGTCATGTATCGCTTCATCGAATTCATCGGCCGCTGGTCGATGCTGGATATTTTCGTCATCGCCATCCTGGTGGCGGTGGTCAACTTTGGCCGGCTGGCCAGCATCGAAGCCAACCTCGGTGCGGTCGCCTTTGCCAGCGTGGTGATCCTCACCATGATGGCTGCGATAACCTTCGATCCCCGACTGATCTGGGACAACACGGAGTCGGACGACGACCATGAGTGATTTGCCTACTGCCAAAACCCGACCGGCTTCCAATTGGTCGGCCATCTGGGTGCTGCCCCTGATCGCCCTGGTCATTGGTGGCTGGCTGGGCTGGCGCGCCTACAGCGAGACCGGGATCCTGATCCAGCTGCGCTTTGAAAGCGGCGAAGGCGTCCAGGCCAACAAGACCGAGGTGTTCTACAAGGGCATGCCCGTGGGCAAGGTCAAGTCCCTGGAACTGGATGACGAGGGCAGCTCCAAGGGCGTGGTCGCCACCGTCGAGATGAGCAAGGATGTCGAGCAGTACCTGAAGACCAACACGCGCTTCTGGCTGGTCAAGCCTAGCGTCAGCCTGGCCGGTATCACTGGCCTGGAAACCCTGGTCTCGGGCAACTACATCGCCGTGAGCCCGGGAGAAGGTGGAGAGCCGACCCGCAAGTTCACCGCGCTGGTCGAAGAGCCCCCCCTGTCCGATGCCAAGCCCGGCCTGCACCTGACCATCAAGGCCGAGCGCCTGGGCTCGCTGACCCGTGGCAGCCCGGTGTTCTACAAACAGATCCAGGTCGGGCAGATCAAGAGCTATCTGCTCTCCGAAGACCAGAGCACTGTCGAACTCAAGGTCTACATCGAGCCGACCTACGCCAGCCTGGTGCGCAAGCACACACGCTTCTGGAACGCCAGCGGCATCAGCGTCGACGCCAACCTGAGCGGTCTGAAGGTCCGCAGCGAATCCCTGGCCAGCATCGTCGCTGGCGGCATTGCCTTCGCCACTCCGGAAAACCGCAAGGACAGCCCGCCGACCGACCCGAACCTGCCGTTCCGCCTCTACGAAGACTTCGACGCCGCCCAGGCGGGGATCCGGGTCAAGGTCAAGCTCAGCGATTTCGAAGGCCTGCAGGCCGGACACACGCCAGTGATGTACAAGGGCATCCAGGTTGGCAGCCTGAAAGCCCTGAAAGTCGATGCCGACCTGACCAGTGCCACCGCCGAACTGACCCTCGACCCGCTGGCCGAAGACTACCTGGTGCAGGGCACCCAGTTCTGGACCGTCAAGCCATCCATCACCCTGGCGGGCATCACCGGCCTGGAGGCCCTGCTCAAGGGCAACTACATCGCCGTCCGCCCGGGCGACAAAGGCGCGGCGCCGCAGCGTGAATTCGAGGCACGGGCCAAGGCACCACCGCTGGACTTGCGCACACCGGGCCTGCATATGGTGCTGTTCACCGACAATCTCGGTTCCCTGGAGGTCGGCAGCCCCATCCTCTACAAACAGGTCAAGGTCGGAGCCGTGCAGAGCTACCAGTTCTCCCATACCCGTAAGCAGCTGGTGATCGGCGTTCACATCGAGAAGGAGTACGAGAAACTGGTCAACGGTTCGACCCGCTTCTGGAACGTCAGCGGCATCACCCTTACCGGAGGGCTGACCGGCGGTATCCAGATCAAGAGCGAATCGTTGCAAAGCTTGATGGCCGGCGGCATCGCCTTCGATACGCCAATACCCGACGTGCCGCTGAAAAAGCGCATCCCGCGGTTCCGCCTGTTCGCCAACCAGGAAGAGGCAGCGCAGCGCGGCATCGTGGTGCAGATCAAGGTCGATCGCGCCGATGGCCTGCGCGCCGGCACTCCGGTGCGCTTCAAGGGCCTGGATGTGGGCAAGCTCGAGCAAGTCACCCTCAGCCCCGATATGCAGTCTGTGATGCTCAAGGCGCGGATCACCGAGGTGCCCGAGCGTATCGCGCGGGTTGGCAGCCAGTTCTGGGTGGTCAAGCCCGAGTTGGGTTTGATGAAGACCTCGAACCTGGAGACCCTGGTCACCGGCCAGTACATCGAGGTCCAGCCGCCCGAGAAAAACCTCGGCGCGCAAACCAGCTTCGTGGCCCTGCCGCAGCCGCCACACGCCAGTGTCCAGGAGCCCGGCTTGAGCCTGGTGCTGAGCGCTGCCCGGCGTGGATCGCTGAAGATCGGCGTGCCAGTGACCTACCGCGAGATAACGGTGGGCAAGGTCACCGGCTACGAGCTGGGGCAAACGGCTGATCGAGTCCTGATTCATATCCTCATCGAGCCCAAGTACGCGCCATTAGTACGCGGTGGCACGCGCTTCTGGAACAGCAGCGGCTTTGGCGTGGATTTCGGCTTGTTCAAGGGCGCAACCGTGCGTACTGAATCCCTCGAGACCCTGATCCAGGGCGGCATCGCCTTCGCCACCCCGGAGGGCGAGCGCATGGGTAACCCGGCGCGACCCGAGCAGACTTTTCCGCTGTTCGACCAGTTCGAAGACGAATGGCTGACCTGGGCGCCGAAGATTCCCCTAGGCAAGCAACCCGCGGTCCCGGTGACGCGCTAGCGCCGAACCAACAAAAAAGGCCGCCCTCGCAAGAGGGCGGCCTTTGTGTTTCAGCGCAGGGAAATCAGGCTTCGTCCAATGCCGCCTGGGCTTCATCCAGGGCTTGTTCGTTCATCACCGCCTTGACCTGGTCGTGGCGCCGGATGAACTTCCAGTCCGCTTCATCGATATAGATGCCGTTCGGGCCGCTACCGCCTTCCAGGTCGATGGCCACCTGGGCCGAAACCTGCGGCTTGACACTGGCCAGGATCGGCACGAAGCCCAGTTGCAGGCTGGTCTCGAGCAGCGCCGCCTGGTTGCGCTCGTCGATGTCCGCCGCCTCGTCGAGGTAGTAGGGCAGGCGAATACGCCCGGCCTGGTCGCGGTCCATCAAGTGCAGCAACAGGTACATGTTGGTCAGCGCCTTGATGGTCATGGTGGTGCCGTTGGACGCCGCGCCATCGATGTCGGTATGGATCACCGGCTGGCCGTTGACCTTGGTGATTTCGAACGCCAGCTCGAACAGGTCCTTCAGGCCCAGCTGGTTGTGGTTGGCCGCCACCAGCCGCGCCAGGTACTCCTTGGCCTCTTCGTTCTTGTTGTCCTGCTCGGCGCTCTGGCTCAGGTCGAACACCGACAGGGTCTCGCCTTCCTCGTACTGGCCGGCGCTGTGGATGATCTGGTCGATGTGCTTGAGCGCTTCCTTGTTCGGCGCCAGGACGATGCGGAAGCTCTGCAGGTTGGAAACCTGGCGCTTGTTGATCTCGCGGTTGAACAGCGCCAGCTGGTGTTCCAGGCTGTCGTAGTCGCTGCGGATGTTGCGCAGGGTCCGGGCGATGTCGGTGACCGCCGCCCGGCGGGCCTTGCCCAGGGTCAGGGCTTCTTCGGTGCGGTGCGAATAGGCGTTGATCAGCAGTTGCAGGCGACGCTCGACATCATCCTCGCTGTCGAACTTGGCCACGCCCTTGAGGCGCACCTGGGCATACAGTGCTTCGATCTGGCCATCGACCCGCTGCAGGCCCTGCCAGCTGTCCTGATAGTCGTTGAGCAACGGCAGCAGGTTGTCCATGGAGTCGTCCACCGGGTCCATGAACGGTGTACCGAACGGCAGGTCCGCCGGCAGCAGCTGGCGACGGCGCAGGGCGTCGTCGAGGGTGCGCTGCTTGGCTTCCATGTCGCTGATCTGGCGACCCACCAGTTGCAGCTTGGCCGACAGTTGCTGGACGCGCTCGGTGAAGGCATCGCTGGAGCGCTTGAGTTCGTCCTGGGCAGCTTCCATCTGTGCCAGCTGCTCCAGCTTCTCGCCTTCCTCGGCGCTCAGGGTCTGGGTCCGGCGGAAGTCTTCCAGGGCTTTCTGCGCATCCAGTACCTGCTGGTACAGGGCTTCGGTCTGGGTCTTGCTCGCGGCGCGGTCGGCAGCCACGGCGGCCTGGGTCTTGAGCTGCTTGAGCTCCTTCTCCAGGCGCTCCTTCTGGTCGCGCAGGGCCGCGCGGTCGGCCAGGGCCTGCAGCGCCGGTGGTTCGATATGGGAGATGTCGATGGACAGCCCCGGCACTTCGAAACGCTCGCCCTTGAAGCCATCGAGGATCAGCTCCACGGACTTCACCCAGTCGCCATTGTCGTCCAGGGCGATGCCGTGCTCGCCCAGGGGCAGGCTGAACAGCGCGCTGTTGAACAGGCGCATCAGGCGTTCCACATCTTGCTGGGAGAACTCCTCGCGCAGGCGGGCGTAGCTGTTGTTATCGGCGTGGTCGAGCTGCTGCTTCACCGACTTCAGGCGTTTTTCCAGGTCGCGCAGGCGCTCTTCCAGGTCTTCGGCGGAGAACTGCCGGGACTGGGCCAAGGCGCCGGCCAGTTCGTCGTGGGCATCCTTGGCCGCCAGCAGTTGCTGCTCCAGGACCTTGACGTCATCCACCAGGGCGAAGCGGTGCTTGAGCACCGACAGCTCGCCCAGCCAGCGCTGGGTGCCGGTGATTTCCCGCTCCAGGCGCATCATTTCCTGGGTGCTGTTGCGCTGGTCGTTCTGCAGGGCGTCCTGCTCGTTGCGGTAGTGCTCGGCCTGGATGGTCAGCTCTTCCTTGCGCGCACTGGCGTAGTCCGACCAGGTGCCCAGCAGCGAGTCCAGCAGCGGCGACAGGCGATGCAGCTTGCCGCGCAGGATGTCCCGTTGCTTCACGCCGCTGGCCAGGGCCTCGACCAGCGGGCCGGCGGCCACCAGCGAGTTGTAGTCCTGCTCCATGCGCCGCACATCGCGGAACGCCTCGTCGCAGGCGGCGATGTAGTCGACACTGCCCGAGCGCAGGCTGTGCTCGAAGGCATCGAGGAACAGCTGCTTGAGCTTGGCCGCGGTGATCTCGCGCATGTGCAGCAGGTTGATGAACAGCGCGCGGAAGGTCTTCAGGCTCTGCTCGCTGGTGGAGCGCAGCGGGATCAGCGTCAGGTCCAGCGGGATCGAGGTGTGGCCACCGACCAGCAGGCGCCGCAGTTCATCGGGCTTGAGCTCGTAGGCCTTCAGGCCATGGCGCTCCAGGTTGGTGAACAGCTCTTTTTGCCGCAGGCAGGTGTCGTCCTTCTGGTAGTGGGCCAGGTCCAGTTGCCCGGCGTAGGCGAAGAACTGGTGGCCGAAGCCACCACCCGGGCCGCGTCCCGACACGCCGATGACGTGGGGGCCGTGGGGCAGCGAGACTTCCACCAGGATATAGCTGGTGTCGGAGGCGAAGTAGAAGCGCCGCGACTGCTCCAGGCTGTACTTGCCGAAGCTCATGTCCGACATGCGCGCCAGGATCGGGAATTGCAGGGCGTTGATCGACGCCGACTTGCCCAGGTTGTTCGCGCCGTAGACCGACAGCGGCTCTTCCAGGGGGAACAGGCCCAGGCTGTAGCCAGCGGTGTTCAAAAGGGCAAAGCGGCGGATGCCGTAGCGTTCCTTGCTCATGCGTCGAGCTCCTGTTCTTCGGCGATGGCCCGGGCCAGCGCGTCTTCTTCACTTTCCTCGGACTCGTCGAATTCGCTCAGGTCCAGCGGGTCATCGGTTTGCAGCAGTTTCTCGTCGCTGTCCTCGTCCACCAGCACCGGGGTCGGCAATGGCAGCACGCTGTGCAGGCTGGCCGCCAGGTCGCGGTCTTGCTGTACCGACAGGCAGACGTCGAGGAAGCGGTGCATCGGCGGCAGGAAGCGGTAGATCCCCGGTTCCTCCAGGGCGAAGCCCAGTTGGGTCATGCGGCGCATGATCTTCTCTTCCAGTTCTTCCTGGGTCTGGACCTCGGCCTGGATGAACAGGTCGCGGTACTTGTCCAGCAGCGAGGGCAGCTCGTCGCGGCCCAGGCTGCCGCCGTCGAGCACGGCGATCGGGTCGCGGCCCTGGTCGGCCAGGTGCTCCACCAGGATGAAGGTGAACAGCGCCAGGCGTTGGGCGGTCTTGTTCACCTGCGCCGCGGCGTTTTCCGGCACGAAGTAATAGAAGCCGCGGGTATCGCACACCAGCTCGAAGCCCAGGGCCTTGAACAGGGTGCGGTACTGGTCCTGGAAGTTCGACAGTTGCGCGTACAGCTCCGGATCGCGGCGGCTGACGTGGTAGCCCTTGAACAGCTCGCGGAAGATCGGCGCCAGCTGGGACAGTTCGGAAAGATCAAGATGCATTGGCATTACTCGCAGTTTGCTCGGGCTGGTCGTCGCGAGCCGAGAGCAGGGCGAAGGAGCGCAGGCTGACCTGGTGCTCCTGGGTGTGGTATTCGCGGCGTTCGAGACGCTCGCGCTTGAAGCGTTTTTCCCGGGACAGGCGGGAGAACCAGTACAGCAGCTCGTCGGTGGCGCCGTCCGGTTCCTGGTCCAGCAGCCAGCTCATCAGGTCCGGCATCGGCAGGGCGTTCTCGCAACGCTCAAGCATTTCCCGGACCGTGCGCGGCGCCTTTGGGGCCAGGCCCTTGTGGGTCTTGTGGGCCTTGGGGAAGCGCGCCGGCTTGGGCTCGAAGCGGGCCAGGGCGTAGACATAGGCCTCCACCTGGCCGGAGCTGCCGAGGAAGGTACTCTGCGGGCGGGTGAACATCGGCATCGCCGCCTGGGGCACCGCATCGATGCCCTTGCGGCGGATGACCGACAGGGCCAGGGCCGCGCCACGGGTCACGGCGTTGTGCCGGCGGGCCTCCTCGCGCAGCGGCAGCAGCAGTTCCCGGGCATGGCGCAGGGTCAGCTGGGCGCTGGTCTGCATCTCCAGGATCCGCGCGTGGGTGCGCAGCAGCATGTCGTCGTCCACCAGGTGGCCCAGGCGCTGCTGTTCGGTGAGCATGCGCAGCAGCACGTTCTCCACCTTGCGCACGCCCTGCTCGAAGGCGCCGTCGGCGTTCACCAGCTGGATCATCGGCTCGACGTATTCGTCCCAGGTGGCCAGCACCTCGGCGTAGCGCTGGCGCAGGGGGATCTGCCGGTCGCTGGTCTTGGCCCGTTCGGCCACCGCCACCAGGGCCTGTTCGTCGTTGGCGAGTTTCTTCAGGACATCGCGTACGCGCATGTCCAGCAGGCGCAGCTGGCGCGCCAGGTCGTGGCCGTCGCGGATCTCGAAGGCATCCTGGATGTAGCCTGCCAGGCGCTCCAGGTGGCGCAGGTAGGCTTCGATCTCCAGGCACAGGCCCAGGCGGTGTTCACGCCGCAGGTAGGCGAGGAAGTCGTGGATCTGCGCGTTGAGCTCGAAGCGGTTCGGGCTTTTCGCCACCGGGACCAGGATGTCCAGGCGTATCCATACGTCCAGCAGGTTGGTGATGTCCTGGGGCGTACTGTCCAGTTGCTGGGTGGCCAGTTGTGAACGCAGTTCGGCAAGACTCAGGGTGCCTTGGTCGAAGTGCTCGCACAGTGGCTCCAGAAGTGCCCAGTGTTCGGCGAGGGCGCGCAACACGCGCTTGGGTTCGATCATCGGAATGGCCGGCTGGTTGGCAAATGAAAAGCGGCGATTGTACTGCATCAGGGGGCTGGCGATTCACCCTGCATCCAGTTAAGGAGACGGACTGTCGCTTTTGCGCTGCATCAACTGCGGGCGATCTTCGGCGAAGGACGGTAGAATCCCCCACCTCAGTTATCCACAAGTGGCCGACCCTTGCTTATCGAGTCCCGTCGTCGCGCTTATCTGTCCGCCATGCAGGTGGTCAGCTGGTTGCCGCGCAGCGAATTGCCCTTTGCCGCCCCCTCGCGCCCCGAACTGCTGGTTTTGCCGGAGCCGGTGGTGGAGGCGCCGCCTGCGCCCGTCGTCGAGGCCCAAGTCGCGGCGGCCCCGGTGACGCGCAGTGTCGAACGGCCGAAAATCGAAGTGCCGCGCCCGGCTGCGGCCTCTGCCCGCCCGGCCGCCAAGCCTGTGGTCGAGGATGAGGAAGCCGCCCCCGTGGTCAAGGCGCCGGTGGTCCCACCGCCGCGCTTCGCCCTGCAACTGCTGCGGGCCGGCTGTTGCCTGTTGCTGGTGGAGCTGCCCACCGGCGAGGCGTTCCAGAGCCGCGACCCGGCCTACCTGTTGCTCAAGGACATGCTGCGCGCCGCCGGCCTGCCGGACAGCCCGCAGATCCTCGCCGAGCCGGTGCGCTGGCCGCGCCTGACCCGTGGCAACCTGGACCAGGGACCCGAGGCCGCACGGGATTTCGTCCAGGCCTTCGTCGGCATGCGGGTCGAAGAACAACCCTGTGCCTGCCTGTGGCTGGTGGGCCTGCCGGCCATACGTTTTGCCGGCGAGGCCGATGCCGAGGCCTACAATCGCGAACTGGAGGTCGAAGGCCTGGGTTCGGCCTGGGCCTTGCCCGGGCTGGAGTTGTTGATGGAAGAGCCACAGCGCAAGGCCGATGTCTGGCAAGCCATGCGCCGGTTGATGGCGCGCTGGAAAAGCAATGATGAGTAAGAGTAGCGATGAGTGACGCGTTGACCTTCCGCCTGGCCACCGAGGCGGACCTGGATGCCATCCTGAAGATCGAATATGCCGCGTTCAGCCACCCCTGGACCCGCGGCATCTTCATGGACGCTTTCAAATCCTATGAAGTCTGGCTGATGTTCGAAGGCAGCCAGCAAGTGGGGCACGGGGTGATCCAGGTGATCATCGACGAGGCCCACCTGTTGAACATCACGGTCAAGCCGGAAAACCAGGGCCGCGGTTTGGGCCTGCAGTTGCTGGAGGCGTTGATGAAACGCGCTTACCAGAAGGACGCCCGGGAATGCTTCCTGGAAGTGCGCTCCAGCAACCAGACCGCTTATCGGTTGTACGAGCGCTACGGCTTCAACGAGGTCGGGCGCCGCCGCGACTACTACCCGGCGGTGGGCGGGCGCGAAGACGCGCTGGTCATGGCCTGTACCCTGGTGGATTGAGCCGCGCCAGGCCAGCGCTTTCCTCAGCGCTGGCGATCCAGTGGCTTGCGCCTGGCCAACTCGGCTTCATCCTGGCCCGAGCCACCACCGATCTGAGCATCGTCGACGATGCTCAGGTCCCAATCGGCGGGGCGGCTGGCCCCTTTCTCCCGGACGGAGCGGGCGCCATCCTCCGGCGTCAGGATCTCCGGGCTCAAGTCGTTAGCAGTGGACCCGTCCTCGGTGGCCGGGCCGTCGCTGCCAGCCACCGGGGCCTGGTCATCGAAATGCAGTTCCTCCATGGAGCCCATGCGATCCTGGTCGTCGTCGATGGGCTCGGGTTGGGGCTCGTTGTAGGGGCGTCGTGGTTCAGTCATGGAAGGTCCTCGAACTTCAGGGGCTTGTAGGGGTGGACCGGCACCCTTGGCGAAGATTCCCCCGCATGGGATGACCGGTATCTGCCGCATCGGGCGTGACCCCGGCCGGAGGTCGTCTGTCAAACCTGCGCATCATTCCTGAGGCTTCACAGCATGAACGAACTACAAGACCTGATTGATAACAACGAGCGTTGGGCCGAAGCGATCAAGCAGCAGGATCCGGAGTTCTTCTCCAAGCTGGCCCGCCAGCAGACCCCGGAGTACCTGTGGATCGGCTGTTCGGATGCACGGGTGCCGGCCAACGAGATTGTCGGCATGTTGCCGGGCGACCTGTTCGTCCACCGTAACGTGGCCAATGTGGTGCTGCACACCGACCTCAACTGCCTGTCGGTGATCCAGTACGCGGTGGACGTACTCAAGGTCAAGCACATCCTGGTCACCGGCCACTATGGCTGCGGCGGTGTGCGGGCCTCGATGCAGGACCGCCAGCTGGGCTTGATCGACGGTTGGCTGCGTTCGATCCGCGACCTCTACTACGAGCACCGTGACGCGCTGGGGGCCCTGGCCACGGAAGAGGAACGGGTCGACCGCCTGTGCGAACTCAACGTGATCCAGCAAGTGGCCAACGTCGGTCACACCAGCATCGTGCAGAACGCCTGGCATCGCGGGCAGAGCCTGTCGATCCACGGCTGCATCTACGGGATCAAGGACGGCCGCTGGAAGAGCCTGAATACCACCATCAGCGGCCCCGAGCAGTTGCCGCCGCAGTACCGCCTGCGCCCGGTGGGCTCGCCCTGAGGCACCTCAAGCGCGAGCGCCGGCCCGGTTCGGGCCGACGCCGGCGCGACCTCACAGGTGTGGCACTTCGGTGCTGGGCGCCGGTGCGGGGGACTGGAGCTGCAGCAACTGGCTCTTGACCGCCGCGCTGGCGCACTTGGCCGCCGCCTGCTGCTGGTCCAGCTTGCGGATCGAGGTGTAGAACAGCTCGCAGGTCTTGGACTTTTGCGTCACCTGCCAGGTCTGGGTGCAACTGTTCAACTGCGCCTGCGCATCGCTACCCGGCTTGCTGCCCATTCCCGCCTGCCAGCAGGCCGCGCTCAAATCCTGCCCCATCACCTTCAAGCCCGCGGCATCGGCCTTGGTTTCATCGTCGTCGTAGTTGGCCGGGTCCGCCGCATACCAGATGTAGCTCGGGTGGTTGGAGCCCAGCACCGGCACCTTGAGCCCGGCACTGGGGCTGATCTGCGCCAGGCCCAGCACATTCACCGTCACCCCGTACTGCTGCTTGAGCCAGCTGCGCACCGGCGCGCCGAAGGCCACCATCGGCAAGGCGGCGCCGCTGCTGCCCCGGCTGACCTGCCTGACCATGGTGGTCTGGTAGTTGTTGAAGTAGCCGTAGACGCCTTCCAGGTCCTTGCCGGCATTGGACGGCGCGGCGATCGGCGCGATGTCGACGATGGTCTGGTAGGCCGGGGTCTGCGCGGCGGCGATGCCGTTGGCGGTGAGCAGGGTGGCCCAGCGATCGGTGGTAGCCGATTCGAGGTAGTCCTGGGCCTGGGTCAGGGAGTAGTCCGGCGGGAAGTGCAGGAGCTCGACGCTCTTGCGGTTTTCCAGGGCCATGCCCAACGGCAGGAACAGGTACCAGCTGTAGGCCCACTTGCCGTCGCTGTTGAGTTGGCTGGCGCCCTTGTAGGCCAGGTCGCCGGCATCCAGCAAGGCGCCCAGGGGCTTGCCGTAGCCCGCCGGAACCCCGCTGAACGAGGCCAGGACCTTGTCGCCAGCGGTCTTGACGCTGACCTTGGCGTTGGCATACCCATCGCGCTGCACGCTCTGGGTCAGGTAGTGCGCCACCGTCTGTTCCAGGGTCCAGTCGCGATAGCAGATGACGTTGCAGTTGTTGGGAAAGGCGAACAGCCGGGTTACCCGTTGCGGGCTGCCCAGGTCGACCTCGACATCGGCCATGGTGGTGGAGCTCAGCGTAATGGCGGCCAGCGCGAGGCTCAGTCCTGCGAGTTTCAACATGCTCAGATCCTTTTCAGCGTGAACCCCGTCAAGGGGGGCAATACATACTGGTACAGCGCCGGGCACAGCGACAGCCGGCGCTGAAAAAATACCTGCCATCCAGCCGGTCGTCGGCACCTAGCCCGGGATCAGGCGGGTCAGGGGAAAGCCCAGGCCATGGACCTGGCAGGCGCGCACGAGCACCACCATGAGCAGCAGGTACACCGGCTGCCATGGGCTGAAGTGATTCCAATGCAGCGCCCCCAGCCACGGATGCCGGGCATGGAACCGCGGGTTCGCCTGGCCGATGCGTCCCGAGTGCAGCCAGCCGATCAGGGTGAAGCCCAGGTAGCCGAGCATTCCGAGCAGACCGAGCCAGAAGCCGAACAGCGCCAGCATCACCAACTGCGGCACACCGTGGCGCAGGATGAGCCAGTAGCACCTTGGATTCAGGCGCTTGGGCACCAGGCGCTCGGTCAACCACAGGTCCGGTAATAGCAAATGGCCAATCAATTGCTGCCAATTGCTGAGCAGGAGGATCCCCAGGACCCCCAGCATGGCACTGCAGACAAGGCCCAGCATCAGCGCCAGCTCAGGGCTGTAGCCCGGCTTGGGCATGAAGTACAGGCCCAGGGCCAGGCCGCTGCCGAGACTGCAACGAATCCAGTTGTCCACACTGAGCAATCGTGGAACCAGGCTTCTCCAGAACAACAGGTCGTGGTGGGGCAGGCGCTCCACCAGGGCCGGGAAGCGCGAGGCCAAGGTATGCGACAGTTCCAGGCAGGCCTGCCAGTGTTCGCTCTCGAAGTGACGGGCCAGGGCAACCTGGTGGCGCCGGGACGGCGGGGTCAGGAACAGCCGCGCGGCTGCGGCCTGGGGCGTGGTGTCCGCGTTGTTGGCGGCGTCGGCCTCTAGCTTCTGGTAGAAGGCCTCCTGTTGGTAGCGCTCGGCCAGCGCTCGCCACATCCAGTCGGGTTCCGGGGTGACGCCGCGCTTTTCATCCCAGCCGAACAGCTGGCATACCCCTTCGAACACCGGCGCCTGCCAGGATTGCTGGTGCAACAGTTCCAGGACCTCGCCTTGCCAGGATTGGCGATGGTCGAAGATCTGCAACCAGGGCTGTGCGCAGTAGCCGCCCAGGCGTTCCAGGAACGGCCGTTCCCGGCCGGCGACCAGCAGTTCTTCCAGCACTCGGCGATATTGCTGCAACAGGCCTTGTACCAGTACCCCTTCCTGCAAGGCCGTCATGGACGGGCGCTGCCAGGGCGTCAGCCAGTCCAGGTTGGCCACGGCCCATTCGATCAGCGCCAGGTGTCGTCCGGGAGCGTCGCAACAGATTGCCAGCAGGTGCTTGAGGAAAGGTTCGGTGCAGTCCTGCTCTTGGGCCTGGCGCCAGCGCTGCGGCAGGTTGTCGGCATCCAGGCCGTACTGCAACGACCGCAGCACCGGCGCCAGCACGGGCATCGGCTCGTGGCTGGGCAGTGGCGAGGGGGCCAGCTCCACCAGGTCCGACCATTGCCGCAGGTTGTCGGCTGCTGGCTGCTGCACCTCGCCGACCGCCTCGGTGGTTCGCCAGCGGGCCAGCTGCAGGGCCCGTTCGTAGGCCTCGCGCAAGCGCTGGAAAGCCTCCGCGTCGGCGTCGGGCCGCACGCGCTTCAACTGCCGGGCGTAGCTGCGCTTGATCTCTCGTTCATCGGCATCTTGTGGCGCTCCCAGCACCGACCAGCAATCCATGGGGCGGCTCCTAGTGCCAGTGGCCGTTTTCCAGGCGCTGCAGTTGCTCGTTGAGCTGGCTGCGCAGTTCGCGGATCCGGCGCTCGTCCTGGGTGTCCAGCACCTGCTGGAACTGTCCGGCCCAGTAGCCAACCTGCTCGCGCAGTTCCCCCAGGCTCTCCTGGTAGAGACGCTCCAGGCGAGCGCTGAGCAGGGTATTGGCCTGCTGGTCGCGGGGGTGGACCTTCAGTTGTGCCAGGGCCCGCAGGCGTTCCTGGATTTCTTCCGGGGTCAGTACGCCCGGGTTGTTCTCGATCACCAGCGAGTGGCAGTCCCCGGTCAGGGGAATGGTCACCTGGGCCTCCAGCAGGCCGTTGATGTCATAGGTGAAGCGCACATCCAGCGAGACTTCCCCGGCCGGGCGCTTGGGCACCTTGATTTCCAGCTGGCCCAGGGCGACGTTGTCGCGCACCAGGCGGCTCTCGCCCTGGAAGATCTTCAGCAGCACATGGTCCTGGTTGTCGTGCAGGGTCTGCACGGACTTGACCCGGCTCACCGGCACCACGCTGTTGCGCTCGATGATCGGCAAGTAGTGCCCGCTTTCGAACTGCTTGCCGTGCTGCTGGGTGGTCTCGATACCCAGGGTGTAGGAGCAGACGTCGGTCAGCACCACTTCTTCCAGGGCCTGGCTGCGCGCCTTGAGCGCGGCCTGCACCGCGGCGCCCTGGGCCACCACCTGGTCCGGATCGAGGGTGATCGAGGGAAACCGACCGAACAGCCCGGCTGCCAGCTTGCGCACCAGGGGCATGCGGCTGGCGCCACCGACCAGGAGGATTTCATCCAGGTCGCTGACCCGGATCCGCGCGTCGCGCAGGGCCCGCTCGATGGGCAGGCGCAGGCGCTCCAGCAGGGGCGCGCAGAGCGTTGCCAATTGGGCCTGGGTGATGGTGTGGGTCCACTGCCGGCCGTCCACCCGCAAGCAGAATTCGGCGCTGCTGTCCTGGCCCAGGGCCCGCCGCACTCGCTCGGCCTCGCGGCGCAAGGCCTGGAGCACGCTCTGGCGCTCGGGGAAGTCCGGGGCCTGGGCCTGTTGTGCGAGAAAGTGCTCCAGCAACAGGCTGTCGAAGTCCTCGCCACCGAGGAAGTTGTCGCCGGCGCTGGCGCGGACTTCCATGACCCCGTCGAACAGTTCCAGGATCGACACGTCGAAGGTGCCGCCGCCCAGGTCGAAGACCAGGAACGAGGTTTCCTTGTCACGCTGGTGCAGGCCGTAGGCCAGGGCGGCAGCAGTGGGTTCGTTGACCAGCTTCTCGACCTTGAGCCCGGCCAGCTCGCCAGCGATCCGCGTGGCCTTGCGCTGGGCATCGCTGAAGTAGGCCGGCACGCTGATCACGGCTTCGACCACCGGCTCGCCATAGGAGCGTTCGACGTCCTCCTTGAGGCTCTTGAGCACCAGCGCAGACAGTTCTTCCGGGCGCCAGGAGCGCTCGCCCAGGCGCACTTCGGTGGCGCTGCCCATGTAGCGCTTGAACAGCGCGGTGGTCAGGTGCGGATGGGTATGCAAGCGTTCCTTGGCGGCCTGGCCTACCAGGACCCGGCCTTCGTCGTCCAGGCCCACCACGCTGGGCGTCAGGAGTTGCCCCAGGGCGTTGGGCACCAGCTCGCTGGATGTTTCGCGCCAGACCGCGACCAGGCTGTTGGTGGTTCCCAGGTCGATGCCTACGATCATGACGACGAACTCCTTGGCGGGGGGAAACGGCTGAAACGAACAAGAGGCGCGCAGGATATTACCCGGCGGGGGAATGGGTAAAGAAAATGATGTCACTTGGCTATTATCTGGCGCGCCAACCATTGCCGCCCCTGGTTGGCGGCAATGGTGCTCCGGGGGCCAGTCCAACTGAGTCGGCGCTCCCGGGCGGAGCGCCGGTGGAGCGGGTCAGGCCTTGAAGTGCAGGGCGTTAGTCAGGTCGCCCATGGGCTTCTGGCCACGGGCGATCATGGCGTCGTCGCGTTCCTTGATGCCATCCAGGGTTTCCAGTTGGAAGACCCGGGTGATCAGCCGCAGGATCGAGGCGGTGTCGTAGACCGTATGGTCCACCGTGCCCTTGCGGGCGAACGGCGATACCACCAGCGCTGGAATCCGTGTACCCGGGCCCCAACGATCGCCCTGGGGCGGAGCCACGTGGTCCCACCAGCCGCCGTTCTCGTCGACGGTGACGATCACCACCATGTTTTTCCACTGCGGGCTCTCGCGCAGCACTTTCAGCGCCCGGTCGATATGCCGGTCGCCGGCGGCGACATCGGCATAACCGGCGTGCAGGTTGAGGTTGCCCTGGGGTTTGTAGAAGGTCACCGCCGGCAGTTTGCCGGCCTCGGCGTCGGCGAAGAACTTGTTGCTGCTCGCCTCATCGCCCAAGCCACCGTCACGCAGGCGCTTGGCCCGTTCGCCGGGGTTCTCCGGCCCCTGGCGCAGGAAGTAGTTGAACGGTTGGTGGTGGTACTGGAAGTTGGGGATCTTGGGAATCCCGCTGGAGTCCTTGAACTGGTCGATGGTGGCCTGCCAGGCACCGCCATACCAGGCCCAGTCGACATTCTTCTTCGATAGCTTGTCGCCGATATGCTCGTGGGTCTGGGGCACCAGCACGCTGGGCAGGTCGGGCTTGGCGTAGTCCGGGCGGTCCGGGTCGCGGATCCAGGTCGGCCAGTAGGGCGGGGCCATGGTATTGACCGCGTAGCCATCCGGAGTGAGTGCACTGGGTCCGAATTGCGGCGCACCGTCCATGGCACTGGCCGGGGATTTTTCCAGAGGCTTGAGGCGGGTGCCCTTGGGGTCGTCGCCCTGCAAGGTGGCGATTTGCGACTTGGCCACCGAGTTGGCGGCGTCCGGGTAGAACGGCACCTTGGCGCTGATCAGGTACTGGTGGTTGAGGAACGAGCCGCCGAAGGCGCCCTGGAAGAAGTTGTCGCAGAGCACGAACTCCCGGGCCACGTCCCACAGGCGCAGGGAATAGCGGGTCTGGGCGTAGTGGCCCATGGTCAGGGCCCCGGAGTCGGCCCAGGCGACGAAGCCATCATTCTTGCCGCCGTTGATCTGCATCTGGTTCTGGTAGAACACGTGCCACAGGTCGCGAGTCACCAGGCCCAGGGGCAGGTCTTCGCCATCGGGGCCCTTGAGGGCGAACGGCGCGTTGGGCAGGTTTTCCTGGAACTGGGTTTCCACCGGGTAGGTGACGCCATCCAGTGTTTGCGGACCCACCTGCAAGATACCGCCCCAGATCGGCGGCAGTTTGCTCAGCAGGCTGCCATCACGGTCACGTTGCTGGTAGGCCTCGGGCTTGAGCGCCGACAGCGGTTGTTCCACACCCGGGAAGTTGGCGAACAGGTTATTGAAGCTGCGGTTCTCGGCGAAGATCACCACCACGTTCTTCACTTGCTCGCGCAGGGCCTTGTCCAGCTCGGTGGGCGACAGGGGGCGATCATCGGGCTGGCACTGGGTATCCCCGGCCTTGCCGCAAGCCGCCAGGGTGGCACCGACGCCCAGCACCGCGGCCCCGCCCAAGAAGCGCCGACGGCTGGTACCTGTGGGGGGCTGGGCAGCGTTCTCTTGGGTGTCGCGCGGGTCGGTATCGTCGCTCATGGCGGCTCCTTGCTCGTCTGTTCGAGTAATCGTTACAAAGTATTTCGCAGGCACGGTAACAACCGATTATGACAAAAAAGCTACCGCGCTGCGGCGTCGATAGGCTGCGGTGGAACCGCTCAAGCCCGGGCTGTTTCGGGAGTTATCCACAAGCCGCGCAGGGCGGCTTGTGGAGGCTGGGCGATGCTCAGGGGGTCATGGGGGGCAGGTAGGCCAGGGTCGTGCCCAGGGCCCAGAGCAGGATCAGCACCAAGGGCGTGTGCACCAGCAACTGGACGAAGGAAAAGCCGATCAGGTCTCGCGCCTTCAGGCCCAGCACGCCCAGCAGCGGCAACATGTAGAAGGGGTTGATCAGGTTCGGCAGGGCCTCGGCGGCGTTGTAGATCTGCACCGCCCAGCCCAGGTGGTACTGCAGGTCGTTGGCCACCTGCATCACGTAGGGCGCCTCGATGATCCACTTGCCGCCGCCCGAGGGAATGAAGAAGCCCAGTACCGCCGAGTACAGGCCCATCAGCAGGGCGTAGGTATCGTGGGAGGCGATCTGCACGAAGAAGGTCGAGATGTGATGGGCCAGGGTCTGGCCGTCCACGCCCTTGACCCCTGTCATCAGTGCGGCGATGGAGCCGTACAGCGGGAATTGGATCAGCACCCCGGTGGTGGTCGGCACGGCCCGGGCCACGGCATCGAGGAAGCTGCGCGGGCGCCAGTGCAACAGGGCCCCGGTCATCAGGAACAGGAAGTTGTAAGTGTTGAGCCCGGAGATGGCCGTGATCGCTGGCTTGGTGGCGAACTCGTGATACAGCCAGCCGGCGGCCAGCAGGGCCAGGAGGATGATCAGCAGCGGGCTGTGTTCCAGCCATTCGCCTGGGCGGGTGCGTGGTGGCGCCTTGGGCAGGCTGAAGCTGGGATCGACCCCGCAGGCCTGGGCGTCACGGGCGCTGCCGGGGCCCGGGGCGGTGGCGTAGGCGATCACCAGCGACACCACCACCAGCGCCAGCAACAGTACGCCCGACTGCCAGAGGAAGATGGTCTGGGTGAAGGGGATCACTCCGGTGATGGCCAGGATCGAAGGCGGCAGGCTGCCGGGGTTGGCCTGCAATTGCGCCGCCGAGGATGACAGCCCCAGGGCCCAGACCGCCCCCAGGCCCAGGTAGGCCGCGGCACCGGCGGCGCGGTAGTCCATGCGCAGTTCGGTACGCCGGGCCAGGGCCCGTACCAGCAGGCCGCCGAACACCAGGGACAGGCCCCAGTTGAGCAACGAGGCGAGCATGGAAATCAGCGCTACCCAGGCCACCGCGGAACGGCCGTTGTTCGGGATGCGTGCCAGTTTGTCGATCAGTTTCACCGCTGGCGGCGAGCTGGCCACCACATAACCACCGATGACCACGAAGGCCATCTGCATGGTGAAGGGGATCAGGCTCCAGAAGCCGTCGCCAAAGGCCATGGCGGCGTCGGTGGGCTTGGCGCCCATGGCCAGGGTGGCCAGGGCGACGATGATCACCGCCAGCGCGGCGAACACCCAGGAGTCGGGAAACCAGCGCTCGGCCCAGTTCGAACAGCGCAGGGCGAAGCGGGCGGAGCGGCTATCTTGAATATCGGCGGCCACGTGGATACCTCGTGTTTTCTTATGTTTGTAAGGAGGTCGGCCGCCCCGGGCTGAGGCGGTCGAGAACTGTGCAAGAATGCGGCAATTGCCACGTACTGCAAAGGATTGGACGCACATGACATTTTCTCCCGAAGAACGCGCCGCGTTGCTCAAGGTCAAGGGGGTGGGGCCCACGGTGGTGGGACGCCTGGAACAGCTGGGCATCGCCTCCCTGGCCGAGCTCGCTGGCGCCGACGCCCTGGATATCGTGACCCGGGCCTCCTCCCTGGTGGGTTCCAGTTGCTGGAAGAACAGCCCCCAGGCCCGCGCGGCGATCCAGGCCGCCATCGCCCTGGCCAAGGGCAACTGAATCGGCGCCCGCTGCGGGGAACGGCTTGTTCCCCGGGACTTTTGCGTAGACCATGGCGCCCTTGTCTTGTGCCACCCGAGTTGCCCTCATGACCCTTGCCAGCGAATCGACGGCGCGTTTTTCCCGCGCTGACTACAGGACCCTGGGCCTGGCCGCCCTGGGCGGGGCCCTGGAAATCTACGACTTCATCATCTTCGTATTCTTCGCCCTGACCCTCAGCCAGCTGTTCTTCCCACCGGAAATGCCCGAGTGGCTGCGGCTGTTGCAGAGCTTCGGGATCTTTGTCACCGGTTACCTGGCCAGGCCCCTGGGCGGCATCCTCATGGCCCACTTCGCCGACCGCCTGGGGCGCAAGAAGGTCTTCAGCCTGAGCATCCTGATGATGGCGCTGCCATGCCTGCTGATCGGCAGCATGCCCACCTATGCCCAGATCGGTTATTTCGCCCCGTTGCTGCTGCTGGCGCTGCGGGTCCTGCAAGGCGCCGCGGTAGGGGGGGAGGTGCCCAGTGCGTGGGTGTTCGTCGCCGAGCATGCTCCCCGGGCCCATCGCGGTTATGCCTTGGGTTTTCTCCAGGCCGGGCTGACCTTCGGCTATCTGCTGGGGGCGTTGACCGCGACCCTCCTGGCCCAGGTCTTCAGCCCCGAGGAAATCCTCGACCACGCCTGGCGCTATCCCTTCCTGCTCGGCGGGGTATTCGGCGTGATCGGCGTCTGGTTGCGTCGCTGGCTGGGCGAGACCCCGGTGTTCATGGCCCTGCAGCAACAACGCGAGAACGCCAGCGAACTGCCCCTGCGCACGGTGCTGCGCGAACACCGCCTGGCGATCCTGCCGGCGCTGATCCTCACTTGCGTGCTGACCTCGGCGGTGGTGGTGTTCGTGGTCATCACCCCGACCATGATGCAGAAGAGCTTCGGCATGAGCGCCAGCCACACCTTCGCCCTGAGCAGCCTGGGCATCGTCTGCCTCAACCTCGGCTGTGTCCTGGCGGGCCTGCTCGTCGACCGCCTGGGGGCCTGGCGCACGGTAATGTTCTACAGCCTGCTGCTGCCCCTGGGGATCGCCGTGCTCTACGGCTGCCTGATCAACGGTGGCGCCTGGATCGGCCTGGCCTATGCCATCGCCGGCCTGGGGTGTGGCGTGGTGGGGGCGGTGCCGTCGGTGATGGTCGGGCTGTTCCCGGCACGGATCCGCGTCTCGGGAATTTCCTTCACCTACAACATCGCCTATGCCCTGTGGGCCAGCGTCACTCCGTTGCTGCTGATCGCCCTGATGCCCTGGAGCCCTTGGGTCTGCGTGATCTTCTGTGCGGTGATGGGGGCGATCGGGGCGGCCAGTGCCGGGTATTTCGGCACCCGGGTCGGCGAGGCCCGCGGGGCCCGGGTCCAAGAAGCCGGCTGCTGTTGAGCTGGCGGCCTGGCCTCAGTCGACCAGCAACCGGTCCAGGTAGTGGCTGCGCTCGTTGCTCAGGCGGGTCACACAGCGGTTGATCAAGGTGGTGTGGGCCGGTTTGCCCGGCTCCACGTCGACTGCCTCCAGCACGCAGGTGCTGTCGCGGTACTTGATCCAGGCGCGCTGGGCGTTCTTCAGCTTGCCCAGGTACTCCTGCTCCTGGAGCAGGTTGCCGGGATAGTGCTGGTGGACCCGCTCCAGCAGTGCCTGGTAGCTCTGGTTGAGGGCGCTGTCGGCCCGCTCCTTGTCTTGCTGGGCACAGCGATCGACCTGCTGGTCGTGTTCGATGCGCGCGCAGTCCAGCGCTGCGGCCGGTGCTGGTAGCCAAGCGCCGCCGGCGCCGAGCAGCAGGGCGGTGGCCAGAGCGAAAATCCGGGGCTGGCGAAGCATGGCGATCCCTTGGGCGAAGAATGAAGCGCGCATTCTACAGGGCCGCGGCCGGCACAAAAGCGACATGAACGCGCGGGCCGCAAGGGGCCCTGGGTGCGCGGGATAACCGGCGGATAACAGCCCGATGACAATTCGCCCGGCCGAGCCTGCCCGGCGCTCGACCGGACTATCATCAGGCTGACGTTTCCACCACACCGCAGGAGGCTCCATGGGCGCAGGACACAGTCACGGACAGGTACGGGCCGGGCACGAACGCAAATTGTGGATGGCCCTGGGGCTGACCGGCAGCTTCATGATCGCCGAGGTCATCGGCGCTTTCGTCACCGGTAGCCTGGCGCTGCTGTCAGACGCTGCGCACATGCTCACCGATACCCTGGCGCTGGGGATTTCCCTGGTGGCGATCCAGGTCGCCAAACGCCCGGCGGACCGCAAGCGCACCTTCGGCTACGCGCGCTTCGAAATCCTCGCCGCGGCCTTCAACGCCCTGCTGCTGTTCGTGGTGGCCTTCTACATCCTGTTCGAGGCCTGGCAACGCTTGCAGGCACCGCCCCAGATCCAGTCCACGGCAATGCTGGTGATCGCGCTGCTGGGGCTGATCGTCAACCTGGTCTCCATGAGCCTGCTGGCCTCCGGCAGCAGCCAGAGCCTCAACGTCAAGGGCGCCTATCTGGAGGTCTGGAGCGACATGCTCGGCTCGCTGGGGGTGATCGTCGCCGCACTGGTGATCATGTACACCGGCTGGGGCTGGGTCGATTCGCTGGTGGCCGCGGCCATCGGCCTGTGGGTGCTGCCACGGACCTGGACCCTGCTCCGGGAAAGTACCAACGTGCTGCTGCAGGGTGTGCCCGAAGGCATCGATATCGATCAGGTGGAGCAGGGCATTCGCGCGGTGCCCGGGGTCGGCGATGTGCACGACCTGCATATCTGGGCCCTGACCAGCGGCAAGAATGTGCTCAGCGCGCATCTGGTGGCCCAGTTGGACAGCCGTGACGAGCAGGCGATCCTGGCCGAGGTCAGCGAGCTGGTGCAGGAGCGCTTCGAGATCGCCCACGTCACCTTGCAGGTGGAGCAGTCAGGCTTTCACGAACAGGCGCACCAGCACTGAGGGTGCCCTTCAGTCGCGCTCCTCGAGCACATAGCCGACACCGCGCAAGGTATGGATCAGCTTGCGCTCGAAGGGATCGTCGATCTTGGCCCGCAAGCGGCGGATCGAGACCTCCACCACATTGGTGTCGCAGTCGAAGTTCATGTCCCAGACGAAGGAGATGATCTGGGTCCGCGACAGCACCACGCCGCTCTGGCGCATCAGCAGGTGCAACAGGGCGAACTCCTTGGTGGTCAGGTCGATGCGCTGCTTGCCGCGAAAGGCCCGGTGTCGGCCCTGGTCCAGCTCCAGGTCGGCGACCCGCAGTACATCCGGTACAGGCGACTGTTCGCTGCGGCGCATCAGGGTACGGACCCTGGCCAGCAGTTCGGGAAAGGCGAATGGCTTGACCAGGTAGTCATCGGCGCCCAGGTCCAGGCCACGGATCTTGTCCGCCAGCCGGCCCTGGGCGCTGAGCATCATGACCCGGGTGTTGCTGAACTGGCGGATCTGGTCCAGCACGCCCCAGCCGTCGATCTGCGGCAGATTGACGTCCAGGATCACCAGGTCGTAGGCGTGCTGGCGAGTCAGGTACAGGCCATCGGCGCCGCTGTTGGCGCAGTCCACGATATAACCACTTTCCGTCAATCCCTGTTGCAGGTAATCGGCAGTCTTGAGTTCGTCTTCGATAACCAGGATACGCATGTTGAGGGAATTCTCTGCAAGTGAGGTTGGTAGTCGACAAACACTGGAAAGTTATTATTCAAGTTATGGACAAGTTGTCGTTCGTAAGTTTTTAAGTTGCTTGTTGAACTTCTCTTCTTGAGCTTAAAAGCGCCGTGGGCCTTGGCTTTTTTGACGGGATCTTAATACAGAAGCCCGGGCCGGAAACCTTGATTACAGATTTGTAATTTTTGCGCCACCCTGCTGATAAGGACCGAAAGTTAAAGTTGGCCGATCTTGAATATTTCCCTGTCGCCAAGTACAGCGGTGTAGTTCATATCGGTCGAATAACCCTTTTATATGTACCGGTATATACCGCCGTGCCCGCGCCAGGACTTCGTTTCTGCAAGGGTCGGAACCTGTTATGCCGAATTTCCCGAGAATCTGCGCCCGGGCCGCAAGGGGCTGGCGCATGGCTTTATTACTGGTCCTGGCGGGGCAAGCCGCGAATGCCGCCGGGCAACCGGTGTTGAGCCTGGACAGCGCCCTGGCCAAGGCTTTTGCCCACAATCCGGAACTGGCCGCTGCGAGCTGGGAGATCGATATCGCCCAGGGCGCCCGCCAGCAGGCCGGGCTGATTCCCAACCCGGTGCTATCCACGGATATCGAGAACACCAAGCGCGGACAGGGCACCACCTCGGTCAAGCTCACCCAGACCCTGGAACTGGGCGGCAAGCGCGGCGCGCGGGTGGAGGTGGCCAGCCAGGGCCAGAGGCTCGCGGACCTGGAACTGGATCGGCGGCGCAACCAGTTGCGCGCCGATGTACTGGATGCCTATTACGCAGCGCTGCGGGCCCAGGAGCGCACGCAACTGGCCGCGCGCTCCCTGGCCCTGGCCGAGCGTGGCCTGGCGGTGGCCCAGGGGCGGGTCGGTGCCGGCAAGGCATCGCCGGTGGAGGCCACCCGGGCCCAGGTGCAACTGGCGGAGATCCGCCTGGAACTCAACCGTGGCCAGTTGGAGCAGGACAACGCCTACCGGCAGCTGGCCAGGGTCACCGGGAGCGGCAGTGCGGACTTTTCCGCGGTGCAGGAGCCGTCCGGGGCCGTCGCCGCGCCGCCGGCGCCAGCGCAGCTGCTGAACCGCTTGCCCCAGACCGCGGAGCTGCGCCTGGCGGAGCAGGAGATCGCCCAGCGCGAGGCGTCCCTGGACCTGGAAAAGGCCCAGCGCATTCCCGACCTGGACATCAGCATCGGCAGCCAGTACGACGCCAGCAAGAACGAAGACGGCGGCAAGAACGAACGGATCAACCTGGTCGGCCTGTCGATGCCGTTGCCGTTGTTCAACCGTAACCAGGGCAACGTGCTCTCCGCCGCGCGCCGTGCCGACCAGGCCCGGGACCTGCGCAACGCCACTGAACTGCGCTTGCGTACCGAGACTCGCCAGGCCCTGGAGCAATGGGAAACCGCCCGGCGCGAAGTGCAGTCGTTCAACCAGACCATCCTGCCCGCCGCGCAGAGCGCGGTGGACAGTGCCACCCGTGGCTTCGAGATGGGCAAGTTCAGCTTTCTCGAGGTACTCGATGCCCAGCGCACATTGATCGGCGCCCGTAACCAGTACCTGGTGGCGGTGGCGCAAAGCACGGATGCCTGGGTGCGGATCGAACGTATCTACGGCGACCTCAGCCGCTGGTGAAACCCTGGCTGCGGGGCCTCGCGTACTTCGCCCTGTTGCTGCTCAGCGACTGCGGCCGGGTGCCCCCGGCCAGCAGCGACGAGCCCCCCCGGCACTGGTGCGTGCACGAACTGCACCGGGCCCTGGGGAAGTTTTTCTTTCCCTCTACTTCGTAAGGCCGCGCCCGCGCCGCCGACCCTCGACATTTTCAGGAGCATCCATGGACAAAAAACGCAGCCTTGTTGTGGCCATAGCGGCGGTGGCCGGCCTGGGGCTGGCGGCTTCGTTGTTGCCTGGCCTGTTCAACCGACAGCCCCCGGCCACGGGCCAGCCTCCAGCGACCACGACACCCGCCGGGCATACCGAGCCAGGACACGGCGAAGAGGGCCATGGGGAAGAGGGGCACGAAGGCCTGGTGGAGCTCAATGCCCAGCAGATCACCGCAGCCGGGATCGAGCTGGCCGAGGCCGGCCCGCGGCGCCTGGATCGCCTGCTCAGCCTGCCGGGGGAGATCCGTTTCGACGAGGACCGCACCTCGCATGTCGTGCCGCGCGCGGCCGGAGTGGTGGAGTCGGTACAGGCCAACCTCGGCCAGTCGGTCAAGCGTGGCGACCTGCTGGCGGTGATTGCCAGCCAGCAGGTTTCCGACCAGCGCAGCGAACTGGCGGCGGCCGGCCGGCGGGTGGAACTGGCCCGTACCACCTTCGAGCGTGAGCGTCAGCTGTGGGTCGACCAGATCTCCGCCGAGCAGGACTACCTGTTGGCGCGGCAGGCGCTGCAAGAGGCCGAGATCGCCCTGGGCAACGCCCGGCAGAAGATGGCGGCGCTCAGCGGCAGTGCCCAGTTGGCGGGGGGCAACCGTTATGAAATGCGTGCGCCGTTCGATGGCGTGGTGGTGGAGAAGCACCTCAGCGTCGGCGAAGTGGTGGGCGAGACCACGGCGGCCTTCACCCTGTCCGACCTGTCCCGGGTCTGGGCGACCTTCGGCGTATTTCCCAAGGACCTGGACAAGGTCCGGGTCGGCCAGTCGGTGAATGTCATCTCCAGCGAACTGAACACCCAGGTCCGCGGGCAGGTGGCCTATGTCGGCAACCTGCTGGGAGAGCAGACCCGCACCGCCACGGTCCGGGTGACCCTGGCCAACCCCAGTGAGACCTGGCGTCCGGGCTTGTTCGTGGCGGTCGAGGTGGCCACCACGGCCGTCGAGGTGCCGGTCAGCGTGCCCCAGGAGGCGATCCAGACCGTGGAAGACCGGCCTTCGGTGTTCGTGCGCGTGGCCGAGGGTTTCCAGGCGACGCCCGTGGTGCTCGGGGCCAGCCAGGATGGCTTCGTGGAAGTCCGCGAAGGCCTGGCCGCCGGCGTCCAGGTCGCCACGCGCGGCAGCTTCACCCTCAAGTCCGAACTGGGCAAGGGTTCGGCCGAGCACAGCCACTGAACAGGCCCCAGCGGAGAGTGACTATCCATGTTTGAACGCATCATTCAATTCGCCATCGAGCAGCGCATCATCGTCCTGCTGGGGGTACTGCTGATGGCCGGTATCGGTATCGCCAGCTACCAGAAACTGCCGATCGACGCCGTCCCCGACATCACCAACGTCCAGGTGCAGATCAACTCCGCGGCGCCGGGCTTCTCGCCGCTGGAGACCGAG
Source organism: Pseudomonas sp. MSSRFD41 (assembly GCF_014230245.1). Lineage (NCBI taxonomy): Bacteria > Pseudomonadati > Pseudomonadota > Gammaproteobacteria > Pseudomonadales > Pseudomonadaceae > Pseudomonas > Pseudomonas sp. MSSRFD41. The sequence continues at coordinate 142,640 of NZ_JACKZK010000015.1, read as the reverse complement.
CAGCGCATCACCTTTCCCATCGAGACTGCCATGGCCGGCTTGCCCGGCTTGCAGCAGACCCGCTCGCTGTCGCGTTCGGGCCTGTCCCAGGTGACGGTGATCTTCAAGGACGGCACCGATATCTTCTTCGCCCGGCAACTGGTCAACGAGCGTTTGCAGGTGGCTCGCGAGCAACTGCCCGAAGGGGTGGAAGCGCAGATGGGGCCGATTTCCACCGGGCTGGGAGAAATCTTCCTGTGGACCGTGGAGACCGAGGAAGGTGCACGCAAGGAAGACGGCACGCCCTACACCCCCACCGACCTGCGGGTGATCCAGGACTGGATCATCAAGCCACAACTGCGCAACGTTCCCGGGGTGGCCGAGATCAACACCATCGGCGGCTTCGCCAAGGAGTACCAGATCGCTCCGGACCCCAAGCGCCTGGCGGCCCATCGCCTGACCCTCACCGACCTGGTGACAGCCCTGGAGCGCAACAATGCCAACGTCGGCGCGGGCTACATCGAGCGCAGCGGCGAACAGTTGCTGATCCGTGCCCCGGGGCAACTGGCCTCCATCGACGACATCGCCAACATCGTCATCAGCAGCAGCGACGGCACGCCGATCCGCGTGCGCAACGTGGCCCAGGTGGAAATCGGCCGTGAGCTGCGCACTGGCGCGGCCACCGAAAATGGCCGTGAGGTGGTGCTGGGCACGGTGTTCATGCTGATCGGCGAAAACAGCCGCGCGGTGTCCCAGGCGGTGGCCAAGCGGCTCGAGGACATCAACCGCACACTGCCCGAGGGCGTGGTGGCGGTCACCGTGTACGACCGCACCAACCTGGTGGAGAAAGCCATCGCCACGGTGAAGAAGAACCTCTTCGAGGGCGCACTGCTGGTGATCGTCATACTGTTCCTGTTTCTGGGCAACATCCGCGCGGCGTTGATCACCGCCCTGGTGATCCCGCTGTCGATGCTGTTCACCTTCACCGGCATGTTCAGCAACAAGGTCAGCGCCAACCTGATGAGCCTCGGCGCCCTGGACTTCGGGATCATCGTCGACGGGGCGGTGGTGATCGTCGAAAACGCCATCCGCCGGCTGGCCCATGCCCAGCAGCACCACGGGCGCATGCTGACCCGCTCGGAGCGCCTGCACGAAGTCTTTGCCGCAGCCAAGGAGGCCCGGCGCCCACTGATCTACGGCCAGCTGATCATCATGGTGGTGTACCTGCCGATCTTCGCCCTCACTGGCGTGTCGGGGAAGATGTTCCACCCCATGGCGTTCACGGTGGTCATGGCCCTCCTGGGGGCGATGATCCTCTCGGTGACGTTCGTCCCGGCGGCCATTGCGCTGTTCGTCACCGGCAAGGTCCAGGAGAAGGAGAACCTGGTGATGCGCAACGCCAAGCGTGGTTATGCACCGGTGCTGGACTGGGTGATGCAGCGGCGCGGGCTGACCTTCGCCCTGGCCGGTGCGGTCCTGGTGGGCAGCGGCTTGCTGGCCAGCCGCATGGGCAGCGAGTTCGTCCCCAGCCTCAGCGAAGGCGACCTGGCCCTGCAGGCCCTGCGGGTGCCGGGTACCAGCCTTTCGCAATCGGTGGACATGCAGCAGCGCCTGGAGAAGACCCTGCTGGCCCAGGTGCCGGAAGTGCAGCGGGTGTTCGCCCGCACCGGCACCGCGGAGATCGCCTCGGACCCGATGCCGCCGAACATTTCCGACAGCTATGTGATGCTCAAGCCCAAGGCCCAGTGGCCGGACCCGGGCAAGTCCCGGGAAGCGCTGATCGCCGATATCCAGCGCGCCAGCGCCCTGGTGCCGGGCAATGCCTATGAGTTGTCGCAGCCGATCCAGTTGCGTTTCAACGAACTGATTTCCGGGGTGCGCAGCGATGTGGCGGTCAAGGTCTTCGGCGACGACATGGCGGTGCTGAACAAGACCGCCAACGAGATCGCCAGCGCCTTGCAGGGCCTGGCGGGCGCCTCGGAGGTCAAGGTGGAACAGACTACCGGGCTGCCGGTGCTGACCATCAATATCGACCGTGACAAAGCCGCGCGCTATGGCCTTAACGTCGGTGATGTGCAAGACACCATCGCGGTGGCCGTGGGCGGGCGCCAAGCCGGGATCCTGTATGAGGGCGATCGGCGCTTCGACATGGTGGTGCGCCTGTCCGACCGGTTGCGTACCGATATCGAGGGCTTGTCACGGCTGCTGATCCCGATCCCGGCGACGGCCGGCAGCGTCAACGGGCAGATCGGCTTCATCGCCCTGTCCGAGGTGGCCAGCCTCGACCTGGTCCTGGGGCCCAACCAGGTCAGTCGGGAAAACGGCAAGCGCCTGGTGATCGTCAGCGCCAACGTGCGCGGTCGGGATATCGGCTCCTTCGTCGAGGAGGCCACGACCCTGATCGCCGACAAGGTGAAGGTCCCGGCGGGCTACTGGACCACCTGGGGCGGTCAGTTCGAACAGTTGCAGGAGGCGTCCCAGCGCCTGCGGGTGGTGGTGCCGGTGGCCCTGCTGCTGGTGTTCGGCCTGCTGTTCATGATGTTCAACAACCTCAAGGATGGGCTGCTGGTGTTCACCGGTATCCCGTTCGCCTTGACGGGCGGGATCATGGCCTTGTGGCTGCGGGATATCCCGTTGTCGATCTCGGCGGGGGTCGGTTTCATCGCCCTGTCGGGGGTGGCGGTGCTCAACGGGCTGGTGATGATTGCCTTCATCCGCAACCTGCGGGAGGAGGGGCGGTCGCTGCCCATGGCCATCCGCGAGGGCGCCCTGACCCGCTTGCGCCCGGTACTGATGACGGCGCTGGTGGCGTCCCTGGGCTTCGTGCCCATGGCCCTGGCCACCGGCACCGGCGCCGAGGTGCAACGACCCCTGGCCACGGTGGTGATCGGCGGCATCCTGTCCTCCACCATCCTCACCCTGCTGGTACTGCCCGCGCTGTACCAGTGGGCCCACCGCCGGGAAGAGTGATGCCTGTGTGATCGCTCCCGGGAGTGGCTTCGTTTAGCCGCTGCCGCAGGCTGCGCATGGACGCGCAGCGGCCGCAACATAAGGTTGCCCGGTCGATCGCCGAAGGCCCTGCGAGCCTTGTCGCAGCCTTGCGTTGCTCGGCAGCGACTACAGGTTTGCGGGGCTCGCGATCGATGGTGTCGCCATGAAGGCAGGGTGAGAGGAAGGCAAAAAAAGCGCCCCGAGGGGCGCTGAAGATTCATCTCTTTCCAAAGGAGCATCATGAAAACGCTTCAAGAGATGAATGTGCTCTGTGGACCAACGCCGTCAAATATCTTCGCCAGCCTTGCTGGGCGTGGAAGGGGCGTCGGTGGTGGCGGTCTCCGTTTCCCGACCGGATTTGCCGTGTATCTGTTCCTGGCTGGCCAGGAAGGCTGTGCGGGCTTGTTGTGAGCGTTCGCTGCCATCGGCGGCCCACGTGGTGGAGCAGGTGGCGGCCAGAAGACCGGTCAGTAATAGCTGGGTTGGGCGCATGCTCTCTCTCCTGGCAGGCCGGTCGCTGGTAGGAACACAGCGGATCCAAGTATGTCCGGGAGTATATGGAGGCCAACCTAACGAGAAGGTGAGGCCGATATTACAGTTCTGAAAGCCAAGCGTCTGTGAAGAAGTTTTAACACCGGGCAGGCTGCGACCTGCCCGGCCAGGGCCATCAGAGCAGTGCCAGGGGGTATTCGACGATCAGCCGGAATTCCTCCAGGTCCGACTCGAACCGGCTGGAGCGGACGGTAGCCTGGCGGATACGCAGCGACAGATCCTTGAGCTGCCCGCTCTGGAACACATACTTGGCTTCGATGTCGCGTTCCCAGCGACGCTGGCCGGTCAGTGGAGCGCCTGCCGAGTCGCGTTGCATGTACTGCGCGTTGGCCTGGCTATAGTCGGCGCCCCGGCCGCGTCCATAGCGGGCCATGAAGCTCAGGCCGGGGACGCCCAGGGTCTGCATGTCCAGGTCATAGCGCACCATCCACGAGCGTTCCTTGGGCGCGTTGAAGTCGCTGTACTGGATCGAGTGGTCGAGGACGATCGAGTCCGACTGGCGCAGGTAGTCGAAGGGGTTGTTGCCGTTGTTGCGTTGGTGGGACAAGGCCAGGGTGTGGGCACCGAAGGTGGCGCCGACCTTGGCGCTCCAGATGTTGTTGTTCAGCTCGCCCAGCTCCTTGCGGCCTTCGTCCACCACGTTGTAGTAGTTGAAGGCGCCCAGCAACGTGAGGTCCCGGGACAGCGGGTACTTGCCCGAGAGGCCTAAGTAGCGCTGGTCCCAGACTTCCTTGAGGCGGCTGCCGTAGAGGCTGATACCGAGGTTGGGATTGACCTGGTAGTCGCCACCGAAGTAGCCGACCCAGGGAGAGTCCACCTTGCCCTTGTAGAAAGTGACGAACCCCTCGCGCAGGCTGCTCTGGTTGGTAGAGCCCACGCCATGCATGCGCCCGGCCTGCAGTTTCAGGTCGTCGAGGCTGGTGTTTTCCAGGGTGAAGCCACGAAAGCTCTGGGGCAGTGCCCGGGAGTCGCCGTATTGCAACACCGGGGTTGCCGGGAACACGTCGCCGACCTTGACCACGGTGTCCAGGGCCCGCAGTTTCACGGCCCCCCCCGCCTTGCCATAGCTGTCGGCCGGTTCGTTCCGGCCGTTCACCGGCAACATGCCGAACGATCCCTTGCCACCACTGCGTCCTGTTCCGGAGTCGAGCTTGAAAGCGTGCATGACGAAGGCATCGAGACCGAAACCCACGGTGCCCTGGGTGAAGCCCGATTCGAACTTGCCGATCAGGCTTTGGGTCCAGGCTTCGGAATAGCCATTGCCGGTGGGGCTGGACTGGCCCTTGCGGTCATCACGATTGAAATAGAAGTTGCGCAGCAGCAGGTTGAGCTGGCTGCCTTCGATAAAGCCTTCGGGACGTTCCTCGGCAGCTACCGCCGCCATAGGACCGAGCCCCAGTGCCGCCGTGAGTGCGGACAGGGACAGAAGAGGGTTGATACGCATGGGAGGGCGCTCCTGAGTATGCAGCTATCGGTTTTTATATCGCCGCAGGCGTTCTTATTGGTTTGGCCGCCGGGGCATCGTCGTGCCCGGAGCCGTTGTCGATAGTTGCAAACCGCAGATAACGACGGGGTGACCCGACCATTACAATTGCGCAAGAAAGGAGGGAGCGAGAGATCGCCCGGATGAGCTGTAGCCCTGCTGGGCCGAGCGTTGCCTGAGACTCGCCGGAGGCCGGAGAGGCGCCTTACAGATAAGTAATGCACACGCGATCATTCTGACAGGGTCGGTTTTTTATCCTCGTAGCTGTCAACCGAACGAGGAGATTGTCATGAAACCACTCAACTTGAGCATCGCCGCGATGCTGTTCGCCATCTCTTCCCTGGCGTTGGCCGAAGGTGGCGGCGATCGCACTTTTGCCCGGGCCATGGAGCAAAACGAGAAGGCCATGGCGAGCTACGCGACGAAGCAGGGCAAGGCCGCGCCAGTGGTACAGAGCTATCGCTATGGCATGAAGCTGGACATCGCCAAGGTGGTCAGCATCACCCCGCCGATCAAGTCCTGCGAGGTGGTGCCTTCGCGCATGACCTATGAGGACTCCACGGGCCAGCTCATGACCATCGAGTACCAGATCATGGGCCAGTGCCGTAATAATGGCAGTTGATCCATGGATGGCCACTGCCCGCCTGCCGCTGCGCTGGTCGGGTCCGAAGTGGTTGCCCGGCCAGCGTGCTGCCCTTCAGTCCTGGTGCGATCCGGGATGCAGGGCGACGATCATGTCGATCTCCACCGCAGCGTTCTTCGGCAACTGGTAGACCCCCACCGAAGTCCTGGTGTGCACGCCGGCCTCGGCGAATACCGAATAGAGAATGTCCGAAGCGCCGTCCGCCACTTCGCTTTGCTGGGTGAAGTCCGCCGCGCTCTGGACGTAGACGTTGAGCCGCAGGATGCGCTTGATCCGCCCAAGGTCGCCGAGCATCTGCTCGAGGATGGCCAGGGCCCGCAAGGTACAGATCCGCGCGGCGTGCTGGCCCTGCTCCAGTGAGGTTTCGGCGCCGACCCGGCCTACCACCATCACCCTGTTGTCGACCCGTGGGATCTGCCCGCTGACATAGACTTCGTCGCCGTTCTGTACCGCCGGCACGTAGTTGCCGCCAATGCGCATCTCGCCTTCGAAACTGTGGCCGACCCGTTCGGCCGCCTGGAGGAAAAGAGCCTTGCGTGATGCATCCATGATCCAACTCCGTTGATCGCCAGTGAATTTCGCGAGATCGCACTATACCCGTTGCCGGGGGACGCACAATCCCCGGCTAAAGCCCCGTTTTATGGGGCCCGGGCGCCCATTGAATTATTTTTGTCGGACAACTTCAGGCGGCTATTAAGAAATGTATTTCAGGGCCGATGTTAGGCTCAACGCAGCCTATTTTTCAGTCCCCCCGGTGCATCCCCATGTTCAATAAACGCTTTAAGCAAGAGTTGGCGACTCTTCGAGAAGAACTGTCGAGCCTTCAGCAAGTGAAGGAAAGCCTTGAAAGCGAGATGCTCGTGATCACCTTGGACGCCGATGGACGGATTCAATCGGTCAATCACAACTTCGCCCAGGAGATGCTCTACAAGAGCGGCGACCTGGTGGGACGTCCTCTGGAAGACATCGTCCCGGCCCACGTCAAGCAGGATGAATTCCATCTGCGCTTCAAGAACACCCTGACCCGGGGCGAACACTTTGCCGGAGCCGTGCGCCTGCTGCGCGGCAATGGCCAGGAAGCCTGGTTGCGTTCTATCTCCCAGCCAGTGCGCGATTCCGAGGGACGGATCAAGTACTTCGCGATTTTCTCCAGCGACCTGACCCGCACCATCGAGGCATCCCGCGAGCACGAGAACCTGATCGGCGCCCTGGTGCGTTCCACCGCAGTGATCGAGTTCGACCTCAACGGCAACGTCCTGAGCGCCAACGAGCGTTTCCTGTCGAGCATGGGCTACAGCCTGGCGCAGATCCAGGGCAAGCATCACCGCATCTTCTGCGAGCCCGAGGAGTACAACAGCCCGGCCTACCAGGAGTTCTGGCGGCGCTTGAACTCCGGTGAGTTCATCGCCGAGCGCTTCAAGCGAGTCGACGCCCATGGCCGGGTGGTCTGGCTGGAGGCCTCCTACAACCCGGTGATGGACGCCAACAACAAACTCTACAAGGTGGTGAAGTTCGCCACCGTGATCACCGACCAGGTGAACCAGGAACTGGCGGTGGCCGAGGCAGCGAGCATCGCCTACAACACCTCGTTGCAAACCGACAGCAGCGCCCAGCGCGGCACCGCGGTGGTCACCGAGGCGGTGACGGTGATGCAGGAGCTGGCCAAGCACATGCAGGATGCCGGTAACGGTATCGAGGCCCTGAGCGAGCAATCCCTGGTGATCGCCAGCATCGTCAAGACCATCAGCGGCATCGCCGAGCAGACCAACCTGCTGGCGCTCAACGCCGCCATCGAGGCGGCGCGGGCCGGTGAGCAGGGCCGAGGGTTCGCGGTGGTGGCCGACGAAGTCCGGCAGCTGGCTTCGCGCACCAGCAACGCTACCGACGAGATCGTCGGCGTGGTGCGCCAGAACCAGGACATGGCCCGTGCCGCGGTGGAGCTGATGGTCGAGGGCAAGCAACGGGCCGAGCAGGGCCTGGCCCTGGCGGCGGAAGCGGGCACGGTGATCGTCGAGATCCAGGACGGTGCCCAGAAGGTGGTCAGCGCGGTGGGGCAGTTCGCCAACCAGTTGTCGACCTGAGTCGCCTTTCGCCAGGGGCGCTCGTCCGTGTGGCGGGCGCTTGCCAGGTCAGCCCAGCTGCGGAGAGTGACATTCGTAGTGCAAGCGATCGAACCACTGCCCGTGCAACTGGAAGCTGCGGCGTGAATGGCCGTAGCGGGAAAAGCCGGACGCTTCGAGTACGCGTACCGAACCGATGTTCTCTGGCCGGGCGTTGGCCTCGAGGCGGCTCAGGCCCAGCTCGCCGAACGCCCGTTGCAGTACCTGGGCGACCGCCGCCCTGGCGATCCCGCGCCCGATGAAGCGTTCACCCACCCGATAACCCAGCTCGGCGCAATTGAAGTAGGGCCGCTGCACCCGGTGCAAGTTGACCCGCCCCACCAGCAAGCCGTCCTGGCGAATCAGGAACTGGTAGCCACGGTCCGCCTCGGCTTCTTGCCGCGCCTGGACGATCGCCTCGGCGACGCCCTCGCGGCAGTAGTAGCCGGGCGGCCTGGCGTTGATCGAGGCTTCGAAGAACGCGCGGTTCTGCTCTTCGAAGGCCAGCAGGTCGTCCAGGTCGTCGAGCTGTGGAGCAGCGATCCGCAGGTGTGCCATGGTCCGGGTACCTCCTTCCTCTGGGGGCGCTTTCATCTCATGATTCGCCGCCCTCGGGCAAGCCTGGCGCTCATGGCTCCAGGTGCGGGCGAATCAGCTCGGCGAACCATTCGATGAACACATTGAGGCGGCGCGAGCGATGGCGCCGGTCGGGATACAGCGCGCAGATATCCATCGGTGCCACTGGTAGCCCGTGCAGCACTTGCACCAGCTCGCCACGGTCCAGCAGGTGCTGTACATCGAAGCGCGGTACCTGGATCAGGCCCAGCCCCTGGCGGCAGCAGGCGATGTAGTTTTCCACGTTGTTGACGATCACCCGGCTGGGCAGGCTCATCAGGTGCTCGCGGCCTTCGAGCAGGTATTCCCAGGGTTGCTCGCGACCGGTGTCCGGTGAGGCATAACCGATCATCCACTGGCCGTGCTGCAGGTCCTGGGGGCCGTGGGGTTCACCATGGGCGGCGAGGTAGGCGGGGCTGGCGCAGTTGATCAACCCCAGCTGGCCCAGGGGACGGGCGACCAGGCTGCTGTCGGCCAGGCTGCCGACGCGGATCGCGCAATCGACGCCTTCCTGCACCAGGTCGATGCTGCGATCGCAAGCGCCCAGGGCCAGTTGCAAGCCGGGGTATTGAGCCAGCCACTGCGGCAGGGCGGGCACGATCAGGCGCCGGGCGATGCGGCTGGGCACATCGATGTTCAGGCGACCGCTGACATCCACCTGGCGATGCTGGAACAGCTGGTTGAGCTCCGCCGCGTCGGCCAGCAGGCGCCGTGCCCGCTCTAGCAGGATGGCGCCGTCGGCGGTCAGTTGCACCTGGCGGGTGGTACGGTGCAGCAGCCTTGTGCCGAGGCCGGTCTCCAACTGCTGCACCGCCGAGGACACCGTGGCCCTGGGCAACTCCAGGACATGGGCGGCCTTGATGAAGCTGCCCATGTCGGCCACCTGGATGAACACCCGGTACTGCTCAAGTTTATCCATCGTCGCAACTGTCCTGGTTCGCGGGCATGCCTGGGGGGAATGGACCGTGGCGCCGGTCCGGCAGGCCAATGTACCCCTTGGACGCGAGGATTACTTGGTGGTGTAGCCGCCGTTGATCAGTAAGGTCTGGCCGGTGATCCACCAGCCCTCGGTCACCAGGTGGCGGATGAAGGGCACCACGTCCTCGATGTCGGTCAGGCCGGTCTTGCTCGACGGCGACAGCGCCGCGGCGCTCTTGTGATAGGCAACGGCATCGGCGCCTTCGGCCGGGTAGAAGAACGGCGTGTCCATCGGCCCCGGACCCACGGCAGTGACCGATATGCCCCGGGCGCCGAACTCCTTGGCCGCCGCCCGGGTGAAGTGCTCCACCGGCGCCTTGGCGCCGCCATAGGCGGCATAGAACGGCGTGAACGCACCCAGCAACGAAGTCACCAGGGTCACCAATTTGCCATTGTCCTCCAGGTGCTTGCCGGCCTCCTTGATGAAGAAGAATGCGCTCTTGGCATTGACCGCGAACATCTGGTCGTACTCCTCTTCACTGATCTCGACGATGGGTTTCTTCAGCACCTTGCCCACGGTGTTGATGGCGATATCGATCTTGCCGAAGCGTGCCTTGACCTCGTCGAACAGGCGCTCCACGGCACCGGCGCGGGTCAGGTCGGCCTGCCAGGCCTGGGCCTCGACTCCCAGCTCCTGGAGGGCGGCCAGGGTCGTCCGGGCATCGGCGGCGCTGGCATCGCTGTTGTAGTGCACGGCCACGGCCCGGGCGCCGTGGCGGGCGAGGTCACGAGCGATCAGGCCGCCGAGGTTCTTCACGCCGCCGGCGATCAGCACGACTTTGTCGTTCAGGGAATGGTCAGCCATGGTGCGCATCCTTCAAGTAGTGAAATGAAGGATGAGTCTAGTCTCCGGGGCATTGTGGATAAGCCGCCGAGCGCTGGACGGATAATCCAGGAAATCCTTCCAATCGACCCATCTGCACCGCCAGGGAGTGGCGCTACAATCGCTTTTTTTCAGGAGCCTGCCATGCCCGCATTTCGTCGTTCGGTCCCCCTGGACAAGGCCTATCGTCTGCTCAATCACGGTCCCACCGTGCTGGTCAGCGCCGCCCATGAAGGGCAGCGCAACCTCATGGCCGCCGCCTGGGCCATGCCCCTGGATTTCCAACCGCCGAAGGTCGCGGTGGTGCTCGACAAGACCACCTGGACCCGGCAACTGCTGGAGGCCTCCGGCAGCTTCGTGCTCAACGTGCCCTGCGTGGAGCAGGTCGACATCACCCAGAGCCTGGGCAACAGCTCCGGGCTGGAACTGCACCAGGGCGGTCGCGACAAATTCAGCGCCTACGGCCTGGCCACCTTCGCCGGCCAGGCCCTTGCCGCGCCGTTGCTGGAAGGTTGCGTGGCCTGGCTGGAGTGCCGGTTGCTGCCCGAGCCCCACAACCACCAGCAATACGATTTGTTCCTCGGCGAAGTGATTGCCGCCCAGGCCGACTCGCGGGTGTTCAGCGAGGGGCGTTGGCATTTCGACGGCCATGACCGGCTGCGCACCTTGCACCATGTGGCCGGTGGGCATTTCCTGACCATTGGCCAGGGTATCGACGGGCGCCAGTTGCCCTTGGCCGGCGAGGCCTGAACAGGAGGTTGCATGCACGAGGTGTTCCAACGCCTGGTGGCGCTGTTGGACAGTCGCCAGGCCCGTTACCGGGTGATCGAGCATCCGGCCGAAGGGCAGTCGGCGCGGGTCGCCGAGATTCGCGACACCGAGCCGGGCCAGGGGGCCAAGGCCATGCTGTGCGGCCTCAAGGGCGGTGGCGATGCCTACGCCCTGGTGATCCTGTCCGGGGACCAGAAACTGGACATGAAGAAAGTCGGCGCGGCCCTGGGAGGCAAGAAAGCCCAGCTCGTGGCGCCGGAGTTGGCCCGGGAACTGACGGGCTGCGTGATCGGAGCCATTCCACCGCTGAGCTTCGATCCACGGATCGCGTTGATCGTCGATCCGCAGCTGACCTCGCGCTATGAACAAATCGCCTTCAATGCCGGGCGCCTGGATGCGTCCATGGTGCTGGCCACCGAGGACTACCTGCGGATCGCCCAGCCGCGCTTGCTCAGTGTGACCCAGGATGCGCCGGGTGAGGGCTGACGTGCCTTACCAGCTCACCTGGCCCAGGGCCGCGGCGAACGTGGTGAGTTTTGCCGAGCACTGGCGCGAGGGCGGGTAGACCAGCGACAGCTCGCGGCTGCGCCCGTCGTATGCCTGGAGAATGGGCCGCAGGCGCCCGTCGTCCAGGGCCTTGCGCACGGCGAACTCCATCAGTTGGGCGATGCCGAAACCACCCAGCACGGCGTCCACCAGGGCGTCGCCGATATCGAAGATCAAACGTCCCGTGACCGCCAGGTCCAGGGGCTTGCCCTGGTCCATGAATTGCCATTCAACCAGCCGGCCGCTGCGCAGGTTGCGCACGGTCAGGCAGTTGTGACGCTGCAACTCGGCCAGGTCCCGAGGCGTGCCGTGGCGTTCCAGGTAGGCCGGCGCCGCCACCGTGACCCAGCGCAGCGGCGCCAGGGGGCGGGCGATCAGGCGCTGGTCCTGGATGGTTCCGGTGCGCAGCACGGCATCGAAGCCTTCGTCGACGATATCCACGATCCGGTCGGTCATCACCGCCTCGATGCTCAAGGCCGGATAACGCTCGGTCAGGCCGCCGATCACCGGCATCACCACTTTGCGTCCGAACAGTGAGGGTGTGCTGATCTTCAGCACGCCGGTGGGTGAGTCGCGGCGTTCCAACAGCAGGCTCTCGGTCTGGACCAGTTCCGCCAGCAGCGGCCCGGCACGCTCTACCAGCATCTGGCCGTCCGGGGTCAGGCTGACGCTGCGGGTGTTGCGTTGCAGCAGGCGCACGCCCAACTGTTGCTCCAGGCGCGAGATGGCCCGGGACAGGCCGGACTGGGTCAGCCCCAGGTCCCCGGCGGCGCGGGTGAAGCTGCGGGTTTCGGCCACTCGGACCAGCAGGCGCAGGGCGTTCAGATCCATGATTAAAGTCATTACTGAAAGAAAGAATGGCTTGTTTATCATTTAAAACGCATCGATGAAACTGGCCGCCGCCATTTCATCCGAGGAGTCCCGCGATGTCCGCGAACCCACTAGCCAAGCCGTCGAGCTGGATGCTGCCGTTGCTGGCCACGGCCCAACTGATCATTGCCCTGGACGCCACCATCGTCTTCGTTGCCTTGCCGGAGATCGGCCAGCGCCTGGGCTTTTCCGCCCAGCAACTGCAATGGGTGGTCAGTGCCTACAGCGTGACCTTCGGCGGCTTCCTGCTGCTGGGCGGCCGGGCGGCGGACCTGTTGGGCAAGCGGCGTTTCTACATCGTCGGCCAGGGGCTCTATGCCCTGGCGTCCCTGGCCGGGGGCCTGGGGGGCAGCGCCTTGTTGCTGGTGCTGGCGCGAGCGGTGCAGGGCGTGGGGGGCGCGATGCTGTTCCCCGCGACCCTGGCCTTGATCAATACCTACTACGCCGAAGGCCCGGCGCGTAACCGTGCCTTCGCGGTGTGGAGTGCGGCGTCGGCGGCGGGGTTGGCCCTGGGGGCGCTGCTGGGGGGCGTGCTGACCCAGTACTGGGGCTGGGCGGCGGTGTTCCTGGTCAACGTGCCCTTGGCCGGTGCGTGTGCATGGCTGGCCCGGCGCTGGATTCCCGCCGATCCGCCACGCCAGCGCGGGCGCCAGTTCGACCTGCCGGGCGCCTTGAGCGTGACCCTGGGGGGCAGCTTGCTGGTGTTCGCCATCGTCCAGGGGCCGGAGTGGGGCTGGGCCGCGCCGGCGACCCTGGCCTGCCTGCTGCTGGCGCTGGCCTTGCTCGGGTGGTTCCTGCGCATCGAGCACCTCGGGCGCGACCCGTTGATGCCCCTGCGCCTGCTGGGTTATCCACAACTGCGCATGGCGATGCTGATCACCGCGTTGTTCATGAGCAGCTTCGGCGTGCAGTACTACTTCCTCAGCCTGTACTTCCAGCAGGTCTACCAGTTCAGTGTGTTGCACTGCGGCCTGGCCTTCCTGCCCTCGACGGTGCTCTGCACCCTGGGCATCTGGCTGGGCGAGCGGGCGCTGCGGCGCGCCAGCCTGCGGGCGGTCCTGGTCTGCGGCTTGCTGGCCGGGGCCCTGGGCATCGGCATGATCTACCTGGCGCTACCGGGCAGCAGCGGTTTTGTCGGCCTGTTACCGGGGATCGTGATCATGAGCATCGGCCAGGGCATGACCTGGAACACCATGTGGATCTCGGCGGGGCAGGGCATTGCCGCGACCGAGCAGGGCGTGGCGGCGGGCGTGGCCTCCACCAGCCAGCAGATCGGCGGCGCCCTGGGCCTGGCCTTGCTGGTGTCCCTGGCCAACACCCTGGGCCCGGTGGGCAATCAGGCCCAGGGCATTGAGCTGGCCACCGCCGCCAGTGCCCTGTTGGCGTTATTGGGCGCCTTGCTGGCCCTGCGCCTGCCCCGCTCCCCGGTGGCGCTGCCGGGTTGTTCTGCGGCCTCGGGCTGAGGCCCTTAGTGAGCCTGGGGCAGGTGCCGGCGCACCGCCCAGAGCACGCCGGCCAGCAACGACAACGCCGCGCTGGCTTGCAACAAGCTCGGCAGGTGCTGCAGGCAGATGAAGCCGTAGAGCAGGGCGAACAGGGTCTCGAACACGATCAACTGGCCGCTCAGGGTCAGTGGCAGGCGCCGGGTCGAGGCATTCCACATGCGATTGCCGAACCACGAGCCGAGCACCGCGCTGCACAGGCTCAGGCCCCAGAACAGCATCCAGCGCTGGTCGCTGGCGTCGCTCCGCGTGCCCGGCCACTCCAGGCCCTGGGCCAGCAGCCAGACCAAGGCGCTCATCAGGCCGGTGGTGATGCCCCACAGGCTCGACCACTGGCCGCTGTCGAAGCGGCTGCGCTTGAGATAGCGAGCGTTGTCCTTGGCGAACCAGGTCCAGCACAGCAGCGCACCGAAGGCACACAGCAGGCCCAGGGCCCGCTGGCCCAGCTCCGGCGAATCGCCCTGGGCGGTGAGCAGGGTGTCGAGGTTGATGCAGCAGATCCCGCCGAACACCAGCAACAGCGGCCAGCGCAGGCGCCGCAACGGCACCGCGTCGGCATCCCCGCGCCCGGCCAGGGTGATGGTCAGGGGCAAGAGGCCGACGATCAGCGCGGTACTGGCCACCCCGGCCCACTGGATGGCGCTGGCCAGCAGCATGAAATAGATCAGGTTGCCGGTCAGTGCCAGCTTCACCAGCAGCAGTGCGTCGTTCCAGGTCAAGCGCTGCAGCAGCTCGCGTGCCTGGGGCGCAGCCAGGATCAGGGAGAATGCGCCATACAGGGTGAAGCGGGCACAGCTGAGCATCAGCGGGCTGAACTCCGGCAACAGGCTGGGCACCACAATGGCCAGACCCCAGACCGAACCGGCCAGGACCGCATAAGCAACTCCGCGTTTCATGCACACACTCGCAACGATTCATCAAGGTGCGCAGGCTAGTCATTGCTGACCGGATGGACAAAGGATATATAGGCACCTACCTATTCTCCTGGGGAATACCTGATGAGTCGCTTCGCCCGGCACTTGCCGCCACTGGAAACCCTGGTGACCTTCGAAGCGGTGGGCCGCAACGCCAGCTTCACCCGGGCCGCCACCGAGCTGTGCCTGACCCAGAGCGCGGTGAGCAAGCAGATCCGCAGCCTGGAGCTGTCGCTCAAGACCGAGCTGTTCGAGCGCCAGGCCCGGGGGGTGAAGCTCACCGCCAGCGGCGCGGCGCTGTTCGCCCAGGTCAGCACCCAGCTCGAAGCCTTGCTGCGCAGCGTCACGCGCCTGCGGGCCGGACGCGATGCCAACACCATCACCGTGCAATGCACCCATGCGGTGGCGCAGTTCTGGCTGTTCCCGCGCTTGCTGGCATTCAACAAGCAGCATCCGGGGATCACCGTGAGCATCCACGCCAACAACGACATGGACGAGTCCAGCGTGGCCGAGCATGACTTCGGCATTCTCTACGGGCCGGGGCACTGGTCGTCCCTGGCGGCCACGCCGCTGTTCGCCGAGATCGTCTATCCCATCGCCAGCCGGCGCCTGGAGTTGCCGCTGGTCAGCGAGCTTGGACAATTGGCGGCCTTGCCGCTGATCCAGCTGGACGCCTCGGCCTGGAACTGCATCGACTGGCGGGACTGGTTCCGTCACTTCGGCCTGGACTACAGCGCGCCGCCGGGGGCCTTGGGCTTCAATCAGCTGACCTTGATGTTCAGCGCCGTGCAGCAGGGGCTGGGGGTGGGCCTGGGCTGGGATTTCATGGCCCGCGACGGGGTGGCCCAGGGCGAGTTGCTGCGGGTGGGCGACTGGGCCTTCCATACCGGCCAGGCGGATTTCCTGGTGCACCTGCGTAACCGGCGCCTGTCGGCCAGTGGCCAGCTGTTCCATGACTGGCTGGTGGCCCACGGCGCCGAATGAGGGTCAGGCCCGGGGCACGCTGAAACGGAACTCGCTGCCCTTGCCCACCTCGCTGTAGGCCCGGATCGTGCCGCCGTGGGCCTGGACGATACCCTGGGTGATGTACAGCCCCAGGCCGGTGCCATTGGGGTTGCCTTCCTTCATGGTCCAGTAGCGGTCGAAGATGAACGGCAGCTGGTCGGCGGGGATGCCTTCCCCCGAGTCGCGGACGCTGAATACGATCTGCTCGCCGTCGGACATCGCCACCACCCCGACTTTGCCTTGCTTGGGGGTGAACTTGATGGCGTTGCCCACCAGGTTCGACAGCACCTGGAACAGCCGCTCGGGGTCGGCGTGGATGGTCAGGTCCGGTTCGGCGTGGAAACTGATATCGATGGACTTGTCCAGGGCCAGGGGCGCCAGCAGCGAATAGGCTTCTTCGAAGATCTGCGCGACATCCAGCGGCTGGGGAGCGATGCGGTAGCGCCCGGCCTCGATCTTCGAGGTGTCCAGCAGGTCCTCCAGCAGGATGTTCATGCGGCTGGCGGCCTGTTGCATGGTGTCGATGGCCGAGGAGATGCGCCGCGAGGTGTGCGGGCCGTCGGAGCTGAAGGCCTTCTGCATCATGCCGCAGAGCATGGAGATCACGGTCATGGGGTTGCGCAGGTCGTGGGACACCACCGCCACCAGCTCGTCCCGGGCGCGCACTGCCTGTTGTTCGCGTAGCACCTGGCGCGCCAGGTCGTGCTCCAGGGCCGAGCGGCGCAGGTCGTTGGCGGCGAAGCGGTCGCCGTGGCTCCACTTGTTGGAGATCCCGGCCATTTCCACCTTCCAGATCTCGAACGAAGTGCGCGGTCGCAGGCGCAGGCCGGCGTCGGAGTTCTCCAGGTCCAGGGGCTTTTGCGGATTGCCGCTCCAGTTGATGTTTTCCTTCACCTCGGGCCGGAACCACAGCACGCCGTTATCCACAGGCTTGGGCAGGCTCATGGCCAGGACACCGCTGGCCACCTGTTGATAACTGGCCGCCGGCGGGTAGACGCTGGCCAGGTGGTGAGTGGCGAATACCGGCTGCCCGGATTCTTGCAACCAGTGGTGCAGGGCGCGGATTTCGGCTTCCCCCGGGCAGTTGCCGAAGCAGTGCAACTGGCGATCCTCGATGATCGCCACGCCGCTGGCCCGGGTCAGTTCCAGCAATTGCCCGGGCTCCTGGGCCAGGCCCTCGAACACGCTGCCGCATGCGAGTGCCATGGCCTGGTTGAGGCTGGCCAGGGTGGCGAGCTTTTCCTCGCGCTGGCGGCTGGCCTCCAGGGCTTCCATGGCGCTGATTTGCAATGACAGTACCTGGCCGATGGTCTGGCAGGCGATGCGCAACTCGTGGGGGACCAGCAGTGGCTGGCGGTTGCCGCAACTGATCAGGCCCCAGAGCTGATCGTCCTTGAGCAAGGAGATGCTCATGGACGACAGCACGCCCATGTTCTTCATGTACTGGCAGTGGATCGGCGACACGCTGCGCAGGGTGGCGAAGCTCAGGTCCAGGGCCTGGCCGTTGTCCGGGCGCAAGGTCGGCACCAGCGGCACCGGTTGGTAGTCGGCATCGGGGATGATCCGCAGCCAGTTGCTGCGGTACAGCTCGCGGGCCTGTTGGGGAATGTCCGAGGCGGGGAAGAACAGGCCGTTGAACACTTCCATGGTCGGCCGCGTGGCCTCGGCGATCACCTGGCCATGGCCCTCTTCTTCGAAGCGATAGATCAGCACCCGGTCGTAGCCGGTCATGGCCTGGATCTCGCTGACGCTGATGGCGTACAGCTCCTGCAGGGTCTTGGCGGTCTGCAGGCGGCGCAGCAGGCGCCCGAGGGTGTCGGTGCGCGGCTTGAGTTCCGGGGGCTGGGGCTGGTCGAGCTGCAGTTCCAGTTCCAGGATCAGTACGCCCTGGTGCCGGTGCAGCAAGGCTTCGAAGCGCCTGCCATGGAGCTCCAGGTACAGCGGCGGGGCATCGAGCAAGCGCTCCAGTTGCAGCAGCTGGCCAAGGCTCTGGGTGTGTTCGGTGCCCAGGAGGCTGTCCAGTGGCTGTTCGAGGACCTGCTCGGCGCGCTGGCCCAGCAGGGTCTCGACGTTGGCGCTGACCTGGCGGATGCGCAGCCCTGGCTCGTCCAGGGTCAGCAGGACGCCATGGGGCTGGATCGCGCCCGGGGAGCGGATGGGTTCGTTGGCGCAATTGGCCAGCAACTGCTCGAAGGCCTGGGAATCCTGGGGGGTCATAGCAGCACCTCGCGGTTGTCGAGCCAGTGCTCGAAACAGGCAAATGTGGATTGCGCGGCGCCGACCACTTGCCGGCGGGCGCTGGTGTGGCTGGGCATGCGGCCCAGGTAGCCGAGGAAATCCTTCCAGCGCCGGCCGGTGAGGGCGCCGTAGACGTCGAGGAAGGCCCCGCCGTTGCCGGCATCCAGCGCCAGGCGCCGGGCCATTTCGCGGCGCAGGATCTGCCCGCCCAGGGTCGCGCCTTCCAGCACGTAGAGCGTGCCCACGCAGGCACCCGGAGTGTCCAGTCGGGGCAGCGCCGGGCAGCGTGGCAGGTGGTCGATCTCGGCCTGGCTCAGGCCCAGGGCCAGCAAGTCGCCGTGCAGCGCTGGAGTCTTGCGCCGCAGTTGCGGCTCATAACCGGCCGGAATCAGCCCGCCTTGCTCCAGGGCCGCCTCCAGGGGCCGGTAGAACCCGTAGTAGGCCTGGATCAGGCGTTGGTACCAGGCTGCATCTAGTTGTTCGGAGAAAAAGGGCAAGCGTTGTTCCAGGGCCAGGTGCAGGGTCGCGGTGCCGGCGCGCAGGTCCTGGAGCAGGGGGGGAACGGCAGTGTCTTGATGCGGTTGGGGCATTCAGGGGTCCGGGAGGCGCTGCGGTAGGTGGATGCGCCATGGGCGTCATCGAGCACCGGGACCAGGTTGCGGTCCCTGCAATCGCGCCATCGCACGGAAAAGAACAGGAACGTCACTTTACCTGTGGTTTGAGGAGCGGCGCAGGTTTTTCGTCGCTCCGGCAAACGTTCAAGGCTAGTCGATCGCCGGCCTACCGCAGCTCTGACTCCGACAGCACGGCATTGATTCCCCTGGCCGGCTGTCGGGCTGGGTCAGATCCAGACGTCGTTCAAGGCGGTGCGTGCGCCGCCCTGGTCACCGGTATTGAGTACGCCACGGGGTTCGATCAGCAGCAGCTTGACCTCCTGTTCCGACCAGGGCTTGTGCTCCACGCCCCGGGGCACGACGAACATCTCGCCGCTGGCGATGGACACCCGGCCGTCACGGAAGTCGATGTGCAGCAGGCCGTCGAGGACGATGAAGGTTTCGTCGGTCTCGGCGTGGGAGTGCCAGACGAATTCGCCTTGCAGCCTGGAGATCTTGAACTGGTAGTCGTTCATCTCGGCGATCACCTTGGGGGTCCACTGTTCGCTGAACAGGCCGAGCTTCTGGGCGAAGTTGATGCTCTGGTAGGGGCGTTGCGCGGTGCTGCCGGCGGGATTGTCCATGGGGACTCCATATCGTTGGTGAATGAGCGCCCAGGGTAGGCGACCACCGGCTGTGGATTCTTGAACGATTGTGCGTGGCTCAGCGACCGAGCATCTTCAGCCAGCGTGCCGGCGGCAGGCCATAGGCCTGGCGGAACTGGCGGGTCATGTGGCTCTGGTCGGCGAAGCCGGCAGCCAGCGCCGCGCTGGCCAGGGGCTGGCCCTGCACCAGCAGCGCCCGTACCAGGTCCAGGCGACGCATGCTCAGGTAACGATAGGGGCTGGTGCCGAACAGCAGGCGAAAATCCCGGGACAGGCTCCAGCGATCGCGCTGGCTGTGGGTGGCCAGCTCGTCGAGGGTCAGGGGGCGGTCCAGGGCACTGTGGATGTATTCCCGGGCGCGTTCGGCGGCCTGGTAGTCGAAGCGCTGCCGGGGCGCCGCGACCCCGGATACCCGGTTGAGCGCATGGGCCAGGTCGAACAGGGCGTCTTGTTGCTCCAGTGGGTCCAGGGGGCTCTGGACATTGCGCAGCAGTGCCTGGGGGGCGGCGAACAGGCGTGGGTCGGCGGACAGGCCGCCTGCGATGAAGGGCAGGGGCTGGCCGCCGAGGATCTGCTGGATCAACGCCGGCTCGATGTACAGCATGCGGTAGTGAAAGCCATCCTGGGTCCCGGCCTCGCCATCGTGGGCTTCGTCGGGGTGCAGGACCATGGTTCCGCCCGGCAGGCTATGGCGCCAGCCGCCGCGGTACTGGAAGCTCTGTACCCCGTGCAGGGTGCGGCCGATGGCGTAGGTGTCGTGGCGATGCATGTCGTAGCCATGGCCAGCGAAGTAGGCCTCGATGCGCTCCAGGCCCTGGGCGGGCGGTGCGCGGTGAACCCAGTCGGTGATGATCGGTCCGGCCATGGGGCAATCCAGGAGCAGGTAGCTGAAGCCGGCACGTTAACCCGAGGCCGTACCGGCTGTCTTGCCCGGTCCATCACGCGCTGTCGAGTAATGCCTGCAGGCCCAGGTGGCCGAACTCGATGGGGACCTTGGTGTAGAACAGCGCGAAGTCTTCCCGGGCCAGGCGTTCGAACAGTTGCCGGGCCTCTGCTTCGCCGATGGCCAGGCGGATTTCCAGGGGCTGGTCGGCCAGGTCGAAAAAATGCACCGAATGCAGTTGCCGGGAATGGCCGAATCCTTCGACGGCGCTGGAAAGGGTGGCGCCCTGCAAGCCCATTTCACGGGCCAGGTCGATGATCCAGTCGCCGAGCATCCGGCCGTGGTAACGCCGGTTCTGCTGGGTGAAGAAGGTCACCAGGTAGCCTTGCATGATTGCCCTCCCACGACGTGGCAGCCCGTTAATTGAGCATAGCTGGCGGCCCGCTCGGTGGTTGCCTGGGCGCAATGAGTGGAGTAGTTTCCACCTCCTCGCTACAGGCTCATGCGGCAGCGTTTGGGCCCCATGACGCGAACCTCGACCAGGACGCTACGTCCCGCAGGAGACCGAACATGGCAGTGACCTTCCGCCCGGCAGTGGACGCCGATATCCCGCGTATCTGCAGCTTTGTGCGCAATGCCCAGGAGCTGTTCTTCTTTTTTCCCGCCGCCACCTGGCCCTTGACCCCTGAACAGTTGCGCGACGCCATCGCCCGGCGCAGCGACTCCACGGTGATCGAGCGTGAGGGGCGGGTAGTGGGGTTCGCCAATTTCTATCGCTGGGAGCAGGGTGGCCCCTGCTCCATCGGCAACGTGATCGTCGATCCGGATGTGCGCGGCGTCGGGCTGGGTGCGCAATTGATCGGGCAGATGATCTATCTGGCCCGCAGCCGGCACCAGGCCAGCGATGTGACCCTGTCCTGCTTCAACAGCAATGTGGCAGGGTTGTTGTTCTATCCGAAGCTGGGGTTCGTGCCCTACGCCATCGAGGAACGCAGGGACAAGCAACAGGAGCGGGTGGCGCTGATCCACCTGCGCTACAGCCCGAGCTGAGGCCGGGAATCTTCTTTCAAGACGGAAGCCATTCATGAGCAAGCTGCGGGTCGGGATTATCTTTGGTGGCCGTTCGGCCGAGCATGAAGTGTCGCTGCAATCGGCACGCAACATCGTCGATGCCCTGGACCGCTCGCGTTTCGAACCGGTGCTGATCGGTATCGACAAGCAGGGCCACTGGCACCTCAACGACACCTCGAACTTCCTGATCAACCAGGAGAACCCGGCGCTGATCGCCCTCAACCAGTCCAACCGCGAGCTGGCGGTGGTGCCGGGCAAGGCCAGCGGGCAACTGGTGGAGACCTCCGGCCGGGAGCTGTTGGGACATGTCGATGTGATCTTCCCCATCGTCCACGGCACCCTGGGCGAAGACGGTTGCCTGCAGGGCCTGTTGCGCATGGCCGACTTGCCCTTCGTCGGCTCCGACGTGCTGGGCTCGGCGGTGTGCATGGACAAGGACATCAGCAAGCGCCTGTTGCGCGATGCCGGCCTTGCGGTGACGCCCTTCGTCACCCTGACCCGTGCCAACCGGGGGCGCCATGACTTTGCCCAGGTCCGGGCGGCGCTTGGCCTGCCGTTGTTCGTCAAGCCGGCCAACCAGGGCTCGTCGGTGGGGGTGAGCAAGGTCGAGGACGAGGCCCAGTACCAGGCCGCGGTAGAGCTGGCCCTGGGGTTCGACCACAAGGTGCTGGTGGAGTCGGCGGTGCGTGGCCGGGAGATCGAGTGCGCGGTACTGGGCAACGACCAGCCCATCGCCAGTGGCTGTGGCGAGATCGTGGTCGGCAGCGGTTTCTACTCCTATGACAGCAAGTACATCGACGAGCAGGCGGCCCAGGTGGTGGTGCCGGCGGCCATCGGCCATGAAGCCAGCGAGCGGATTCGCGCCCTGGCCATCGAGGCCTTCCAGGTGTTGGGTTGTTCCGGGCTGGCGCGGGTCGATGTGTTTCTCACCGACAGTGGCCAGGTGTTGATCAACGAGATCAACTCCTTGCCGGGGTTCACGCGCATCAGCATGTATCCCAAGCTGTGGCAGGCCGCGGGCATGAGCTACAGCGAACTGGTCAGCCGGCTGATCGAGCTGGCCTTGCAACGGCACGGCGAGCGGCAGGCGTTGAAAATCACCCGCTGAAGCGGATCACAACCTTGATCGGGACACTACGGATGAGTCCAGCATCGGTTTATCTTTTTTCCTACGGCACCCTGCAGGACAAGGCCGTGCAACTGGCCAACTTCGGCCGCGAACTGGAGGGTCGCCATGACGCCATGCTCGGTTACGACCAGCACTGGGTGGAAATCACCGACCCGCAAGTGCTGGCCAGTAGCGGCAAGACCCATCACCCGATCCTGCGTCCGGGGACAGCGGACAGCGCACCGATCCCCGGCATGGTGTTTCGCATCACTGCCGAGGAACTGGCGGCCGCCGACCGCTATGAAGTCTCGGACTACAAGCGAGTCAGCGTGACCCTGTCTTCCGGCATCCAGGCCTGGGTCTACGTCAGCGCCTGAGTTCAGCGGGCCATGACCACCATCCCCAGGCAGACCACCACCAGCAGCGCCGTCCCGAGCACCATGAACAGGTAGTTGATCGGTGTGAAGCGGGCGTTGCTCTGGCCATGCAGGTCGCCAGCCGCAGCGTTCAAGCCGCGCTGGCCCAGCCAGGTGATCCAGGCCAGCACGGGCAGCATCAGCAGGTTGGCGATATCCACCTGCGGAAAACCGACGTTGTTGCGCGCCAGGCTGTCCAGGACGTTGCGGACAATCGATGCCACCACGAACAACGTTGCCAGTTCACCCGGTTCCCACTTGAAAGCCAGGCCATTGTGCTTGAGCCGGGCATCGGCCTCGCGGTACAGCGCGTGGGTGAAGAAGATGGCAAAGATCGCCCGGGCCACCGGCCACAACTCCTCGCCGCTCTCCTGCTTGAACTGCTTCCAGTTCTTGTAGGCCCAATACACTCGGTAGAGACCGAAGGTGAGGATGAACAGGGTGAGGAACTTGCCCCGGGATACCACGTAGAACGGCGGCTGTTTCGCTTCCGGCAGGGTGGTGGCCAGGTCCGCCTGGGGCGGGGCGTAGAGGTTGTCAGACACGGGCACTCCTTGGGTTGGGCCTGAAAAAGGCGGCCACGTTACCCCAGCTTGCAGGACAAGCCCATCTCGATGTTGGTGCTCAGCGCGTGGCCGTGCGGCCGATCCAGGAATACTGGAAGGTCTTTTCCTCGCCCCGATGGCCTCGGCGCCGGTAGCTGGCCAGGCTCGGGGTGGAGCAATAAGTGCAGAGCGGGCTGATCTCGATCTGCTCGTCCGCCACGCCAGCGGCATGCAGCAGATGCACGGCGTAGCGGCTCAGGTCGAACCACAGGGAGCCTTGCTGGCTGGCCGAAGGCGGAGTGATCTGCGATGGCAGCAGCGGTGCCGGCTGTTCATGGCTCCAGGGGGGCTGGCTGGCAGGCCAGGGGCGCTGCGGGTCCGCCGAGAACGGGGCGACGAAGTCGGCGCTGACCTCGTAGCAGCAAGGCTTGATCGAGGGGCCGATGGCGACCCGCACCTGGTGTGCTTCAACCCCCTTGGCTGCCAGGTGTTGCAGCACATTGGCGATGATCCCGCCGTGCAGGCCCTTCCAGCCGCCATGCACCGCCGCAACCCAGGAGCCGTCATTGCTGCTGATCAGGATCGGCAGGCAGTCGGCGGTGACCACGGCGATTGGCCGGTTGGAGCGGGTCAGCACCGCGTCGCCACGGATGATCCCGCTGGGCAACGTCGTGCTGGCCTCGATGACATCGCCGCTGTGCACCTGGGAGCAGAAGAACAGGCTGGCCGGTAATGTCGCGCCGATGGTGGAGAACTCATGGCGGATACCTGTGATCTGCTTCAACACGTTTGCCTGGAAACTCATCGGTCCTGCGCTCGGTTACCTCGGGGAATGGGGCAGAGCATAGCGGTATCCGATGCATTTTTGCTGACCGGCAAGCCGTGGGGCGAAGGGGGTGACCAGCGGTCGCCCCGATGCCAGGGCCTCAGGCGCCGAGCGGGATATACAACTCCACCACGCTGTCGGGGTGCATCGGCCCCAGGAAGCGTTCACCGCTGTACTCGAACTCCACCGCGTCCACAGGCAGCAGCCCGGCGGCGGGCAGCCATTCGCTGTAGGCGGCGCGGAAGGTTTCCGGCAGGGTTTGCACGGTGCCGTGGTGCTCTACCCGGGCGTAGTGGCCGGCGGGGATTTGCAATTCCACCATGCCCGGCACCAGGGGCGCGTCGGCGGCCACCGGCAGGCCGGCTATGTAGCGCCATTGATTGTCGTCCAGGGGCTGGCAGATGCCATAGGTGCCCGTTGGCTCGGCCAGGCGCTGGATCTCCTGCTCGCGGGGTTCGAAGCGTTGCCACAACTCGGGGATGGAGCCCGCGTCGCCCTGCTGCCAGGCCATGCCGATGATCCGTTGCGCGCGGAGAAAGACCCGTTCCGGCACCTGGGCCTTGGGCAACTGGCGTGGGGGTTGGGCCAGGTAGCGTTGCAGGTGGCCCAGCACCTTCTGGCCGCGAGCGATCTCGCTTTCCAATTGCCGCGCCTGCTCTTGCAGCGCCTGCTCCATGGCCGGCGGGCTGTCCAGGCCGCCCTGGTCGGCCAGGCTACGGATGTCCTCCAGGGACATGCCCAACTGGCGCAGCCAGACGATCCGGCCGAGGGTGGCGATCTGCTGCGGGCTGTAGTAGCGATAGCCGTTGTCGCGCCCGGTGAGTGTGGGGGCGAACAGGCCGATGCTGTCGTAGTGGCGCAGGGTCTTGGTGGTGAGGCCGTGGCAGCGGGCCATTTGTCCGATGGTGAGCATGGAGCGTCCTGGGTGGTGTTGGGCTTGCCGGCATGTTGGGCCTTTACCTAAGGGCAAGCTCAAGCCCGGCCGTGGTGCTCAGGATGACTTTATGGGCTTGATCAGGCTCTGGGCGGGAATGCCGAACAATTGGTGCAGTTTCCAGATCATGGGCAAGGTGAGCGCGCGCTTGCCGTTGAGCACTTCATAGACGCGGTTGGTACGGCCGATGGCGGGGACCAGGTCGGCGGCTGACAGCCCGGATTGTTCCATGCGGAACTTGATCGCCTCGATCGGGTTGGGCAGGTCGATGGGGAACTGCCTGGCTTCGTACGCTTCGATCAGGGTGATCATCACGTCGAAGTAATCGCCTTCAGGGGTTCCCGGTTGTGGTTCGTTGTCGAACAGCGGCGAGACGCTTTTCAGCGCTGCGCGATAGTCCCGGTCGGTGTGGATGGGGCGGATGTTCATGCGGGTTACTCCCTGTCTACGCTGTCAGCGTCGATGGCAGCGTACTGTCGGCGTGTACCTACGAACTCGATGTAGAGCGCGCCGAAACGATAGGCCACGGCAACGATCAGTCGATACTCGTTGCCCTTGATGTTGAAGACCACCCTGCGGCTTTTGAGAATGCTGGCGTTGCGATATTGGTCCTTGATCTGCGCAGGGTTGGACCACTGCGCATTCCTTGCTTCATCGAGCCAGGCCAGCAGGGGTTGTTCTGCGTCCGGGTAGCGTTCCCAGAAGGTCTTCAACTGGCTGACTGCAATAATTCTCATGGCGCGATCCTAGTCCCGTCCTGGGACTTGAACAAGTCGCTGAGTGCGTCAGGTGATGTACGGGCAAATCGTTGGATCTACCCGTACAGGCCGCCGGCTTGAGTGACGATCAGGTCATGCAGAGAGCGTGGCGTGCACGTCGTCCATCGGTGCCTTGCCCATCTCCGCCAGGAAAGTGTGCCGCCCAAGCATAGCGCCATGGCCGCCTCCAGGGCGTCGCTGATCCCTACATCGGCCTTCACGCGAAACAGCGGATGCAGGTGTTCGCCGCACAGGGACAAGCGGATTTCACCTAGGGTGGTCAGGGCGTGGTTACGCGAAGGGTTGCAGGGGCTTGGCCATTTCGCTGGTGGCGGCCCAGCCCAGGCCCTGGTAGAGGGGTTGGCCGGAGCGAGTGGCATGCAGGATGGCGAAACCCAGGCCGCGTTGCTGGAACTCGGCGTCCGCCAGTTGCATCAGCGCCGTGGCCAGGCCCCGGCGGCGGTGGCTGGGCTCGACGTAGACATTGAGCACGTAGCCGCGTTGATCCTGGGTAGGGTGAGCCGGGTGGGGCGGCCAGTCGATGTTCATCAGGCCGATGCTGGCCACGGGCTGCTCGGCTTCCAGCAGCACGAAACCGTAGTAACGACCGTCTACCAGGCGTTGATGCAGCCAGGGACGAAAGTGTTCGGTCATGACCTGCAAGGTGGCAGGCGGGTGGCCGGCGTCGAGGAACATCGCCTGGCGGTGGGCGCACACCAGTTCCAGGTCCTGAAGGCCCAGGCGATGCACACTCAGGCCTGGGATGGTGATATCGGCGGGGATCGGCTGCATCGTCTGTTCCTCAGTTGGCAAGCGCTGATGCTAGGGCAGAACTTCCTGCCCGATCAGATACAGAGCGCTGCAAAAAACAGCATACAGGTCCACAAAAAAGGCCAGCCTCACGGCCAGCCCTCGGGCGCAGCGCAGAACCTTCAGTCCCCCAGCGCCTCGCCTTCACGCCGTGGGTCGGCGCCACCGGCCCAGGACGCCTTGCCCTTCGCATCGCGCACGCGAACGATGGCCTGGGTGCCGCTGGTCATGTCGATTTCATTCACCTGGTGACCCTGGGCCTGCAACGCCTGTTTCAGCGCCGGGCTGAACTGGCCCTGCTCCAGCTCGGTGGGGCCGTTGCGGCTGCCGAAGTTGGGCAGGCCGACGGCGGCTTGCGGGTCGAGGTTCCAGTCGAGCATGCCGATCACCGACTTGGCCACGTACTCGATGATCTGCGAGCCGCCGGGAGAGCCGACGCTGGCCAGCAGCTCGCCGCTGGCGCGATCGAAGACCAGGGTCGGCGCCATGGACGAACGCGGGCGCTTGCCCGGCTGCACGCGGTTGGCCACCGGCTGGCCGTTCTCCTCGGGAATGAAGGAGAAATCGGTCAGCTGGTTGTTGAGCATGAAGCCCTGGACCATCAGGTGCGAGCCGAACGCCGCTTCCACCGTGGTGGTCATGGACACCGCGCCGCCCTGGTCATCCACCGCCACGACCTGGGAAGTGG
This sequence comes from Pseudomonas sp. MSSRFD41, assembly GCF_014230245.1. Classification (NCBI taxonomy): domain Bacteria; kingdom Pseudomonadati; phylum Pseudomonadota; class Gammaproteobacteria; order Pseudomonadales; family Pseudomonadaceae; genus Pseudomonas; species Pseudomonas sp. MSSRFD41. The sequence continues at coordinate 115,334 of NZ_JACKZK010000015.1, read as the reverse complement.
AGATGCGCATCGGCGAACGGTCCGGCGCATAGGCCACCTGGATGCCCCGCGGTTTGCCGGGCTCGGCCTGGCCCATGCTGCGCTCGCCGATCAGGGCGGCACGACTGGCCAGGTAGTCCGGGGCGATCAGGCCGGCCACCGGCACCGGCACGAAGTCGCTGTCGGCCACGTACAGGCCGCGGTCGGCATAGGCCAGGCGCTCGGCCTCGGCGATCAGGTGGACCGCCTGTGGCGCCGGTTCCAGGCCCGCCGGCTGTTGGGTTTTCTGCGGCTTGAGGTTGGCCAGGGCGTAGCGTGGATCACGCTGCTCAAGGGCTTGCAGGGTGCCGAGGATCTGCGCCACCGCCACGCCCCCGGAGGAGGGCGGCGGCATGCCGCAGACCTGCCAGCGCTTGTAGTCGCTGCACAGTGGCGCGCGTTCCTTGGCGCGGTAGTTCTGCAGGTCGGTGAGCGACAGGCTGCCGGGGTTGGCGTGGCCCTGGACCTTGGCCACGATCTGGGCGGCGATCGGCCCCTTGTACAGCGCGTCCGGGCCTTCCTGGGCGATGCGCTTGAGCACCGCGGCCAGCTGCGGGTTCTTCAGCAGGGTGCCGACGGCCTTGGGCGTGCCGTCGGCATTGAGGAAGTAGGCGGCCATGTCCGGCGAGCGCGGCAGGGCGCTGTCGCTGCTGATCATGGTGTGCAGCCGTGGCGAGATGGCGAAGCCTTGCTCGGCCAGGCGGATCGCCGGGTCGAACAGTTGCGCCCAGGGCAGGCGTCCGTGTTGCTTGTGGGCCATCTCCAGGGCACGCAAGACCCCGGGAGTGCCCACCGAGCGTCCGCCGATCTGCGCCTGGGGGAAGGGCATGGGCTTGCCGTCGGCCTGCAGGAACAGCTTCTCGGTGGCGCCCGCCGGGGCGGTTTCGCGGCCGTCATAGGTGCGCACGGCCTTGCCATCCCAAAGCACGATCATCGCCCCGCCGCCGATCCCCGAGGATTGCGGTTCCACCAGGGTCAGTACGGCCTGCATGGCGATCGCCGCATCGATGGCCGAGCCACCCTTGCGCAGCATTTCGCGCCCGGCCTCGGCAGCCAGCGGGTTGGCGGCAGCGGCCATGTGCTTGGTGGCGTGCCGGGTCTGCATGTCGGTGCGGTAGCCCGAGGCGACTTCCGGGGCGGGCGGCAGGGCGCTGGATGCCGGCGGGTTGTGGCAGGCGGCAAGGCCCAGGGCGGCGGCGACCAGGCCGATGCCGGCCAGCTGGCGATAGCGGGAGGGGAGGGTCGAGAACACGTGTTGAGCTCCGTTCGCAGGGGAATCGAGGTGTCGTCCGTGGGGGCAATGTACAGCAGCAGGAAGCGTCGTTGGGCTTTACCGGCCGGCTGGGCGCTTCAACCTGCACCGATTGACCTGAATCAGGGCACCTGGCAGCCGTTGGGCACATGGTTGGTGGCAAACCATAAAGCCTGATGAGAGGACGCCATGTACACGAGTAAGTGGTTGCTTGTTTTCGGATTGCTGTGGGGGAGCCAGGCGTGGGGGACGACGCCCAGCGAACCGATCCAGCCGGTGCAGCCGGCGAAGATCACGGATGTCGACAAGGTGGAGCTGGGCAAGCAATTGTTCTTCGATCCACGCTTGTCCAAGTCCGGGTTCATTTCCTGCAACTCCTGCCACAACCTGAGCATGGGTGGCAGCGACAACCTGCCGACCTCCATCGGCCACAACTGGCACCAGGGGCCGATCAATTCGCCCACGGTGCTCAACTCGGGCCTGAGCATCGCCCAGTTCTGGGACGGCCGCGCCGCCACGCTCCAGGAGCAGGCCGGCGGCCCCATCGCCAACCCGGGAGAGATGGGCTTCACCCACGACCTGGCGGTGGATGTGCTGCGCTCCATCCCGCAATACCGGGCCTCGTTCAAGCGGGTCTATGGTGACGATGGCATCCAGTTCGATGACGTGACCAACGCCATCGCGGCCTTCGAAGACACCCTGGTGACCCCAAACGCGCCCTTCGACCGCTGGCTGCAGGGCGACCAGGCGGCCATCAGTCCCACCGCGCTCAAGGGCTACCAGTTGTTCAAGTCCATCGGCTGCGTGGCCTGCCACAACGGCGAGGCGGTGGGCGGCAGCTCGTTCCAGAAGATGGGCATGATCGAGCCCTACGTGACCAAGAACCCGGCCCAGGGCGTCGCCGGGCTGACCGGCAAGGACGCCGACCGGATGCGTTTCAAGGTCCCGACCCTGCGCAACGTGGCGCTGACCTATCCCTACTTCCACGACGGCGCCTACTGGAGCCTGGACGAGGCGGTGGACGTCATGGCCCGCTTGCAGTTGGGACGCAAGCTGGACACCTCGCAGGTCGGCCAGATCGTCGCATTTCTGGAGACCCTGACCGGTGACCAGCCGGACTTCAAGCTGCCAATGCTGCCGCCATCCTCGGCGCAGACCCCGCGTCCGCAACCGTTCAACTGACCCTGAGAAAACCGCAGCTCGCTGCGGTTTTTTTGCGTTGCGGTGCTGTTGATGGATGGCCGACTTACATCGGTCGAGGGTTGATCAACGCGGTCAGCACATGGTCGGCCCATTCACCGTTGATCTTCAGGTAGGCGCGGGCCCGGCCTTCTTGTTCGAAGCCCAGGCGCGCAAGCAGTTGGGCGCTGCGCAGGTTCTCGGGGCGGTGGTTGGCCATGATCCGATGCAGTTGCAGTTCATCGAAGGCATGGCCAATGGCCGCTTGCAGGGCTTCGTGCATCAGGCCTCGGCCCTGGGCGTGTCGAGCCAGGGCAAAACCCAGGTGGCAGGCCTGGAACGCACCTCGCACGATGTTGGTGAAGTTGCAGGCCCCCAGTACGTGCTGCTCGTCGCGATCGAACAGCAACCAGTGCCGGGCCTCTTGCGTGGCGACTTTGCCTGCCATGTCCCCTAGCCGCTGGGCCACCGCCGCAAGCTGGAAGTACTCCTCGTCGCGCAGCGGCTCCCAGGGCGCGAGGTGCTCGCGGTTATCCAGGAGGTAACGCTGCAGGGCCGGGGCTTGGTCTTGATCGGCACTGCGCAGGACCAAGCGTTGGGTATGCAGGGGCGTCGGGGTTTCGGAAGCGTTCATATCTACCGCCTGCGGGATTGGGGAAGGGCGCAACCATGGCCCGGTAAAGGCCATGGTGGAGGGTGGGAGCCTAAGGCTTGGCGGCCTTTTCCTGCCAGGCATTCGCTCCGGCGGCCGCCTTGAACTTGGTGCGGTTCTCCGGGGTGGCCGGTGGTTCGGAGTCGCCGAAGATCGCCTTCAGCCAATGGCCGTCAGTGGGGTTGGGGAAGAGGATGAACTTGCGCCCGAACTGCTCGCGGTCTTCGTTCATCAGTTGGCTGCGCTGCTGGACGTCGGCCACGTAGTACTTGCGTTTGAAGTCGTTGAGGTTGTCGCCGAGCATCACCACCACGTTGTGGTCCTTGGCGATTTCCTGCTGGCGCGGTTCCTTGTTGGAGCTGTCGCGATACACCGTCAGGTGCTGTTCGTCGGCGAACGGCAGCTGGTTGTGGCGCAGGTTGGCCAGGGCGTATTCATAGGTCTTCTCGCCCTGGTCGCGGCTGGTGACGTAGAACACTTCGACGCCCTTGGACTGGGCGTACTTGAGGAAGTCCACGGCCCCCGGGGTGGCGACCGGGCCGTTGTCGGCGACCCACTGGTCCCAGGCGGCGTCATCGAAGAATTCCTTGTCCGAGTTGATCAGGTAGCCCCAGTAGCTGTTGCTGCTGAGCACGGTGTCGTCGATATCGCTGATGATCGCCAGCGGGCGGTCGCCGGCCTTGCGTTGTTGCAGGGCCTGGTCCAGTTGCATCCTGGCCACGTTGAAGCCCTGGTAGTACAGCGCCTGGAACTCGGCGGCGGTCTGTCGCCAGGCCACGGCGGCGGTCAGCAGGTTGGAAGATGGCGCGCTGGCCTGGTCGGCGAAGGCCGGGGCACAGGTCACGGCCAGAAGCGAGAACAGCCAGGGGGCGAGGGAAGTCCCTGTGGTTTTTATTGTCATGGTCGAGCCCTAGAAGTGAGGATTGCGCAGCTCTCACGAACACTGCCCGGGTGTTCTATCCCAGGCAGCACCGGCGCTCAATGCGGGTGTCGCGATTGTGGATCAATGAGGCGTAATCCCGGGTACTTTTTCGCGGACATAAAAAAACGGCCTACCTTGCGGTAAGCCGTTTTTCGGTACTTGGTGGCTACACAGGGACTTGAACCCCGGACCCCAGCATTATGAATGCTATGCTCTAACCAACTGAGCTATGTAGCCAAGTGGCGCGCATTATTCGCTCAGAACGAACATGCGTCAAGCGTTTTTTTAAAAAAAATATCCACGCTATCAACCGCTTATCAAAATCCCCGCTTTGCTGCTATCGCCCAGTCGCAACTGGCGGCTCGAGATGCAGCGATGCATTGCGAGCGAAACAGGTCGTTAGCAAGCTAAGGGGATGGCCTGAGTGCCGGCAAAAGTGGCACATTGACGCACCTGCCCCTGTGCATCCACCCGTTGTACGGAAACAATCCTATGGCTATCAGCAATGCCCAGCCTGTCGCAACGACGGCTTCTCCCGCTTCCCAAGGCAGCCCGCTGGTCCTGCGCATCATTGGCGCGGTGGCCCTGGCGCACCTGATCAACGACCTGATCCAGGCGGTGATGCCGGCGATCTACCCGATGCTCAAGGCCAACTATGGCCTGACGTTTACCCAGGTCGGCCTGATCACCCTGACCTTCCAGCTCACGGCATCGTTGCTGCAGCCCTGGGTGGGCTACTACACCGACCGTCGGCCCCAGCCGTTCCTGTTACCGGCGGGAATGATCTGCACCCTGGTCGGCATCCTGATGATGTCCCAGGTGGGCAGCTTCGGCTTGATCCTGCTGGCTTCGGGGTTGATCGGCATCGGCTCCTCGACTTTCCACCCGGAGGCTTCCCGGGTGGCGCGGCTGGCGTCTGGCGGTCGCTATGGCCTGGCGCAATCGAGCTTCCAGGTGGGCGGCAATGCTGGCACCGCGTTCGGCCCACTGCTGGCAGCGGCGATCATCATCCCCTATGGCCAGGGCAACGTGGCCTGGTTCGGCCTGTTCGCGCTCTTCGCCCTGGTGGTGCTATATGCCATCAGTCGCTGGTACGCCAACCACTTGCGCCTGTACCAGCTCAAGCAGGGCCAGGCCGCGGTCCACGGGCTGTCCAGGGAACGAGTGATCAGCGCGTTGGTGGTACTGGGGCTGCTGGTGTTCTCCAAGTATTTCTACATGGCCAGCTTCACCAGCTACTTCACCTTCTACCTGATCGAGAAGTTCGACCTGTCGGTGGCTAGCTCGCAGTTGCACTTGTTCCTGTTCCTGGGAGCGGTGGCGGCGGGGACCTTCTTCGGCGGTCCCATCGGCGACAAGATCGGGCGCAAGGCGGTGATCTGGTTCTCGATCCTCGGAGTGGCGCCGTTCACCCTGTTGCTGCCCCATGTCGACCTGTTCTGGACCAGCGTACTGAGCGTGGTGATCGGCTTCATCCTGGCCTCGGCGTTCTCGGCCATCGTGGTCTACGCCCAGGAACTGGTACCAGGCAAGGTGGGCATGATCGCCGGGATATTCTTCGGCCTGATGTTCGGTTTTGGCGGGATCGGCGCCGCACTGCTGGGGCACCTGGCGGACCTGCACGGTATCGAGCATGTGTATTTCCTGTGCTCGTTCCTGCCGCTGTTCGGTGTATTGGCGATCTTCCTGCCCAGGACGCGCAAGGCCTGAGGCCAAAGGCTGTCGAACACGCCCGGGCCATGCCCGGGCGTTGTGTTTGCGCGCCTAGCGATGGTCCTGGCGTTGGCGGCTGCAATCTTGCCGGAAGGCGTTGGGCGATTGGCCGCCAAGACGCTTGAAGAACCGCGAGAAGTAGGTGGGATCGCTGAAACCCAGCTGATCCGCTAGCTGGCTGATACCGATGTTGCTGTACACCAGGCTGCGCTTGGCCTCCAGCATCAGGCGCTGGTGGATAATCTGTAGCGCGGTCTGTCCGGCCAGTTCCCGGCACAGGGTGTTGAGGTGCACGCTGGACAGGCCGATGCGATGGGCCAGGGATTCCACCGTCGGGTGTTCCCGATAGTGCTGTTCCACCAGCTTGATGAATTGCCCCAGCCATTGCTGGCGGCGTTCGCTGCGGTTGCTGGGGGCGACGTTTTGCTGGCCACGGCGGGCGATCCAGATCATCAATACGTTGACCAGCGAATGCAGCAGCAGGTCTCGGGCCGAGGCGCTGCCTTCATATTCGTGCTGCAGGTGTTTGAACAGCGTGTCGAGGCTGCGTCGCTCGCGCCCGACCGGGTAGCAGCCGGAGCTGGCCAGCACTGTCGACGGTGCGCCCAGTTGCGTTTCCAGGTGGGCGACCAGCGGCACCGCCAGGGTCAGCACATAACCCTGGATATCGGCGGAAAACCTGAAGCCATGGACCACCAGTGGCGGTATCACCTGGATCGCGGCTTCTCGCACTTCCCGCTGTTGTCCTTCGATTTCCAGCCAGGCCTGGCCTCGTTGCAGATACAGCAACTGGTAGAGGTCTGCGTGGCGATGGGGCTTGATCTCCCAGTGGTGCAGGCTGCTGCGTTCGGGGATGGATTCGCAGTGCAGCAGGTCCGGGGTCGGCCAGGCCTGGTTCTCGCCGTAGAGCTTGAAGACCGGGATGCTGGAGAGACTGGCTTTCATGGCTGGGCTACCTTCGAGACGGATCGACAACATGCTCGATAATCGAACGCAGTTTGTAAAAGTGCATTAAATAATGGGTTTATCATCATTTTTTGCAGATTTCATCGGCAAAAATGCAGGTTGACAACAAAAACCATAAATTCCGCGCCAGGCCCCATGGCGCACTGGGAATGCCCTGCGAGACGACGACAATGAAGACTCAGGTTGCGATTATCGGTGCCGGCCCGTCCGGTTTGCTGTTGGGCCAATTGCTGCACCAGGCTGGCATCGATACGGTGATTCTCGAACGCCAGACCCCGGAATACGTATTGGGACGCATCCGTGCCGGGGTGCTGGAACAAGGCACGGTGGACCTGTTGCGCGAAGCCGGTGTGGCCCGGCGCATGGAAGCCGACGGGCTGGTCCACGAAGGCGTGGAGCTGCTGCTGGGCGCTCGACGGGTGCGCATCGACCTCAAGGCGTTGACCGCTGGCAAGACCGTGATGGTCTATGGCCAGACCGAAGTCACCCGCGACCTGATGCAAGCCCGAGCAGCCTGCGGTGCAGTGACGCTCTATTCGGTAAGCCAGGTGCAACTGCATGATCTGCGAGGCGAGCGGCCTTACATCACTTGTGAGCAGGGCGGTGGGTCATTGCGGATCGACTGTGACTACATCGCCGGGTGCGACGGCTTCCATGGCGTGGCCCGGCAAAGCATTCCCCAGGAATCACTCACACACTATGCGCGTGAGTATCCCTTTGGCTGGTTGGGGCTGCTGGCCGATACTCCGCCGGTCAACCCTGAGCTGGTCTATGCACAGCACGACCGGGGTTTCGTGCTGTGTAGTCAGCGTTCCCTGACCCGCAGTCGTTACTACCTGCAAGTGCCATTGGGCGACAAGCTCGAGGATTGGTCTGACCGGCGTTTCTGGGAGGAACTCAAGGTGCGCTTGCCTGCTGACCTGGCTCAGCGCCTGGTGACCGGCCCAGCGCTGGAAAAGAGCATTGCGCCCTTGCGCAGCTATGTGGTGGAGCCGATGCAGCATGGCAAGTTGTTCCTGGTGGGAGATGCAGCCCATATCGTCCCGCCCACCGGGGCCAAGGGCCTGAACCTGGCGGCGTCCGATGTGCACTACCTATACCGGATCCTGCTCAAGGTCTATCGACAAGGGCGCTTGGAGCTGCTGTCCAGATATTCGGCACTGGCCCTGCGCCGGGTCTGGAAAGGAGAACGGTTTAGCTGGTTCATGACCCATTTGCTGCACGATTTTGGCGAGCACCAGGACGCCTGGGCGCACAAGATGCAACAGGCCGACCGTGAGTATTTCCTCCATTCCCCTGCGGGCCAGTTGAGCATCGCCGAGAACTACGTGGGGCTGCCCTACGAGGAGGTGGACTGAACAATGACACCGCGCGACACGCGCGTAGGAGCTCGATTCAGACGCGGCTGAATATGTCAGTTCTGTAACTTTTTAATGTCTAAATGATAATCATTAGTATTACACTCCGATCCCTCTCTCCCTTAGCGCACCGTTAAGGTGCATTGGTTCGACAAGGATTGCGTGTAATGAAACTCAGCTCCTGCGTGTTCAACTCCCTTCTATTGAGTGCTGGCGTTGGCCTGCTTGGCCCGTTGGCACAAGCTGGCGAAGCCGGTGAAGCGTCCAAGCCGACACCGTTGGAATTGGATACCGCCTTCGTCACGGCCAGTGGCGGTGCCACTGATCTCAAGGATGCGCCGGCCAGTGTCAGCGTCATCACCCGTGAGGAAATCGAACGCCAGCCGGTCTATGACCTCAATACCCTGTTGCGCCGGGTGCCGGGCGTGACGGGCGGTTTCGGCCCGGTGGGCGAGCAGTCGAAGATCAAGCTGCGGGGGCTGGACGACAAGTACACGCTGATCCTGGTGGACGGCAAGCGGGTCGGCAGCTCCGGGGATATCAGCTACCGCCGTGACTTGGCGCGCCAGGACCTGAACTGGATCTCGCCGAACATGATCGAGCGCATCGAGATCGTCCGTGGGCCGATGTCCTCGCTTTATGGCTCGGATGCCATGGGTGGGGTGATCAATATCATCACCCGCAAGGTGTCGCGGACCTGGAGCGGTTCGGCCAGTACCCATATCACCGTGCCCAAGGATTCCGACCGCGGCCAGACCACCCAGTACAGTGCCAACCTGTCCGGTCCATTGACCGAATCCCTGGGCCTGCGCCTGGGAGCCAACGTGACTCGGCGGGCGGCGGACGAGGTCGAGGCCCGTCTCGATTCGAAGGGCGAATTCATGTATGGCGACGGGGCTGGAGGCGCCAAGGACCAGAGCCTGAACGCCTTGCTGGACTGGCAGGTCAACGATGAGCAGAGCTTGTCTTTCGAGGCTGTGCATGGCGTAGAGCGCGCCTGGTCCTCGAAGAAGACCTTCGGTGATTGGGATGAAACCATCGGCGGAGCCTTTGGCCCCAGCCGCCTGATCCGCGACAGCTACATCCTGTCCCATGTCGGGGAGTGGAGTTTCGGTACCTCGAAACTCGATGCCTACCTGAACAAGTACCGCAACGATATCGACTGGGGCAAGGCCAGTTCCGAGGAGAAGATCGTCGAAGGCAGCCTGAACCTGCCGTTCGAGTGGCTGGTGGACCAGCGCTTGACCGCCGGTGGGCAATGGAAGCGTGAAGAGCTGACCAACACCGACACCCTGGGCACGGTGCCGGTGGACTACAAGGGCGCGCCGGTCAGTGGCTCGACCCTGAAGGGTGATTATTCGGCGGCCTTCATCGAGGATGAGCTGTTCCTCCTGGACAACCTGTCCCTGACCCTGGGCAACCGCTTCGACCACAGCGACAAGTACGGCAATCACAACAGCCCGCGGGCCTATGTGGTCTACCACCCGCATGCGGACTGGACGGTGCGGGGCGGGGTATCCAAGGGCTTTCGTGCACCGAGCCTGAAGGAAGGCAGCGCCGGCGCGGCGACCGAATCCGGTGGCCGTGGCTGTGGCTCGCTGAAGCCCCTGGGGTATGTCCGGGGCAGTTGCTGGATGGCCGGTAACCCGGACCTGACGCCCGAAACCAGTACCAACAAAGAGATCGGCGTGTCCTTCAACCATGACGACTGGGAGCTGGGCCTGACCTACTTCCATACCGATTTCACCGACAAGATCGAATATGGTCCGCTGGGGCAATTCCAAGGTCGCTGGTGGACCATGCTGGAAAATATCGACAAGGCTCGGACCCGCGGCTGGGAAGGCACCACCCGGATCCCGCTGGGCGACTCGGTGAACTGGCGCACCAACGCCACCTACATGCTGGAAAGCCGCAACCTGTCCACCGGCGAGGACCTGATCAGTGCGCCCAAGCTCTCGCTGTTCAGTGCGCTGGACTGGCAGGTCAACGATCGCTTGAGTACCGAACTGTCGGCGCAGCATGTGGGCAAGCAGCGGGGGAGACGCAATGACTTCGTGCAGTCCTACACCACCTACGACCTGACGGCCAACCTGGCCCTGACCAAGTGGCTGACCTTGAATGGCGGGGTACAGAACCTGCTGGACAAGGACCTGCGGGACGGCTCGACCAACTTCTACGTGCCCGGTCGGGCGTTCTTCGCGGGGGCGACCACCTACTTCTGAGGCAATGACAGGTATTGCGCCAGGAAGGGCGAGAGTCTGGCAAAACAGAGGGCACAAAAAACAAACCCCCGTGCATCCTGGGGATGTACGGGGGGTGGTGTCGTCCGGGGGGATCAGACGTTGAAGCGGAAGTGCATCACGTCGCCGTCCTTGACGATGTATTCCTTGCCTTCCAGGCGCCACTTGCCGGCTTCCTTGGCACCGGCTTCACCCTTGAACTGGATGAAGTCGTCATAAGCCACCACTTCGGCGCGGATGAAGCCTTTTTCGAAGTCGGTGTGGATCACGCCCGCTGCTTGCGGTGCGGTGGCGCCGACGCGAACGGTCCAGGCCCGTACTTCCTGCACGCCGGCCGTGAAGTAGGTCTGCAGGTTGAGCAGTTCGTAGCCTGCGCGGATCACGCGATTCAGGCCCGGCTCTTCCAGGCCCAGGGCCTCGAGGAACATGTCCTTTTCTTCACCTTCTTCCAGCTCGGCGATCTCGGCTTCGATCTTGTTGCATACCGGTACCACGACCGCGCCTTCTTCTTCGGCGATGGCCTTGACCACATCCAGGTGCGGGTTGTTCTCGAAGCCATCCTCGGCCACGTTGGCGATGTACATCACCGGCTTGCTGGTCAGCAGGTGGAAGCCACGGATGACGGCCTTGTCTTCGGCGCTCATGTTCTTCATCAGGCTGCGGGCCGGCTTGCCTTCGGTGAAGTGCGGGATCAGCTGCTCGAGAATGGCCTTCTGGGCCAGGGCGTCCTTGTCGCCGCCCTTGGCATTGCGCGCGACCTTCTGCAGTTGTTTCTCGCAGCTGTCGAGGTCAGCGAAGATCAGTTCCAGATCGATGATCTCGATGTCGCGCTTCGGGTCGACGCTGTTGGAGACATGAATCACGTTCTCGTCTTCGAAGCAGCGCACTACGTGGGCGATGGCATCGGTCTCGCGGATGTTGGCGAGGAACTTGTTGCCCAGGCCTTCACCCTTGGATGCACCTGCCACCAGGCCGGCGATGTCGACGAACTCCATGGTGGTCGGCAGGACACGGTTCGGCTTGACGATCTCGGCCAGGGCATCCAGGCGCGCGTCGGGCATCGGCACGATGCCGCTGTTGGGCTCGATGGTGCAGAAGGGGAAGTTCTCCGCCGCGATACCGGACTTGGTCAGGGCGTTGAACAGGGTGGACTTGCCGACGTTGGGCAGGCCGACGATGCCGCAATTGAATCCCATGGTGTTTCCCCTCGGGTAAGAGTCAGGCCTTCTGGCTGTGCAGGTTTTTCATCGCGCGGTTCCATTCACCGGCGAAGATATCCGGCAGCACGCCGAGGGCAAAATCGATGCTGGCGTCGAGCTTTTCCTGTTCGGCGCGTGGCGCACGACCCAGGACAAAGTTCGAAACCATGCTGGCGACGCCCGGGTGGCCGATGCCGAGCCGCAGGCGGTGAAAGGTATTCTGGTTGCCGAGCTGCGCGATGATGTCCCGCAGTCCGTTGTGCCCGCCGTGTCCGCCGCCGGTCTTGAGCTTGGCGACGCCGGGAGGCAAGTCTAGTTCGTCATGGGCCACCAGGATTTCTTCGGGCTTGATGCGGAAGAAACCCGCAAGCGCCGCCACGGCCTGGCCGCTGCGGTTCATGTAGGTGGTGGGAATCAGCAGACGAATGTCCTGACCCTGGTGACTGAAGCGCCCGGTCAGGCCGAAATATTTGCGATCGGCCACAAGGTTCACACCTTGCTTGTCGGCGATGCGCTCAACAAAAAGGGCCCCTGCGTTATGCCGGGTCTGTTCGTATTCAGCGCCTGGATTACCCAGGCCGACGATCAGTTTGATGGCAGTCACGATAGGGGCCCTTCTCTGGAGTTGTGGATAACATCGCCGCGCAGCTTGGCAGCGGCGAAAGTGGACGACAACAGCTCATTTACCATGATGCGTAAACTTCGCGTTCTCGCCCGCTTTCTCGCTACGTCACTGTCCGCGATGTTTCCGCTACTCCGGCGTCAGAGTGAAATTACTCTGCAGCGCCTTCAGCAGCTTCTGGAGCAACACGTGGAGCGTGGACGTTGGCTACTGCCAGGTCGTTACCGTGTGCCAGGGCCACGAACTCAACGCCTTTAGGGGCCTTGATGTTGGACAGGTGAACGATGGTGCCGATTTCAGCGTCAGCCAGGTCGACTTCGATGAATTCAGGCAGATCTTTCGGCAGGCAGGAAACTTCGATTTCCGACACTACGTGGGAGATCTCGCCGCCTTTCTTCACAGGTGCAGATTCGTTGATGAAGTGCACTGGAACGATAGCGGTCAGTTTCTGGCCGGCAACTACGCGAACGAAGTCAGCGTGCAGTACGTGGCCTTTGGCTGGGTGACGTTGCAGGGCCTTGATCACGACGTTCTGCTTGGTGCCACCGACGTTCAGTTCGATGATGTGGCTGTAGGCAGCTTCGTTTTCCAGCAGCTTGGCAATTTCCTTGGCCAGCATGCTGATGGATTCAGGGGCTTTGTCGCCACCGTAAACAACAGCTGGAACCAGGCTAGCGAGACGACGCAGGCGGCGGCTCGCACCTTTCCCCAGGTCGGAACGCAGTTCAGCATTCAGGGTAAAATCGTTCATTTTGTATCTCCAAAATAACCTCGTCCGCCTTGGCGTTTGCGACCAGCGCCAAGGGCGATACGGGCAAAAAAGCCCCGTCCCAACCTAGGCTGGGACGGGGCGCTTTTCGTCATCGAGATGTTTTGCCAGGGACCAGCCCTTAGCGGAACATCGCGCTGATCGATTCTTCGTTGCTGATACGGCGAACCGCTTCGGCAACTACCGGTGCGATATCCAGTTGGCGGATACGTGCACAGGCTTGTGCTGCTGCGGACAGCGGGATGGTATTGGTCACCACCAGCTCGTCCAGCACGGAATTTTCGATGTTCTCGATGGCCCGACCCGACAGCACAGGGTGTGTGCAGTAGGCGAAGACCTTGGCGGCGCCATGCTCTTTCAGGGCCTTGGCCGCGTGGCACAGGGTGCCGGCGGTATCGACCATGTCGTCGACCAGAATGCAGGTGCGTCCTTCGACGTCGCCGATGATATGCATCACTTCGGAGTGATTGGCTTTCTCACGACGCTTGTCGATGATCCCGAGATCAACGCCCAGGGACTTGGCCACGGCACGTGCACGCACGACGCCGCCGATGTCCGGGGAGACGATCATCAGGTTTTCGAAACGCTGGTCTTCGATATCGTCCACCAGGACTGGGGAGCCGTAGATGTTATCTACCGGGATATCGAAGAAACCCTGAATCTGGTCAGCATGCAGGTCAACCGTGAGCACACGGTCGATGCCGACCACGGTGAGCATGTCAGCCACGACTTTCGCGCTGATAGCCACACGTGCGGAACGCGGACGGCGATCCTGACGGGCATAACCAAAATAAGGAATAACAGCAGTGATACGAGTAGCCGAGGAACGACGGAAGGCATCAGCCATCACGACGAGTTCCATCAGGTTATCGTTGGTCGGAGCGCAGGTCGGCTGAATAATGAAGACGTCTTTACCGCGGACATTTTCATTGATCTCGGCAGTAATTTCGCCGTCGGAAAATTTTCCAACAGAAATGTCACCGAGAGGGATATGCAGCTGACGTACGACACGCCGAGCCAGATCGGGGTTGGCGTTCCCCGTAAAGACCATCATCTTGGACACGCGCAGTACCTGAAGGCTGAGGGTATACCTGGATGAGTATAAGGAAAATGGCAGGGGCGGCTGGATTCGAACCAACGCATGGCAGGATCAAAACCTGCTGCCTTACCGCTTGGCGACGCCCCTGTATCTGTTGCTTCGAGTGCCTGACACTCGTTTCCGTTAGAGCAGCGTTTGCAGCTTGCGATGCAACATCGAAACGTTGCTCCCTTTTGCTACAAACCCTGTAAGGGTCTCTGTAAGAAGGGCCGAGACTTTATCAGCTTCAGCTTTGCTTGGGAAGCCCCCAAACACACAACTTCCAGTTCCAGTCAGTTTTGCTTCGGTAAATTTACCTAGCAAATTCAATGCGTTACGTACTTCTGGATAACGCCTTGCGACTACCGGGAGGCAGTCATTTCTGCTGTTTCCCTTGGGAACGGGGCGCACTTTAATGGGCGCGCTGTCACGTGTCAACAGCGGATCGGAAAAAATTTCTGCTGTACTTACAGAGACTTGCGGGACCAGCACGAGGTACCACGGCTCCTCGGGGTATTCGGGGCTGAGTTTTTCCCCAACGCCCTCGGCGAATGCCGCATGCCCACGGACGAAGACCGGTACGTCGGCACCCAGGGTCAAACCCAGTGCCGCCAGGCGGTCTTCATCCCAGTCCAGTTGCCAGAGATGGTTCAGGCCCAGCAGGGTGGTGGCGGCATTGGAACTGCCGCCACCGATGCCGCCGCCCATGGGCAGGATCTTGTCGATCCAGATGTCGATACCCAGGGTGCAGCCGGATTGTTCCTGGAGTTTCTTCGCGGCCTTGACGATCAGGTTGCTGTCGTGGGGGACGCCTTCGAACTCGGTGTGCAGGTGGATCACCCCGTCATCACGTACGGCGAAGGTGATTTCGTCGCCGTAGTCGAGGAACTGGAACAGGGTCTGCAGCTCGTGATAACCGTCTGCGCGACGTCCCAGGATGTGCAGCATCAGGTTGAGCTTGGCCGGGGACGGCAGCGTCAGTTTTTGCACGCTCATGTCATTGCCCCAGCTTGCGTGGTTGCCATTCCTTGATCACCAGTGTGACGTCAAGGTCGCTGCCATGCAGCTTGATCCGCTCGGGCAACCAATAGCCGTTCTGCTGCGAGTAGCTGCTGTAATCCACTTGCCAGCCGTCCTGTTCCAGGCTCGCCAGGTGGCTGTCGCCATCCAGGGTCAGGCGGCTCTTGCTACCCGGGGCGGGCAGGCCACGAACCCACCAGCCCAGGTGGGATACCGGCAGTTTCCAGCCCAGTTGTTCTTCCAGTAGCGACTCCGGGCTGCTGGCTTCGTAGCGGCCCTGGTTGGCCACTTCGAGGCTGACCTGGCCCGGGCGACCGGTCAGGCGTGCGGCACCGCGGCCCAGCGGGCCGGACAAGCGGATGTCGTAGTAATCCTGGCGTTGCAGCCAGAACAGCGTACCGCTGCCGGAGTCCTTGGGAGCACGGATGCCGATCTTGCCGTTGATCTGCCAGCCATCGAGACCGCTCAACTGGTCCTTGTGCTGGCGCCATTGCGCCGGGTTGCCCTGGCCCTGGACGGATTCACGGGCGCCGAAACCGGCGCAGCCGGCCAGCAGGGCGATGAAGCTGAAAACGATGAAGTGGCGCACAAGCATGGTCTTAAAGAGTCTCTGATCCGGTCAGGCGTTTGATGGTCTGGCGCAGCACGGGGTTGTCCGGCTGGTCCTTGAGGAACTTGTTCCAGACCTGCCGGGCTTCGCGTTGCTTGTCGTTATGCCACAGGACTTCACCCAGGTGCGCGGCGACTTCCGGGTCGGGGAAGCGCTCCAGGGCCTGGCGCAGAAGGCGCTCGGCCTCGTCCAGGTTACCCAGGCGGTAGTTCACCCAGCCCAGGCTGTCGAGTACCGCCGGGTCGTCCGGGGTCAGCTGGTGGGCCTGCTCGATCAGGGCCTTGGCCTCGGCATAACGGGTCGTGCGATCGGACAAGGTGTAGCCCAGCGCGTTCAGTGCCATGGCGTTGTCCGGTTCGCGCTGGATGATCAGGCGCAGGTCCTTTTCCAGCTGGCCCAGGTCATTGCGCTTCTCGGCCTGCATGGCACGGGTGTAGAGCAGGTTCACATCGTCGGGATACTGCTTCAGCGCCTGCTGGATGACGCTCCAGGCGCGCGGCCCCTGGTTGTTCGCCGACAGGGTCTCGACCTCGATCAGGTACAGCTGGATGGCGTAGTCGGGTTGGGCGTCGCGAGCCGCCACCAGGCGCTTTTGCGCTTCATCGGTACGGCCGTTGTTCATCAGGATGTCGGCCTGGCGCAGTTGTGCCGGCAGGTAGTCGTTGCCCGGGCCAACCTGGGCATACTCGGCCAGCGCCCCTTGCGGGTCGTTGAGCTCTTCGGCGATACGGCCCAGGTTCAGGTGCGCGGAATCTTCATGGCTTTCCCGCGCGATCAGGTCTTCGAGGTAGCCCTTGGCCTCGTCCCAGGCCTTGGCTTCCAGGCACACCAGTGCCAGGGAGTAGCGCAGCTCGTCGTCCTCGGGGTACTGCTGGACCAGGCTCGAGAACTGCGCCTTGGCATCTTCCATGCGGTCCTGTTCCACCAGCATGCGGGCGTAGGTCAGGCGCAGGCGCTTGTCATCCGGATACTTGCGAATGCTCTTTTCCAGCAGGGGCAGGGCTTCCTTGCTGCGGTTCAGGCTTTGCAGCAGGCGGGCGCGCAACAGCAGCGGCGCCACTTCGCCGTCTTCCGGCGGATTCTCCTCCAGCAGGGCCAGGGCTTCCTTGGCGTCGCCATCCTGTTGCATCAGCAGGGCCTTGCCGAAAATCAGCTGGCTGTTATGCGGATGCTTTTGCAGCAGCCGGTCGAAGCCTTTCATCAAGCCGTCACGGGTTTCCTGATCGGTATCGGCGGCCGACAGGGCCAGGAAGTCGAAATGGGTATCGCCCTTGCCCTGCAGGACCTTCTCCATATAAAGCATGGAGTCGTCGTAACGCCCGGCGCGGGCCAGCTGGATAGCGGCCGCACGCTGCGCCTCGAGGTCGTCGGGAGCGTTTTTCGCCCAGATCAGCGATGTGTCCAGGGCCGCTTGGTCGGCGCCCAGGTACTCGGCGATGCGAAAGGCCCGCTCGGAGATGCCCGGGTCCTGGGTGTTGATGGCCTGGGTTACGTAGTTGTCCAGGGCAATGTCGAAGCGATTGCGCTGGCCCGCCAGCTCGGCGCTCAGCAGGCTGAAGACGGTGTCTTCGCTGAACGAGGAGTAGACCTTGGGCTTTTCAGGGGCCGGGGCGCTGTCTTCCACCGACGGCGTGGCGTCCGATGAAACAGGGGCCAGGGACTGGCATCCGCTGAGGAAGACAAGGGCGAGGAGCAACGCGGAGGATCTATTCATATAGGAAGAGGGCGACTAACCTGCGGTCGGATCATCATGACACAAGCCTTCGGCCAAACATAACCGAGACTCAACGGGATGCCAGAACAGAGGCAGTCTATTGGGACAATAGTCGGCGGGAGTTGTTCTGAATCTGTCGAAGTAGGACAATTGCCGGCTTCTCGACATCATCAGCGACCTTGAATGGCCTTCCTTGCACTTGGTATTAACCACAAGACTGCTTCTGTAGACGTCCGCGAGCGCGTGGCCTTTACCCCTGAGCAGTTGGTTGAGGCCTTGCAGCAGCTCTGCCGACTCACCGACAGCCGCGAAGCTGCGATCCTCTCCACCTGCAACCGCAGTGAGCTCTATGTAGAACAGGATCATCTTTCGGCCGATGTGGTGCTGCGCTGGCTGGCGGAATACCACCAGCTGAGCCTGGACGACCTGCGTGCCAGTGCCTATGTGCATGAGGACGATGCGGCAGTTCGTCACATGATGCGCGTGGCCTCGGGCCTGGACTCGCTGGTACTGGGCGAGCCGCAGATCCTCGGGCAGATGAAGTCCGCCTACGCCGTGGCCCGTGAGGCCGGCACCGTCGGCCCCTTGCTGGGACGGCTGTTCCAGGCGACCTTCAATGCCGCCAAGCAGGTCCGCACCGATACCGCCATCGGTGAGAACCCCGTATCCGTGGCTTTCGCCGCAGTGAGCCTGGCCAAGCAGATCTTCAGCGACCTGCAGCGCAGCCAGGCGCTGCTGATCGGCGCGGGCGAGACCATCACCCTGGTCGCCCGGCACCTGCACGAACTGGGCGTCAAGCGCATCGTGGTGGCCAACCGCACCCTGGAGCGCGCCAGCCAGCTGGCGGAACAGTTCGGCGCCCATGCGGTACTGCTCGCGGATATTCCCCAGGAGCTGGTGCACAGCGATATCGTCATCAGTTCCACCGCGAGCCAGTTGCCGATCCTGGGCAAGGGAGCGGTGGAGAGTGCCCTGAGGCTGCGCAAGCACAAGCCGATCTTCATGGTGGACATCGCCGTTCCCCGGGATATCGAGCCGGAAGTCGGCGAGTTGGACGACGTTTATCTCTATACCGTCGACGATCTCCACGAAGTGGTCGCGGAAAACCTCAAGAGCCGCCAGGGCGCGGCACAGGCTGCCGAAGAGCTGGTGAACATCGGCGCCGAGGATTTCATGGTGCGTTTGCGCGAGCTGGCGGCAGTGGACGTGCTCAAGGCCTATCGTCAACAGAGCGAGCGCCTGCGTGACGAGGAGTTGCAGAAGGCCCTGCGCATGCTGACCAACGGCACCAGCGCCGAAGACGTGCTGGCCCAGCTGGCCCGTGGCCTGACCAACAAACTGCTGCATGCACCGAGCGTGCAGTTGAAAAAGCTTTCCGCCGAAGGCCGCCTCGATGCGCTGGCCATGGCTCAAGAACTCTTTGCCCTCGGTGAGGGCTCTTCGGATAAAACCCCGCAATGAAAGCGTCACTGCTCAGTAAGCTGGACATTCTCCAGGACCGTTTCGAGGAACTGACCGCCTTGCTTGGCGACGCCGAGGTCATTTCCGACCAGGCCAAGTTCCGTGCCTATTCCAAGGAGTACGCGGAAGTCGAGCCGATCGTCGCCTCCTACAAGCAGGTACTCAAGGTCCAGGCCGACCTGGAGGGCGCCCAGGCGCTGCTCAAGGACAGCGACCCGGACCTGCGGGAAATGGCCGTGGAAGAAGTCCGCGAAGCCAAGGAACAACTGGCCGAGCTGGAAAGCAGCCTGCAGCGCATGTTGTTGCCCAAGGACCCCAACGATGGGCGCAACGTGTTCCTGGAAATCCGTGCCGGTACCGGTGGTGACGAGGCGGCGATCTTTTCCGGCGATCTGTTTCGCATGTATTCGCGTTATGCCGAGCGACGTGGCTGGCGCCTGGAGATTCTCTCCGAGAACGAGGGCGAGCACGGCGGCTACAAGGAAATCATCGCCCGGGTCGAGGGCGATAATGTCTACGGCAAGCTGAAATTCGAGTCCGGGGCCCATCGTGTACAGCGAGTGCCGGCCACCGAATCCCAGGGGCGCATCCATACCTCGGCGTGCACCGTGGCGGTGCTGCCCGAGCCGGATGAGCAGGAAGCCATCGAGATCAACCCGGCGGACTTGCGCATCGACACCTATCGTTCTTCCGGCGCCGGCGGCCAGCACGTGAACAAGACCGACTCGGCCATCCGCATCACTCACTTGCCCACCGGCATCGTGGTGGAGTGCCAGGAAGAACGTTCCCAGCACAAGAACCGTGCGCGCGCCCTGGCCTGGTTGTCGGCCAAGCTCAATGACCAGCAGGCCAGTGCGGCAGCCAGCGCCATCGCCAGCGAGCGCAAGTTGCTGGTGGGCTCGGGCGACCGTTCCGAACGTATCCGCACCTATAACTTTCCCCAGGGGCGTGTCACCGACCATCGGGTCAACCTGACCCTGTATTCCCTGGACGAAATCATCGCCGGTGGCGTGGAAGCGGTGATCGAGCCGCTGCTGGCCGAGTACCAGGCCGACCAACTTGCCGCATTGGGTGATTGAATGACCATCATCGCCAGCCTGTTGCGCGCCGCCCAACTGCCCGATTCGCCAACCCCGCGCCTGGACGCCGAGCTGCTCCTGGCCGCGGCCCTGGGCAAGCCCCGCAGCTTTCTGCATACCTGGCCCGAGCGCATCGTGCCCAGCGAGGCGGTCCTGGTGTTCACTGAATACCTGCAACGGCGTCGCTCCGGCGAGCCGGTGGCCTATATCCTCGGCCAGCAGGGGTTCTGGAAACTCGACCTGGAAGTGGCTCCCCATACCTTGATCCCGCGCCCCGACACCGAACTGCTGGTGGAGGCCGCTTTGCAGCTGTGGCCTGCCGGCCCGGCCCGGGTCCTGGATCTGGGCACCGGCAGTGGCGCCATTGCCCTGGCCCTGGCCAGCGAGCGTCCGGCCTGGCAGGTCACTGCGGTGGACCGCGTGCTGGAAGCCGTGGCCCTGGCCGAACGCAACCGCCAGCGCCTGCAACTGGACAACGTCACCGTGCTCAGCAGCCACTGGTTCGATTCGATCCAGGGCCAGCGCTTCGGCTTGATCGTCAGCAACCCGCCCTACATTGCCGAAGCCGATCCGCACCTGGCGGCCGGCGACGTGCGTTTCGAACCGGAAAGCGCCCTGGTGGCCGGCAAGGATGGTCTCGATGACCTGCGCCTGATCGTGGACCAGGCTCCGCTGCACCTGGAAGCCGGTGGCTGGTTGATGCTGGAGCACGGCTACGACCAGGGCCCGGCGGTACGCGAGCTGCTAGCCGCCCGGGGTTTCATCGAAGTCCATAGCCGGGTCGATCTCGGTGGCCATGAACGCATCAGCCTGGGGTGCTTGCCGTGCTGACCGATGAGGAGCTGTTGCGCTATAGCCGGCAGATCCTGTTGCAGCAGGTCGATATCGACGGTCAATTGCGTCTCAAGCAGAGCCGCGTGCTGATCGTCGGCCTCGGTGGCCTTGGCGCTCCTGCGGCGCTCTACCTGGCAGCGGCCGGGGTCGGCGAGCTGCACCTGGCCGACTTCGACCGCGTCGACCTGACCAACCTGCAGCGCCAGATCATCCATGACAGCAATAGCGTCGGTTCGAGCAAGGTGGACTCGGCCATTGGCCGGCTGTCCGCCCTCAACCCACAGATCCGCCTGGTGCCCCATCCGGTGGCGCTGGACGAGGACTCTCTGGCCGCCGCCGTGGCAGGCGTGGACCTGGTGCTGGACTGCAGTGACAATTTTTCCACCCGCGAAGCAGTGAACGCCGCCTGTGTCGCCGCCGGCAAGCCCCTGGTCAGTGGTGCGGCGATTCGCCTGGAAGGGCAGTTGTCGGTATTCGATCCGCGCCTCGCGCACAGTCCTTGCTATCACTGCCTGTACGGGCACGGCAGCGAGGCCGAACTGACCTGCAGCGAAGCCGGGGTCCTGGGGCCGCTGGTGGGCACCGTGGGCAGCCTGCAGGCGCTGGAAGCCTTGAAGCTGCTGGCCGGTTTCGGCGAACCGCTGGTGGGCAGGTTGTTGCTGATCGATGCCCTGGGTACGCGTTTTCGCGAGCTGCGGGTCAAGCGCGACCCTGGCTGCAAGGTCTGTGGAGGCCGGCATGAGTGAAGCACCGGTGGCGGTCTTCGATTCCGGGGTCGGCGGTTTGTCGGTCCTGGCGGAGATCCAGCAGTTGCTGCCCAATGAGTCGCTGCTGTATCTCGGTGACTGCGGCTACATTCCCTACGGCGAAAAGACTCCCGAATTCATCCGCCAGCGCTGCGGCCTGATGGCCCGCTTCTTTCGCGAGCAAGGGGCCAAGGCCCTGGTGCTGGCCTGCAACACCGCCACCGTGGCCGGCGTCGCCGAGCTGCGGGGGGACTTTCCGGATTGGCCCATCGTCGGCATGGAGCCTGCGGTCAAGCCTGCCGCGGCGGCTACCCGCAGCGGCGTGGTCGGGGTCCTGGCCACCACCGGTACCCTGCAGAGCGCCAAGTTCGCCGCCTTGCTCGACCGGTTTGCCGGCGATGTGAAGGTCGTCACCCAGCCTTGCCCGGGCCTGGTGGAGAGGATCGAGAACGGCGACCTGCACAGCGCGGCCTTGTGCCAATTGCTGCAGGGGTATGTCGAGCCGCTGCTGGCGGCGGGCTGCGACACCATCATCCTGGGCTGCACTCATTACCCGTTTCTCAAGCCCGTGCTGTCACGGATGCTGCCTGGGCACATCAGCCTGGTGGATACCGGTGCGGCGGTGGCCCGCCAACTGCAGCGCCTGCTCGACGAGGGCGGCCTGCGCGCCCATGGCCCGGCCCGGGAAACCCGCTTCTGGACCAGCGGCAATGTGCCGCATTTTGCCAAAGTACTGCCCATCCTGTGGCAAGAATCCGGTAGTGTGCAGTCTTTCGACTTGTGAAAAAAACGTTAAATCCTGCTGTCAGTGCTGAACTTCTGGTTCAGCGCTGACTTCTATAGCCTATCTACCAGGCTGTATAAAAACGTTCAAAATAGTTCAATAAAAGGATGTTCCTGATGAAGCGACTGTTGTGTCTGGCCGCGCTTGCGGCCGCGTTGCTGGGGCCAAGTCTTTCCGCGCATGCCGCCGGGGTGGAATTTTCCGTGGGGCAGACCGGGGACTCGACGCAAGCCTACCGGCTTGGTATGCAATTCGATTGGGACAAGAGCTGGCTGCAAAGCGATGTCGGTCGCCTGACGGGCTACTGGAGTGGCGCCTATACCTACTGGGATGGTGACAAGAAGTCGAGCAACCACAGCCTGTCGTTCTCCCCGGTATTTGTCTACGAGTTCGCTGGAAACAGCGTCAAGCC
Source organism: Pseudomonas sp. MSSRFD41 (assembly GCF_014230245.1). Lineage (NCBI taxonomy): Bacteria > Pseudomonadati > Pseudomonadota > Gammaproteobacteria > Pseudomonadales > Pseudomonadaceae > Pseudomonas > Pseudomonas sp. MSSRFD41. Next base: position 92,706 of record NZ_JACKZK010000015.1, on the reverse strand, counting down.
CTACATCGAGGCCGGGATCGGGGTCGCGGCCTTTGCCCATACTCAATTGGAAGACAACAAGCTGGGCTCGTCCTTCCAGTTCGAGGACCGCATCGGTTTCGGCCTGCGCTTCAACGGCGGACATGAAGTTGGCATTCGCGCCACGCACTATTCCAACGCCGGCATCAGCAGCCCCAACGATGGGGTAGAAAGCTACGCCCTGCACTACACGATGCCGCTCTGATCCGTCCCAGCGATACGCCGTGGACCATTCCTCGGCGTTCGCTCAAGCAATCCGCCTCTCCCCATTCGAATTCGCGGCCTATCTCGGCCGCCGCTCGTATCAGCGCATGCGGCAGCCAGAGGCTGTCTTTAGCACACAACTGAACCCAGCCCAGCTGAAACAGCAGGGCGTCGGCCAGTTGCCTAGGCATCGAGGCGTCCCAGCAGCGGTCGTGGCGCTGCGGCAGGTTTGGCCAGCAGCATTTGCGCGGTGCCGATGGTGCGTTCCAGGAAGCCTCCTTCGCAGTAGCACAGGTAGAACTCCCAGAGCCGCAAGAAATACTCGTCGTAACCCAGTTCGCCGAGACGACCATGGGCGCGGCGCAAATTCTCGTGCCACAGGCGCAGGGTTCGGGCGTAGTGCAGGCCGAAATCCTCCATGTGCAGCAGGTTCATGTCGGTTTCGCGGCTGACCACTTCAAGCATTTTCTGCACGCTGGGCAGGGCGCCGCCGGGGAAGATGTAGCGCTGGATGAAGTCCACGCCCTTCTTCGCCTGCTCGTAGCGTTGGTCGCGAATGGTGATGGCTTGCAACAGCATCAGGCCATTGCTCTTGAGCAGGTTCGCGCATTGTCTGAAGTAAGTGGGCAGGAAGCGGTGGCCCACGGCTTCGATCATCTCGATCGACACCAGCTTGTCGTACTGGCCGCGCAGGTCGCGGTAATCCTCCAGCAACAGGGTCACCCGGTCCTGCAAGCCGGCGGCGTCGATCCGCTGCCGGGTGTAGGCGAACTGTTCCCTGGACAGGGTCGTGGTGGTGACCTGGCAGCCATAGTGCCGCGCGGCATACAGGGCCATGCTGCCCCAGCCGGTGCCGATCTCCAGCAGGTGGTCCTCGGGAGTGAGCGCCAGCTTCTGGCAGATGCGCTGCAGCTTGTTCAACTGGGCCTGCTCCAGGCTGTCCTCGGCACTGCGAAACTGCGCGGCGGAATACATCATGGTGGGGTCGAGGAACTGCTCGAACAGCTCATTGCCCAGGTCGTAGTGGGCGGCGATGTTTTTCTGCGAGCCCTTGCGGGTATTGCGGTTGAGCCAGTGCAGGCCGCGCACCAGCGGCCGGCCGAGCCTGGCCAGGCCGCCTTCCATGGCGTCCAGCACTGCCAGGTTGCTGACGAACACGCGGATGACCGCCGTCAGGTCCGGGGTGCTCCAGTAGCCATGGATATAGGCCTCGCCGGCGCCGATCGAACCGCTGCTGGCTACAAAGCCCCAGACGCTGCTGTCGTGGATGTGGATTTCCCCCAGCAGGGCGCCGCTGCTGCCGAACACCAGGCGTTCAGCGTTTTCATGGACCACCAGTTGGCCGTGGCGCAGTTGTGCCAGTTGCCGCAGCACGCCACGGCGCAACAGGCTGGCAGTGAGGCCGTGAGTGTTGATCAGAGTGGTTTTGGCCGAGACGCTAGAGGATTTCATGGCGGCGATCCTTGGGTGGTATAGCGGCTGTGCGAAAGGCGCCAACGGCGGCCTGATGGGGGAAAAAGCGCAGGCCCTTGGCGGCCAGGCGCAGGGCCTGCCAGTAGATCGCCAGGCAGGTCTTGGCGGTCATCCACGGAAAGCGCCGCAAGTACCGATGCAGGCTGCGTCGATCCAGGGCCTGGCGTTGCAGGTTGAGGGTGGCGTCGAACAACTTCAGCTCACCCTGCCAGTCGGCCATGTGTACGCCCAGGCGTTCGCCCGGGGGGCTGAAGCTCATGCGGTACTCAAGGTCCCGGGGCAGGAATGGCGATACGTGAAAGGCCTTGGCCACGGCAAAATGCTGGTGCTCGGGAGTGTCGGTGCTGGCGGGGCTGGCCGGCAGCACATAGTGATAGCGCTCGCGCCAGGGGGTGTTGCTGACCTCGCAGAGAATCGCCGCCAGTTGTCCGTCGGCTTCGTAGCAGTAGAAGAAGCTCACCGGATTGAAGGCCAGGCCCCAGCTGCGCACCTGGGTCAGCAGTCGTACCGCACCACCGGGCACATGACCGATGGCCGCGGCCACCTGCTGGCGTACGGCGTCGATCAGGTCCATGCCCCGGCCGGTGAAGGCCGGCAGGTAGTCGCCTTGACGAAAGGCGAAGGGCGCGAAGCGGCTCCGGCCAGCCAGGGGTGAGAGGCCCAGCACCGCGTCCTGTTCCTCCAGGTCCAGGTACAGCAAGCCGATCCGGTAGCGGAACGCGTGGCCCTTGGGGGCGAAGCGCCGGTGGCTGATCCAGCCGCTGTACAGGGCACTGTTCACAATTGTTCTCCGAAGACCTGGGCCACCCGCAGGGCACTGACCACGCCGTCCTCGTGGAAGCCGTTGGCCCAGTAAGCACCGCAGTAGAAACTGTGGTGGGGGCCTTGCAGTTCGCTCCAGCGCGCTTGCGCGGCCACGGCCTCCAGGCTGTATTGCGGGTGGGCGTAGGTGTAGCGGGTGAGAATCTTCGACGGATCGATGGCCGCGCTCTGGTTGAGGCTGACGCAGAAGGTGGTGCTGCTCTGCAGGCCCTGCAGGATGTTCATGTCGTAGGTCACGGCGGCGGCCTTATCGGCGCTGGCATCGAGGCGATAGTTCCAACTGGCCCAGGCCAGGCGGCGGCGCGGCAGCAGTCGGGTATCGGTGTGCAGCACTACGTCGTTGTCGGCGTAGGGCAGCGCCTGGAGGATGTCCTGTTCGGCGCGGCTAGGGCTGGCCAGCAGCCGCAGGGCCTGGTCGCTGTGGCAGGCGAACACCACCTTGTCGAAACGCTCGTTGCCGGCGGCGCTGTGGATCACCACGCCGAGTTCGTCGCGCTCGACCCGCTGCACCGGGCAGTCCAGGCGGATGCGCTCGCGGAACGAGGCCGTCAGTGGTTCGACGTAGCGGCTTGAGCCGCCTTCGATCACGTACCACTGGGGGCGGTTGTTCACCGACAGCAAACCGTGGTTCTTGAAGAAACGGACAAAGAACTGCAGGGGGAAACCGAGCATCTGCCCCCGTGACATCGACCAGATCGCCGAGCCCATGGGCACGATGTAGTGCTGGATGAAGCGCTCGCCGTAGCCCTGGCTCTTCAGGTAGTCACCGAGGGTGGTCGAGGCCGCGATACGCTGGTTTTGCAGGTCCAGCAGCGAGTGTTGGTTGAAGCGCAGGATGTCCCGCAGCATGCCCCAGAAACCGGGCGACAGCAGATTGCGCCGCTGGGCGAACAGGCTGTTGAGGTTGTTGCCGTTGTACTCCAGGCCCGTGGCTGGATCGCACACCGAGAAGCTCATCTGGGTGGCTTTGAACTTGACGCCGATCTGTCCCAGCAGGCGGATGAAATGGGGGTAGGTCCAGTCGTTGAAGACGATGAAACCGGTGTCCACGGCCTGGGTCTCGCCGTTGAGGCTGACCTCCACGGTATGGGTGTGGCCGCCGATCCAGCTGCCGGCTTCGTAGACCTGGATGTCATGACGGCGGTTCAGGAGGTAGGCACAGGTCAGGCCGGCGATGCCGCTGCCGATGATGGCGATTTTCATGGGGCACTTCCCGGGCGGGCCAGGCGTTTGGCGAGGGCCAGTTGCAGGCGGCCGGGCAGCCAGGACAGCAGCTTGAGGCCGAAGATGAACGGGGCGGGGAATGCAATCTCCAGATCCCGGTGGGGCAGGCGCTGGTGGATATGCCGAGCGGCCTTCCGGGCGCTCCAGCGCATGGGCATGGCGAAGTCGTTGCGCGCGGTTAGCGGGGTATCGACGAAGCCCGGGCTGACCAGGGTCACGTCGATGCCTTCGGCGGCCAGGTCGATGCGCAGCGATTGCAGCAGGTAGCGCAGCGCCGCCTTGGAGGCGCCGTAGGCACCGGCCCGGGGCAGCGCCAGGTAGGTTACCGAGCTGGCTATACCCACCAGGTGCGGGCGATTGCCGGCGCGCAACAATGGCAATGCGGCTTCGATGCAGTAGCTGGCGGCCAGCAGGTTGGTGTTCAGTACCCGTTCGATCAGCGCTGAGTCGAATTGCTGCACCTCGATGTACTCGCAGGTCCCGGCATTGAGGATCACGCTGTCCAGGGCACCCCAGGCCTGGGCGATGCGCTTGCCGATCTCGCGCACCTGCAAGGCGTCGCCAAGGTCGCCCGGTACCACCAGCACCCGGCCCGGATAGCGCTGGGCCAGGGCCTCCAGCGGCTCGCGCGAGCGGGCACTGAGCGCCACCTGGGCACCGGCCCCGAGCAGCTCTTCGGCCAGCGCCGCGCCGATGCCGCTGCTGGCGCCGGTGAGCCAGACCCGCCTGGGCATGGCCGGGTTCATCCGAGCCTCCTTTTCAACCAGGCGATCACGGCCCCGATCAGTGGCAGGTGTTCGTAGAGCAGGGCTCCCGCGTCGAAATAGTCACGGTGGCGATAGACCCGGGCGTCACGCCATTGCAGGTGTGAACAGCCGGCCACCTGGATCAGGCCGCCGCCGTTGAGGCGCGGGTGGCGGTAGCTCATGGTCCAGCGCAGGTAGCCCTGGCCTTCGGCGCACTGGTCGCTGCCGTGGAAGTCGAAGCGCAGTTCGCGGGCGTTGGCGTACAGCTGGGCGAAGTAGTCGCGCAAAGGGGCCAGTCCATGAACCTCGTGCAAAGGGTCGGTGAACTGGACGTCAGCGCTGTAGAGCTGGCCCAGGCGATCGAGGTTGTGGGCGTCCAGGGTGGCGAATTCCCGGGCGAAGTGGTCGAGGAAATCACTCATGGCCGGCCCCTGCCTCCAGCCGCGAGGGCAGTGCCTTGAACGCCGCCAGGGCCCGTTCCCGGGACCGTGACAGGTCCACTATCGGCGCCGGGTAGTCAGAGACGCCGAACAGCCCGCCCAGGGTCGCCGGGTTGTGGATATCTTTTTTGTTCAGCCCGGCCAGTTGTGGCAGCCAGTGCTTGATGAATGCGCCTTCGGGGTCGAACTTCTGTGACTGGCTCACGGGGTTGAAGATACGGAAATAGGGCGCAGCATCGGTGCCGGTGGAGGCGCTCCATTGCCAGCCACCGTTATTGGCCGCCAGGTCGCCGTCGATCAGGTGGCGCATGAAGAAACGCTCGCCTTCGCGCCAATCGATCAACAAGTTCTTGGTCAGGAACATCGCCACCACCATGCGCAGGCGGTTGTGCATCCAGCCGGTCTCCAGCAACTGGCGCATGGCGGCATCGATGATCGGCAGGCCGGTGCGGGCTTCTTGCCAGGCCGCCAGTTCCTCGGGAGCGTCGCGCCATTTCACAGCTTCGGTTTCCGCTCGGAAGGCGCGGTGCCGGGATACCCGTGGGTAGCCCGCGAGGATGTGCTTGTAGAAGTCGCGCCACAGCAACTCGTTGATCCAGGTGACCGCCCCGGGGTTGCCGCTGTCGAACTCGCCCTGGTTGCTGCGCAAGGCGGCGTGCAGGCATTGGCGGGGCGAGATCACGCCGGCGGCGAGGTAGGGCGACAGCTGGCTGGTGCCGGGCTTGGCCGGAAAGTCGCGTTCGCCCTGGTAGTAGTGGATCTGCTCATCGGCGAACCGCTCCAGGCGCGCTTGCGCTTCGTCTTCGCCGGCGGGCCACAGTTCGCGCAAGGCCGGCTTCGGGGTGGGGAAGCCCTCGACGTGGCCTGGCAGCGGATCGGCATGGATCGACAGCGGTATCTGCGCCCTGGGCGCGCTCACCAGCGCAGGCAGCGCGGTGTGCAGGCGGCTGTAGCAGACCTTGCGGAACTGGCTGAAGACCTGGAAGTAGCCGCCGCTCTGGGTCAGCACGCTACCGGGCTTGAACAGCAGTTGATCGAAGTGGCCTTGGACGCTGATACCGGACTTTTCCAGAACCCGGGCCACTGCTGCATCGCGACGGCTTTCGTGGATGCCGTATTCCTGGTTGAAGTGCAGCATGCGTATCTGCAGTTGCCGGCACAGGTCCAGCAGGACCTGGGGCGCCTGGTCCCAGGTGGCAGCGCTGCGAATCAAGAGCGGGATGTTCAGCTGGCCCAGGGCGTGACTCAGCGATTGCAGGTTGCGCAGCCAGAAATCGATCTTGCAGGGCGCATCATCATGGGCCTGCCACTGCTCCGGGCTCAGCAGGTACACCGCCACGGTCGGGCCCCGCTGGGCGGCGGCGCTCAGGGCGGTGTTGTCGTGTAGGCGCAGATCGCTGCGCAGCCAGATCAATTGCATATCGGTTTCCGGATCAGAAAAGTCCTCGCTCGAGCAGTGCCTGGTAGGCCGCAATCGGGTCTTGGGCCAGGTACAGATCGGCGATTTCAGTGATACATACGGACCACTCGGCGGGGTGGATGCACACCGTGGGTCCGGCGATGAATTTTTGGCAGGCAATGCCGCCCAGCAGCCGGGGCAGTTGGGCGGGATTGAGCGCCTTGCTGGAGTACAGCAGCAGGCCGCGGGCTTGCAGGCGCTCGGTGGCCAGGGCCAGTTCGCCCCCGGGCAGGGGCCAGTCGAAGACCTCTACCGGGCAGTCGGCGCTGCTGGCCAGCCAGGCGGTGAGCCACAGATGGGGTTCCAGGGGCAGGTCCGACTGGTTGACCAGCAACAACGGCGCGCCCTGCAACTGGCGGTTGTTGTGGTAGATCCGTGCGCCAAGCTTGCTGCGCAGCCATGAATAGAAGAACACCTGCTCTGACCGGCTGCCGGCTTGCCCTTGCCAGTGCTGCTCCAGCTCCGCCAGCAGGGGCATCAGCAGTTGCTCGCACAGGGTGCGAGGCGGGTACAGGGCCATGGCTTGGTTGAAAGCATCATCGACCTTGCGCTCAGCCAGTTGACTGATGGCCAGCCTGAGTACCTGGCGCAGACGTTGCCAATCATTTTGTACAGGGACATTGAAGGTCGGGGCGCTTTCGAGCAGGTGCCTGACCTGGCTGACCGCGACGCCACGGTTGAGCCAGGTCAGGATGGTCAGTACCTGTTGCACCTGTTCCCGGGTGTATAGGCGGTGCCCCTTGGGCGTACGGTGGGGCACGATCAATCCATAGCGACGCTCCCAGGCGCGCAGGGTGACCGCATTGACTCCGGTCAGGCGCGCGATCTCGCGGATCGGCAGCCACCCCTGATCCGGGTTGTCTCGGGATGCCGTAGCGGGCAGGGGATTGGGTTCCATGGGTCAGATCGCGTTGCGCAGGCTGAGGTTTTCCGGGTGCGGCTGCAGGTACAGTTGCCGCTCGATATAGGGATCGGGGTGGCGGCGCAAGTGATGCTTGAGCAAGGTCAGGGGCACCACCAGCGGCACGATGCCCTGGCGATACTGGCCGATGATGTGCTGCATTTCCTGCTTGTCTTCGGCACTGATGGCCTGCCGGAAATAGCCGCTCAGGTGCTGTAGCACATTGCTGTGGGTACCGCGGGTAGCGCATTGCTTCAAGGCGTTCATCAGTTGACTGAAGTAGCGCGGGCCCACCTGTGCCGCATCCTGCCTGCCCATGCTGCCCAGCAGCTGACCGAGGGCCTTGTACTGCACCGGGTGGTGGGCCATCAGCAGGTATTTGCAGCGGGCATGGAATTCGGTGAGGGCACGGCGGGTGAGGCCTTGTTCGAGCAGGAGCTGCCAGGCGCGATAGACATAGACCCGGGCCAGGAAGTTTTCCCGCAGTACCGGATCGTTGAGGCGTCCGGCTTCTTCCACCGGCAGGTCAGGGCGTCGCTCGCAGAAGACCCGCGCATATACCCCACGGCCATCGCGCCGATGATGAGGCCCGCTGCCTTGGTACACCTTGACCCGTTCCAGTCCGCAGGAGGGTGAGTCCTGCATGAAGATGTAGCCGCACAGGTCGGTCATATCGGCGGCCATCCGTTCGGCGTAGTCCTGCAGGGGGCGAGTGACATCCAGGGTTTCGTCCAGGGTCCCGATGGCCCGTGGCTGGTTGTTGGCCTGTACCAGGCGGATCGGTTCGCGGGGGATGCCCAGGCCGATGGCGACCTCCGGGCAAAGCGGCAGCAGTTCGAAGTGCTCGCCGAGTACCTGGCTGCACAAGCGGGATTCCTTGTGTCCACCGTTGTAGCGGACTTCGGCGCCGGTCAGGCAGGCGCTGATGGCGATTTTCGGCTTGGGAGTCATGGCTCGGCCTCCGGATACCTGTACATTTGGCAAGATTTGTACAACTTTTTTCTATCATAGATTCAAAGTTGTACGAGTCAAATTATTTGTACAAGTATTGGCGGTCGTCCTTCAAGGCTTGCCACTCCAGGCGGCTGAGGACTGCCTGCAACTGGATATCCAGTACATGGCTTTCTTCATTGCAGGACATTTCGGTGACGAGAAGGTGTTTCTCGCGATGCAGCGGGTGGGCTGCTGTCCATCTCGACAGCAGCAATTTACAGGGGGCGACTCGGTTCACTGCAGGTTCGCGTGCAGCCTGCGAGCAGCCTCCTGGCCACTTAACCAGGCACCCTCGACGCGCCCGGACAGGCACCAGTCGCCGCAGGCGTACAGGCCCAGGTCGGCGTCGGCCAGGGCACCCCATTCATGACTGGTGGCAGGCCGGGCATAGAGCCAGCGGTGCGCCAGGCTGAAGGCGGGCGCGGGCATGACGCTGTGCAGCAACTCGGCGAACGCACCGTGCAACTGCTCGATCACGGCCTCCTTGGGCAGGTCGATGTGTTGTCGACTCCAGCTGCTGGAAGCATGCAGGACCCAGGTGTCGAGCTGGCTGTCACGGCCGGGCTTGCTGCGATTGCGGGCCAGCCAGTCCAGTGGGCTGTCCTGGACGAAACAGCCCTGCATCGGGGTTTCCAGGGGAGTCTCGAAGGCTAGAGCGACGGCCCAGGTCGGATCCATCTTCACCCCGGCGGCGACTGCCGCCAGCTTTGGCGCGGCGGCCAGCAGAGCGGTAGCCTGTGGCGCTGGCGTGGCGATGACCACGTGGCTGAACGGGCCGTGGCTAGAACCTTCGGCATCTTGCAGGTGCCAGTGTCGTTCGCCGCGAAAGACTTCGGTGATACGGCAAGCGAAGTGCACTTCGAGATCGCCGATCAGGGCCCGAGTGATGGCGCTCATGCGCGGTGTGCCGACCCAGCGGGTTTGCTCGTCGGGGGAAGGGCTGAGCTGGCCAGCATGGGAGTTGTAGAGCTGCGGTGTCCATTCGGCGACCCAGCCTTTGGCCTGCCAGCGCTGGACCTCGGTGACGAAACGGCGATCGCGGGCGGTGAAGTACTGGGCGCCCAGATCCAGGCTACCGGCATCGCTGCGCTTGCTCGACATGCGGCCACCGCTGCCGCGGCTTTTGTCGAAGAGTTGGATGGGGTGCCCGGCGTCTCTAAGCGCCTGGGCGGCGGAGAGTCCGGCGATGCCGGTACCAATGATTGCAATGGGTACTGTCATAGGGGCCTCGTTTACCTTTCTGTACAGACTACGCCGCTGCCAAAACCTGTACAATGTTGTTCTTTGGTATAGCTTTCGGCGTCATCGGTTATGCAGGTTGTCTATCGTTAAAACGCAGCCTGTCCGATTGAAAAGATCCCTGCTTATAAAAATAGACTAGGGATTTGGGTAAAACGCCACGCGAGGAAGACGTCATGCATATCTTGCTGACCGGCGGTACTGGTTTGATCGGGCGGGCGTTATGTCGTCATTGGCTGGCCCAGGGGCATCAGTTGAGTGTATGGACTCGCCAGCCCGATAAAGTTGCCGCCTTGTGCGGTCCCCGGGTACGGGCCGTCAAATCTTTGCAAGAGCTGGACCAGGCGCCGCTGGATGCGGTGATCAACCTGGCCGGCGCGCCCATAGCCGACCGTCCCTGGACCCACAAGCGCAAGGCGCTGCTGTGGGCCAGCCGCATCACCCTCACCGAAACCCTGCTGGCCTGGCTCGAGAGTCGCGAGCACAAGCCCCGGGTGCTGGTCTCCGGGTCCGCGGTGGGGTGGTATGGCGATGGTGGTGAACGGGAACTGGCCGAGGACTCACCTCCGGTCAGCGAGGATTTCGCCAGCCAGCTGTGCATCGCCTGGGAAGAAACCGCCCAGCGTGCCGAAGCCATGGGCGTGCGCGTGGTGCTGGTGCGCACCGGCCTGGTGCTGTCCGCCGACGGCGGCTTTTTGTCGCGCCTGTTGCTGCCATTCAAGCTGGGCCTAGGGGGCCCGATCGGCAACGGGCGGCAATGGATGCCGTGGATCCACATCGATGACCAAATCGCTCTGATTGATTTTCTTATGCATCAGGATGCGGCACGGGGTCCTTATAATGCCTGCGCGCCGAAGCCGGTGCGTAACCGCGAGTTCGCTTCCGCCCTGGGGCGGGTCCTGCGCCGGCCCGCATTGCTACCGCTGCCGGCCTTTGTCCTGCGCCTGGCGCTGGGCGAGTTGTCGCTGTTGCTGCTGGGAGGCCAACGTGCCGTGCCCGCACGCTTGCTGGAAGCAGGCTTCACTTTCCAGTTCACCGATTTGCCCGCGGCCTTGGACGACGTGTCCGGCCGCCATTGAAATAGGACGTTGCATGAGCGATCACGCGTTGCTTCTGGTCAATCTCGGTTCACCGGCCTCCACCTCCGTGGCGGATGTGCGCAGCTACCTCAATCAGTTCCTCATGGACCCTTATGTGATCGACCTGCCCTGGCCGGTGCGGCGTCTTTTGGTGTCGCTGATCCTGATCAAGCGCCCGGCCCAGTCGGCCCATGCCTACCAATCGATCTGGTGGCAAGAGGGGTCGCCCCTGGTGGTCCTCAGCCAGCGCCTGCAGCGGGCAATGAGCGAGCAATGGAAGCATGGGCCGGTGGAGTTGGCGATGCGCTACGGCGAGCCATCGATCGAGTCGGTGCTGCTGAAATTGGTGGCCCGGGGGCAGCGCAAGATCACCCTGGCACCGCTTTATCCACAGTTCGCCGACAGCACCGTGACCACGGTGGTCGAAGAGGCGCGGCGGGTGATACGCGAACGGCGCCTGGATGTGCAGCTCAGTGTGTTGCAGCCCTTCTACGATGAACCCGAGTACATCGATGCCCTGGTCGCCAGCGTCAGGCCGCACCTGGAGCAACCCTTCGATCACCTGCTGCTGAGTTTCCACGGCTTGCCCGAGCGCCACCTGCAGAAGCTCAATCCAGGGCATAGCCTGGAGGGCGCCGGTGATTGCTGCCAGGATGCCTCGCCGCAGGTGCTCGGCAAGTGTTACCGCGGCCAGTGCTTCCGTACCGCCAAGGCCTTCGCCCGGCAAATGGGGCTGGCCGACGAGCAGTGGTCGGTGTCGTTCCAGTCGCGCCTGGGACGGGCCAAGTGGATCGAGCCCTATACCGAGGCTCGGTTGGATGAGCTGGCGAAGCAGGGCGTGAAGAAATTGCTGGTGATGTGCCCGGCCTTCGTCGCCGATTGCATCGAGACCCTGGAAGAGATCGGTGATCGTGGACGTGAGCAGTTTCGGGCGGCGGGGGGGGAGGACCTGGTGCTGGTTCCGTGCCTGAATGACGACCCGCAATGGGCCCAGGCCTTGAACGCCTTGTGCCTGCGGGCACCCTTGGCGCTATAGAAGGTTTCGCCGGACCGGTTCCTGGGGGACCGGCCGGCGAAGGTGTTTTCAGATCAGGGGGTCGTCGGACTTCTTGTTCTTCCAGCCGTCGTTGCCTGGCAGTATCAGGTTCAGGGCGATGGCGACGATGGCGCACAGGGCGATGCCCTTGAGGCCGAAGTCATCCTGCCCGGTACCGCTACCCACCAGCATCCCGCCGATACCGAACACCAGGGTCACCGAGACGATCACCAGGTTGCGCGCCTCGCCCAGATCGATCCTGTGGCGAATCAGGGTGTTCATGCCCACGGCGGCGATCGAACCGAACAGCAGGCAGAGGATCCCGCCCATCACCGGCACCGGGATGCTTTGCAGCAATGCACCGAACTTGCCGATGAAGGCCAGGGCTATGGCGAAGACCGCGGCCCAGGTCATGATCTTCGGGTTGTAGTTCTTGGTCAGCATCACCGCGCCGGTCACTTCGGCGTAGGTGGTATTGGGCGGACCGCCGAACAGGCCGGCAGCGGTGGTGGCGATGCCGTCACCGAACAAGGTGCGGTGCAGGCCGGGCTTCTTCAGGTAGTCGCGACCGGTCACGCTGCCTACCGCGATCACCCCGCCGATATGCTCGATGGCCGGGGCCAAGGCCACCGGAACGATGAACAGGATCGCCTGCCAGTTGAACTCCGGCGCCGTGAAATGCGGCAACGCCAGCCACGGGGCGGCGGCGATCTTGGCGGTATCCACTACGCCGAAGTAGAACGACAGGGCAAAGCCCACCAGCACCCCGGAAATGATCGGTACCAGCCGGAAGATCCCCTTGCCGAACACCGCCACCACCAGGGTGGTGAGCAACGCCGGCATCGAGATCATCATGGCGGTCTGGTAATGGATCAGCTCGCTGCCGTCGCCGGCCTTGCCCATGGCCATGTTGGCGGCGATGGGAGCCATGGCCAGGCCGATGGAGATGATCACCGGGCCGATGACCACCGGCGGCAGCAGGCGGTCGATGAAACCGGTGCCTTTGATCTTCACCGCCAGGCCGAGGAAGGTATAGACGAAGCCTGCCGCCATCACCCCACCCATGGTCGCGGCCAGGCCGAACTGGCCCTTGGCGAGGATGATCGGGGTAATGAAGGCGAAGCTCGAAGCCAGGAACACCGGTACCTGGCGACCGGTGGCCAGTTGGAACAACAGAGTCCCAAGACCCGCCGTGAACAGCGCCACGTTGGGGTCAAGACCGGTGATCAGCGGCATCAACACCAAGGCGCCAAAGGCTACGAAGAGCATCTGGGCGCCAGACAGCACCTGGCGCCACAGCGGATCGTTGAACTCGTCCTGCATGATCAGGAGTCCTTCTGCTTGGTGCCGAAGATCTTGTCTCCGGCATCACCCAGGCCAGGAATGATGTAGCCATGCTCATTGAGTTTCTGATCGATGGACGCGGTGTAGATGGTCACGTCCGGGTGGGCCTGCTGGACAACGGCGATGCCTTCGGGAGCGGCCACCAGGACCATGGCGCGGATGTCCCGGCAACCGGCTTTCTTCAAAAGGTCGATGGTGGCGACCATGGAGCTGCCGGTCGCCAGCATCGGGTCGATGATCATCGCCAGGCGCTCGTCGATTTCCGGTACCAGTTTTTCCAGGTAGGTGTGGGCCTGCAGGGTTTCCTCGTTGCGGGCCACGCCCACGGCGCTGACCTTGGCGCCCGGGATCAGGCTCAGCACGCCTTCGAGCATGCCGATGCCGGCGCGCAGGATCGGCACTACGGTGATCTTCTTGCCGGCGATCTTTTCCACCTGGACGGGGCCGCACCAGCCTGGAATCTCATAGCTTTCCAGGGGCAGGTCCTTGGTGGCTTCGTACGTCAGCAGGGCGCCGACTTCCTGAGCGAGTTCGCGAAAATTCTTCGTGCTAATGTCTGCGCGGCGCATAAGGCCAAGTTTATGACGGATCAGCGGATGGCGGATCTCATGGATGGGCATAGGGAAAGGCTCCGGCGGCGGGCAAAAAAAACGGCCTAGATTAATCTATCCGGGGTTGATGTCCTATAGACATAAAGTACGTTAGTCCAGAAACGCTTGATCTGGCCGGGCCGGATGCGTACCTTTGCCCGCTTTTCCGAAACTGCCACCCCTTGGAGAGCGCCATGTCCGCTGATCTCGAGCATATCCGTCAAATCATGCGCGAGGCTGACTGCCTGTACACCGAAGCTGAAGTCGAGGCGGCCATCGCCCGGATCGGTGCACAAATCACTGAAGAACTGGCTGAGCGTAATCCGGTGGTGTTCTGTGTCATGAACGGCGGGCTGATCTTCGCTGGCAAGTTGCTGACGCACCTGCGTTTTCCCCTGGAAGCCTCCTATCTGCATGCGACCCGGTATCGCAACGGAACCAGCGGTGGCGAGCTGTTCTGGAAATCCAAGCCGGAAATCTCCTTCATCGACCGCGACGTGCTGATCATCGATGACATCCTCGACGAAGGGCACACCCTGACCGCCATCATCGATTTCTGCCACCATGCCGGCGCCCGCGCCGTGCATACCGCGGTACTGATCGACAAGGACCATGACCGCAAGGCCCGTCCCGACCTCAAGGCCGACTACATGGGCCTGCCCTGCGTCGACCGTTATGTCTTCGGCTACGGCATGGACTACAAGGGCTACTGGCGCAACGCCGCCGGCATCTATGCCGTGAAGGGCCTGTAAGGCATGGCCGGCCCGAGCTTTCTCGATCAAGCGTTGTTCAGCGACCTGGCAGAGAAGGCCGCGGCCAACCCCCGTGGTCGCCAGCACCACAACTTCCATGCCATGGAAGAGCCCTGCCATCGCCTGGCGGTGGGGTTGCAGCCCTCGACCTATATCCCGCCGCATCGCCACCTGAGTGCCGACAAGGCCGAGACCTTGCTGGTGCTCAAGGGCCGCCTGGGCCTGTTGGTCTTCGACGAGGCCGGCCAGCTCCAGGACAAGCGCGAGCTGCAGGCCGGCGGCGACTGCGTTGGTGTGGATCTACCGGCTGGAGTGTTCCATGGCCTGGTGGCCCTGGAACCCGACAGCCTGATGTTCGAATGCAAGGCCGGGCCTTATCGTGCGTTGAATGCGAACGAACAAGCGACCTGGGCGCCCCGCGAAGGCGAGCCCGGCGTAGCCGAGTACCTGGCCTGGATGCGCGCGCAGTTCGACTGACCCGCCCGCGATCGTGCCAGGGGGGAATCACTGAAGGCGGCGCTTTCCCCGGGGGACGCCGCCTTCGGCATTGATGGCCGCCTGGTGGCTGCAATATCCAGGGAAAGCCGTGCTAGAGTGCTCGGCCCTTGCCTGGAGCCTGTCATGAGCCTGTTGATTCGCAGTAGCGCAGTCCTTCTTCTGAGCTTGAGCCTGCCCCTGGCGGCCGCCCCGGCGCCCTTGCACGGGCAGTTCCTGCCGCCGGACGACCTGACCCTGCGCGATGCGGTGCCTGAACAGCAGCAACTGCTACAGGTCACCGAATATTCGGTGGTCATCGGCAGCCAGCGCCAGTCCAACCAGCAGCCGATTCCAGTGACCTCGCCGGTTTGGGTGCGGCTCAAGGGCAAGCCCCTGAACAAGGGCGCCACCATCAGCCAGGTACTGGTCAACTTCGATGGTGAAAGCAAAAGCCTGAAAAAGCCGCAATACGATGCCCAGGGCCGAACCCTGACCCTTTATTACCCGCTGGCCCAGTACCGGGCGGTGATGGACCTGCTGCGCAACGACATCGTGTATTGCCAGTTCCTCAGCTATGCCAACGGCCACATCTGGGCCGACCTGCATACTGGCAGCGTGCGTCCGCGTTGAGGCTGGAGGCGGGCAGGAGGTAAACTGCCGGCCCTGTGAAATGTCTGCGAGCTGGAGTCGGCGATGCGTAAAGATAAGAAACAAGTGATTGGTGACGAGATCGGTGATGAGCAGGTCAAGTTGTTCCTCGATTTCGAACCGGCCGATGCCACCTCGCCGTCCCTGCACAAGCTGATCAAGGCCTATCGCGGCCTGCGTATCGATGACTTCGAGCGCTTCCTGGGCTTTTTCGTCGCCGCCGGTTACGACCTGGACGGCCGGGACGAGCAGGGCAAGACCTTCGTCGAGCTGATCCGTGACCAGCGCAATGGCGCCGACTACATCGAACTGGTGGACAAGGCCCGCGGCTGATTGCGCTGTGTCCGGTTTGCCGGAGCTATTGGCCAGGCATAAAAAAACGCCCCGTCCTGCAAAGGACGGGGCGTTTTTCATGGGCATGGATCAAGCGTAGCTTTCGGTTTCCTTGCTTGGCTCTACCAACTCCAGGCTCAGGTTGTTCTCGCTGTTGATCTTGCGATACAGCGCAGCGTCGGTGGCCAGGACCTTTTCCCGCGCCGGGAAGATTTCCTTGAGCTTGGCAGCCCATTCGCCGCTGGTCTTGGCCGGGAAGCAGCGTTCGATCAGCTCCAGCATGATCGATACGGTCACCGATGCGCCTGGCGAAGCGCCCAGCAGGGCGGCCAGGGTACCGTCCTTGGCCGCCACCAATTCGGTGCCGAACTGCAGGATGCCGCCTTTCTTCGGATCCTTCTTGATGATCTGCACCCGCTGGCCGGCCACTTCCAGGCGCCAGTCCTCGGCCTTGGCTTCAGGATAGAACCGACGCAGGGATTCCAGGCGCTGCTCCATGGACTGCATGACTTCGCTGACCAGGTACTTGGTCAGGTCCATGTTGTCGCGTGCCACGGCCAGCATCGGGCCGATGTTGCCGGCGCGAACCGACATCGGCAGGTCCAGGAACGACCCGTGCTTGAGGAACTTGGTGGTGAAACCGGCATAAGGTCCGAACAGCAGGGATTTCTTGCCATCGACCACACGGGTATCCAGGTGCGGTACGGACATCGGTGGCGAACCCACGGCGGCCTGGCTGTAGACCTTGGCCTGGTGCTGCTTGACCACTTCCGGGTTGTCGCAGCGCAGCCACTGGCCGCTGACCGGGAAACCGCCGAAGCCCTTGCTCTCTTCGATGCCCGAAGCCTGCAGCAACGGCAGGGCCGCGCCGCCGGCGCCGAGGAAGACGAACTTGGCGTCGACTTCGCGGGTGTTGCCGCTATTGACGTCCTTGATGCTCACGGTCCAGCCGTTGGCCTTGTTGCGCTTTAGGCCGGTGACGCGCTTGCAGTACTTGACCTGGGCGTCGGGGGCGCTGGTCAGGTGCTTGAGCAACTGGTTGGTCAGGGCGCCGAAGTTGACGTCTGTACCGTTGACGACCCGGGTGGCGGCGATGGTTTCATCCGCCGGGCGGCCCGGCATCATCAGCGGCATCCACTCGGCCATCTTGGCCTTGTCCTCGGTGTACTCCATGTCCGCGAAGGCGTGGTGCTGGCTCAGCACTTCATGGCGCTTCTTGAGGTAGGCGACACCCTTGTCGCCCTGGACGAAGCTCAGGTGCGGCACCGGATTGATGAAGGACCTGGACGAGCCGAAGGTGCCTTTGCGGGTCAGGTAGGACCAGAACTGCTTCGACACCTCGAACTGGGTGTTGATGTGCACGGCTTTCTTGATATCGATGCTGCCATCGGCGGCCTGTGGCGTGTAGTTCAGCTCACAGAGGCCAGCGTGGCCGGTACCGGCGTTGTTCCAAGGGTTGGAACTCTCCGCGGCACCCGAATCCATCAGCTCGACGACTTCCAGCTTGATCGCGGGGTCGAGCTCCTTGAGCAGTACAGCGAGGGTGGCACTCATGATGCCGGCCCCGACCAATACAACGTCTACTGCTTCGTTATGCGCCATTAACGCGTCTCCAAAATCTGCAGCACCAAATTGACGGCATGGCTGCCAGGAGTGACGGGGCGATTCACGTGGTGCCCCAGGTTACCCATGGCCAGGATTGCCATGTCCGAGTCTTCGCAATTCTTTGCAACTTCTGCGGACGCTACCAACCGGGCCTCAAGGTGCATATGAACGCATCTCGATGAACCTCGGGGCAATTCGACTTATGGTCGATACATCCGCCAGTGCAACCAAATCCGTCAGCGGACAGGCTTCAAGCTTCAGCTCTCGAGGAGCGCTCGGACCTGTGTAATCGGGCTGTTGTAGAGGCTAATGGTGCCAGTTCAGACGCAAAACTATTCATTTGCTCGCCACACTCTTGTGAAGTAGTGAAAACCCGTTTTTTCACGCTCTTTTGAAGACGTGAACCTCAAAAAAGGGCTGCCTCGGCCTGGCACCTGGCCCGAGCGGTGGTACCGGCATGACAGGGGCATGCGGGCACGACGGGCGAACAGCATAAGTGTCCGAGCAATGGCAGCTCTGCAGATTCGTGAAAAGTGGAGGGTTGCAAGGTGGGACAACAGCAAGCACGCCAGCTTCACTCGATCTGTGTGGGCGGCTCTCTGTGGGCGGTGCGGGGTGCCAAGGCAGTGGCGTTGGCGGTACTGCGAGGCCCGATCAGGAGACGTCCTTATAATCGGGGGGAGATTGTAACGAAGAAATGTGCAGAAATGATCCTGTTTCGCGACTTTTATTAGGCTTTTGGTCAGGTGGCCAGTATCGGTCGCGCCCCGGTGACCACGCCGCTCGGGCTTACACGGGCGCTGGCGGGCAGCATCTGGTGCAGCCAGTTCAGGCGAATCTCCTGGATCTCCACCCAGCCGTCGCCGACCGGTGCCACGAGACTGTGGCGAAATGCCTGGCAGCGGCCCTGGCAATCCAGCAGGGCGTAGCTACGGAACTCATGGCGTGGAGCGAACAGGGAGCGAAGGAACTTCATGACCAGGCACCTAGTGTGTCATTGACGATAAGCATGCCGCCGAGCCGTTACATCATCGTGTATTGCCAGTGAACGGCAGGTTACAGGAACCTGCTTGTACGGGACCTGTCCGAGTGATGATTCAAGTCCCCCGGCAATGCTGGTTTGCCGCTGTCGTGCACCGCTATACTGCGGGCCTGTTTGTGCCTGATTCCTGGAGAAATGAGCATGTTGCAACGCCTGTTGTTCGGTTTGATCACTGTGGCCAGCCTGTCGCTGGCAGGCTGCGCCCACAGCCCGCAACAACTCACTCCGGAGCCCAAGCTCACCTCCCAGCTGGCGCCGGTGGGTCATGGCCAGCCGGTGGTGGTGAGGGTGGTCGACGGCCGTTCGTCCCCTGTGCTGGGAACCCGTGGCGGGCTGTACCCTGAAACCAGTTCGATCACCGTGCAGGGCGCGCAGATCCTGCCCAAGCTACAGGCCCAGGCCGAGGCCGCGGTGCGCCTGCTGGGCTTCACCCCGACTGCCGGTGGTAGCCATGCGCCCCAGTTGACCGTGACGCTGGCCGAACTCAAGTATCAATCGCCCAAGGAAGGCATGTACGTGACCGAGGCGACCATCGGTGCGACCTTCCGCTCCGACGTGCAGAACGCCAACCGCCGCTACAGCGGCCGCTATGGTGCTTCCCTGGACCAGCGCTTCGGCATGGCGCCGAACCAGGACACCAATACCAAGCTGGTGGGCGATGTACTGAGCGACGCGCTGACCCGCCTGTTCAAGGATCCGAGCATCGGCCAGATCCTCGGCGAGTGATGCGCATCCTGTAGCTGCCGTCGCAGGCTGGGTCTTGTTTGACGCGATAAGCTGACTGATGCAAAAAAGCCCGGGTCCATTGGACGCCGGGCTTTTTCATTGCCTGTCGGGCAATGCTTCATGCCGCTTCGACGTAGAAGTCCAGCACGCTGACACCGGTCAGCAGGTCGGTCTCCGGCAAGTCCGCGTGTTGATGCCCGCCCAGGGCGCAATACACCAGCCAATGACGATCCTGGACGTTGAAGGCCAGGGCTCCGACCAGCGCCTGCTGTTCCTCGCTAGGGGCGATCAGGTAGAGGCGGTCCTGGTTTTCTGCATGCAACATGACAAGCTCCGTGGGTCTTCGAGGGGCGACAGACTGGCTTGTTCAGATGACGAAAAGATGACGATCTAAATTAATTGCCCGGCGCCTCGTTACTGGTCGGAAAGGTCCGCGGGGCCGCCCGGGGATTGAGTAGAATCCGCGCCGCGGGCGCACTCGACGGCCCGAACACCGGTCTTTTTCGAGGTTCATGATGTCGTTGCAAATGTTCTGGTCGATGTTCAATGCCCACCCCGGCAAGCTGATCAACCTGTTCGCCCTGCTATTGGCCTGCCCGGGCAGCTGGCTGCTACACGCCACTCGTCGCCGCGAGCAGCGGGCCCTGGCCAACCTGGCGACCCAGACCGAAGAGCGAGCGGTGGACCAGCCCATGCTGATGCTCGATCCCGCCACCCTGCGCATCAACCGCTTCTTTTATCGTTTCGGTTTCGCCTGCCTGGTACTGGCCTTGCTGGTGTCCTGGATCAGCACGCGGTTCTGATCGTCCACCGGGCCACGGATACGACAACGGCGCCCGCGGGCGCCGTTGTGCTTTAGCAGCCCGGGCTCTACAGCGCCAGGCCGGCCTTGACCCGATACTGGTTGCGGACCGGGGTCGCATACTGCAGCACCAGGTAGGGGCGATGCTCCGGCGGGCATTCTTGCAGGCGACGCTGCCATTCCTGCTCGGCCTTGGCCAGCTCCTGGGCCGGGAACACCTCGGCGGCGCTGGGCACCTGCAACTGTGGATCGGCATCGCTCCACTGGGCATAGGCCAGGTAGTGCACCGGGAACAGCCGGTAGCCGCCGAGGATCTGCCGATCCATTTCCATGGCCAGTTGCTTGGTATCTTCGAACTTTTCGCTGATGGGTGCGGCGAAGTTCACGTGGACCCGGCCCTTGTAGCCGGTGATGCCCTTGGCGATGCTCACGTCGTCTTCCCCCGGCGCCTTGGTGTAGCTGCCGGTGGTGGCGCGGATATACAGTTCCCGGGCCTTGGCCTGGTCGCAAGGATCGTATTCGTAGCTGATGGACACCGGCGTCAGGTTCAGTGACTGGATCACCTCTCCGAACGGTTCGTCCTTGCGGCTCATGTGGAACATCTTCAGGATCGCCGACTCGGTACGGTCGTCGCCGTCCTTGGCCCGGCCTTCGGCCTGGGCGATCCAGATCGACTGGCCGTCGTTGCGGATCGAGTGATTGATATAGGCCGACAACAGCTGGTACGCGGCGAGCTTTTCCTTCCGCCCGCTGAGGGAACGGTGGACGATGAAGCTCTTGTTCAGGCGCATCAGGTCGCTGACGAACGGCTTCTGCAACAGGTTGTCGCCGATGGCGATGCGCGGGGTCGGCAGCCCGGCGTGGTAGATCGCGTAGTTGACGAAGGCCGGGTCCATGACGATATCGCGATGGTTGGCCAGGAATACGTAGGCGGTGCCCGAGCGGAACTGCTCGACGCCGGTATAGGTCACGCCGTCGGTGGCGCGTTCGATGGTGTGGTCGACATAGAACTCGACCTTGTCCTGCAAGGTCGCCACCGAGCTGATCCCGGCGAATTCGCGGCGCAGGCGGTGGGCGATCAGGGGCTTGAGCAGCCAACCGAAAGTGTTGGCAAAACGCGGGAAGCGAAAGTGGGTGAGGATATCTAGGAATGCCTTGTCGCTGAGCAGCCGGGCCAGCACCGCTGGTACTTCGCTGTCGTGGTAAGGTCGGATGGCATCGAATTCGCCCATCATGCTCTCTTGTTGGAAACGGCTAGGGTAAGAAGAAGGTTCGGATCGAAAAAAAGCCGGGCGCGGTCTGAAAATTCAGCTCAAGCATTAAAAGCCCTGCAAATAGACCGGCGATTATACGCATAAGTCACTCGGGAGACCGCGATGCTGGAAACCGACCATTATCAATGTCCTTACTGCGGCGAACAGGCGGAAGCGGTGCTGGACCTGTCCGCTGGCGACCAGACCTATATCGAGGACTGCCCGGTTTGCTGCCGGCCCATCGTGTTCACGCTGCAGACCGATGGTCGGGAATGGATGCTCGAGGTGCACGCGGAAAACGATTGAGCCGGGGGAGTGGTCTTTATGCTGCGTATCTACGAGCCGGAAAATCTGATGGAAGGCGAGCTGCTCCAGCGCATGTTGGCCAGCGAGGGCATCGAGGCGCACCTGCAGGGGCGCGATTTGTTGGGCGGGGCGGGGGAATTGCCGCTCTTCGGGCTGCTGGCGCTGTCGGTGGAAAACCACGAGGCGCAGCGCGCGCGGGAACTGATCGCTGCGTACAATGCCGCCCTGCCGTTGCCCTTCGAAGAGCCGGAGGGTTTTGCCGGCGTGCTGGTCTGTTAGGCTGAGCGCCGATTTGTCGAGAGTCGTATTACCCCATGTGTGGACGTTATGCCCTGTTTCGCTGGAACCCCGCCTTCGCGGCCTTGCCGGGATTTCCCGCGGACCAGCGGGCCCAATGGAACATTTCGCCGAATGATTCGGTACTGATCCAGCGCCTGGAGAGCGACCAGCGCACCCTGGCCAGGGCTCGCTGGGGCTTGACCCCGGCCTGGTTGACCGACCTGTCCCGTACCCCGGCCCACGCCCGGGCGGAAACCCTGGCCGAGCAGCCGATGTTCCGCCAGGCGTTTCGCGAACGGCGTTGCCTGCTGCCGGCCAACGGTTTCTATGAATGGCGCGGGGGTAGCCGCAAGCGTCCTTATTGGCTGACCCCGGGGGAGGGCTCGTCGATTTTCTTCGCTGCGATCTGGGAGGCCTATCCGGTCCAGGAGCAGGTCTGGCTGAGTACCGCGGTGGTGACCCAGGCGGCTTCTACCCTGCGCCGCCCGCTGATCCTCGACGCTGCCGGCCAGGATGCCTGGCTGGATCCGCAGACTCCCCTGCATGTCTTGCACGCCTTGCTGGCCCGCCCGCCCGCGGCCTTGCGCGAGCGGGTCCTGGCCAACCTGGTCAACGATCCCAAGCTCAACGGGCCGGAGTGCCTGACCCCCGCCTGAGGCCGGGGCGAGGCATCTCGCCGCTCAGACCTTGAACTGGTTGATCAGGCGCCGTTGCTGTTCGGCCAGCTTGGTCAGGCCGGCACTGGCGGCGCTGGACTCGTCGGCCCCGCCAGCCACTTCGTTGGCCACCTGGCCGATGTTGATCACGTTGCGGTTGATATCCTCGGCCACCGCGCTCTGTTCCTCGGCGGCGCTGGCGATCTGGGTGTTCATGTCGTTGATCACCGAGACCGCCTGGGTGATGGTCTCCAGGGCCTGGGCCGCCTTGGCCGCATGCTCCACGCTCTGGTCGGTCTTGTGCTGGCTGTCCTCCATGACCCGCACCACTTCCCGGGTACCTTGCTGCAGCTGCTGGATCATCGACTGGATTTCCTCGGTGGCCTGCTGGGTCTTCTGCGCCAGGTTGCGCACCTCGTCGGCGACCACCGCGAAGCCGCGGCCTTGTTCGCCGGCACGGGCGGCCTCGATCGCGGCGTTGAGGGCCAGCAGGTTGGTCTGTTCGGCGATCCCGCGGATGGCGATGAGGATGGCGTTGATGTTCTCGCTGTCCTTGGCCAGGGTTTGCACCACGGTCACCGCGCGACCGATCTCTTCGGCCAGGGCGGCGATGGCACTGGAGGTGTCCCGCACCACCTGCATGCCCTGGCTGGCGGCCTGGTCGGCGTGACTGGCCGCTTGCGCGGCCTGGGTCGCGTTGCGTGCCACATCCTGGGCGGTGGCGGTCATCTCGTGCACCGCAGTGGCCACCTGGTCGATTTCCACCATCTGCTTGTGTACGCCCTGGTTGGTGCGGATGGCGATATCGGCGGTGTGCTCCGAAGAGTCGCTGACACTCTGCACCGACGTCACCACCTGGCCGATCATCGCCTGCAACTTGGCCAGGAAGGTATTGAAGCCCTTGGCGATCGAGCCCAGTTCATCGGCCCGGTCGCTGCTCAGGCGGCGAGTCAGGTCGCCTTCGCCCTGGGCGATATCGTCGAGCATCGCCACCATCTGTCGCAGTGGCCGGGCGATGCCGTGGCCCACCAGCCAGATCACCAGCAGGCCGACGCCGGCGATCACTAGGCCGACCATGGCCATGCCGAAAGTGTCGGCCTGGCGCTGTTCGGCCAGGTCGCCCTGGAGCTTGTCCAGGTCGGCCATTACCGCGCCCAGGGGCAACTGCAGCATCAGGGTCCACTGGGCATCGGTCTGGCCGATGCCGAAGGGCAGGTAGAGGGCGATCTTGCCGTTGGCCTGGTCGATGTCATAAGTCACTTCGCCGCGCTTGAGGCTGGACAGCTTGGCGACGGTATCGCTGTTGAGTACGTCGCTGACCTTCTCGCCGAACTTGCCGGGATCCCTGGTATAGGCCACCAGGCGCGCGTTGCCGCCGATCAGGGCCATCTCGCCGGCGCCGCCATAGAGCTTCTGGTTGGCGTCCACCAGCATGTCCTGGATGAAGTTCACCGACAGGTCGGCACCGACGATGCCCTGGAACTTGCCGCCCAGCAGGACGGGCTGGATGAAGGAGGCGAGCATCACCACCTTGTCGCCGACCTTGTAAGGGGCCGGGTCGATCACGCAGGGCTTGAGGTTGTCCTTGGAGCACAGGTAGTACTCGCTGGTCCGCACCCCGGTGGACAGCAGGGTCCGGTCGTTGACGTCGGCCAGTTTGTCCAGGCCCAGGCTGGAATCCTGGTTGCGGAACCACCAGGGCAGGAAGCGGCCGGTGGCGGCATCGATGCCGACCACGCTGGTGCCGACGTAGGCTCCGTCGTTGTGGTCGATGGCGTTGGGTTCCCAGCCTATATAGGCGCCGAGGATCTTCGGGTTCTGGGTGACGTTTTCCTTGATCAGGGCGATCAACTGTTCGCGGCTCAGGTTCAGTTGCGCCTGGCCCTGGGCATCCCGGCTGCCCATCAGCGCGTTGACCCGCACCAGGCCGGCGGCAATCAGCAGCGGCGCCTCCAGTTCCCGCTGGATCTGGCTGACCTGGGTCTGCGCCAGGCCGCTCAAGCGCTGCTCGATGACTTGCTCGAACTGGGCCTGGGTCCTTTGTTGCACCATTTGCTGGGTCCTGGCGCCGGAGAACAGGGCATACAGCACCAGGGCTGCAACCACGCTGAGGACGATGGCTCCGGCCAGTGCGGCCACCGAAAACTGGATCGACTTGAACTTCATAGAGGCTCCGGGCGCAGGAATTGAGGTCTGCCGTGCTGTATCGGCCGCAGCCCCATGGGTCATTAGCCCTGATTGCACAAATGACGCGGCGCAAGAGGCGGATGTCGCTAGTGGCAAGGTGATATTCCAGATGCCACGGACCCTGGGGACAAGATGAATTTTTTCCTGCAGCGCTGGCCTGTGTCCCAATTGCGAGCAAAAAGCCATTTTGCATCTGGCGCGGATACCAACTCGCCCTTAGGATACGCGCCATGTTTTCAGGGAGGTTTTCATGAAGAAGAAGTCATTGGTTGTATGTGCGCTGAGCGCCGCGGTATTGCTCAGTGGTTGCGAGACGGTCAACACCACCAACGCAGGTGTAGTGGGCGTGGACCGCAAACAGTCCATGTTCAGCATGGTATCCAGTGCCGAGGTCAACCAGTCCTACGCACAGTCCTACCAGGAGACCCTGAGCGAGGCCAGCAGCCAGGGCGCGCTGGACAAGACCAGTGCCAACGCCAAGCGCCTGCAGGTCATCGCCAACCGCCTGATTGCCCAGGCCCCGAATTTCCGTCCGGACTGCGCGCAGTGGAAATGGGAAGTCAACCTGATCAAGAGCGATGAGCTCAACGCCAACTGCGGTCCTGGCGGCAAGATCATTTTCTACTCCGGCCTGATCGAGCAGTTGAAACTGACCGACGATGAGATCGCCGCGGTGATGGGCCACGAGATCGCCCACGCCCTGCGTGAGCACGGTCGCGAGGCGATGTCCAAGCAGTACGCGCTGGGTGCCGGCAAGCAGATCGCGACCCTGTTCGGTGTTTCTCAGCAGGCGGTTGCCCTGGGCGACAACGGCGTCAACCTGTTGATGACCCTGCCCAACAGCCGCGAGAACGAGAACGAGGCGGACCTGATCGGCCTGGAGCTGGCGGCTCGCGCCGGCTACAACCCGAACGCGGCCATTACCCTGTGGAACAAGATGGGCCAGGCTGCCGGTGGTTCCGCGCCGCCCGAGTTCATGAGTACTCACCCGGCTTCCACCAGCCGTATCGCTTCGTTGCAGGCGGCGATTCCCAAGGTGATGCCGCTGTACCAGCAGGCCAAGAAGCCCTGATCCACCGCGTCATCCGATGATGCATTCGCCGGCAAGGCGTTCCCGCAACGGGGGCTGCCTTGCCGGCGATTTCGTTTACAGCCAGCCGCTGCTCTGCATGGCCTTGTACACCGCGACCAGGGCCAGGATGAAGAACGCCGATGCCGCCAGGCGCCGGATCAGGGTCAGTGGCAGTTTGTCCGCGGCGAAATTACCGGCAAGCACCACTGGCACGTTGGCGATCAGCATGCCCAGGGTGGTGCCGATGATCACCAGCCACAATTCCGGATACTGAGCAGCCAGCATGACCGTGGCGACCTGGGTCTTGTCGCCGATCTCGGCCAGGAAGAAGGCGATCAGGGTCGTCAGGAAAGGCCCGAACTTGCGCGCGGTGGTGGCTTCGTCATCGTCCATCTTGTCCGGCACCAGGGTCCACAGCGCGGTGGCGGTGAAGCTGGCGGCGAGGATCCAGTGCAGGGTCGCATCCGAGAAGAAGCTGCCGAACCAGGCACCTACCGCACCGGCGGCGGCATGGTTGGCCAGGGTCGCGGCGACGATGCCGGCGATGATCGGCCAGGGTTTGCGAAAGCGCGCAGCCAGGATCAGGGCAAGGAGTTGCGTCTTGTCGCCGATTTCGGCCAAGGCAACGATTGCGGTGGGAACGAGCAGGGAGTCCAGCATCAGGGTTTTCCTAAGGGGCGGGTCGACACGGCTATGACACGTACAGCCTTCCCGCCCCGGGTAAGGTGTGCGTGTCATAGGTCTTGTCAAACCCGGCAGCCCGTCTGTGCGGACTCTTGGGTCGCATGCGCCATGGTCTGTGGACCAAGTATGTTGACGCATGCCGGACGAGCGTGGCGCTCGTGGGAGACTACTCCCCTAGGACGGAGCGGATTCTGCCTAGGCAAAATCCTTTCGGCAAGCCTTGTTTGTGAAAAAGACGCTCAGCCGCGCTTGGCCCGATAGATGCGGAAACCATCGCCTTCGGCCTTGATCGCGCAGGGCCCCAGGTGCTCCTCGATCAGTGGCTGATAGCGCAGGAAACTGTTGGCGACTACCCGCAGTTCGCCGCCTTTTTCTAGATGTTCCCTGGATTTTCTCAGCAGGTTTTCCGTGGCCTGGTAGTCGGTGTGGACCCCGGTATGGAACGGTGGGTTGGTCAGGATGCAGTTCAAGCCCATGGGCGCGGCATCGATACCGTCCCCGGTCAGGACTTCGCCTTCCAGGCCATTGGCGGCCAGGGTCAGGCGGCTGCTCTGGGCGGCGAAGGCGTCCACGTCCAACAGGGTCACGCGGGTTTGCGGATAGCGGCGCTTGACCGTCGCCCCCAGCACCCCGGCGCCGCAACCGAAATCCAGCAGGTGGCCGGCGGGCAAATGGTCCAGGTGCTCGAGCAGCAGCGCGGTGCCGCGATCCAGGCGGCCATGGCTGAACACGCCGGGCAGGCTGACGACCTTCAGCGGCCCTTCGGCCAATGGCAACAGGTACTCCTGGGCCAGGCTCTGCAGGGCCACGGGTTCGGGGGCGTTGCTCACCGTGACTTGCCACAGCTGGCAATGCCTGGCGCTATCGAGCTTGCGCGGCTTGCCGAAAGCGGCGAGTTGCTTGGCGGTACTTTCCACGCCGGCGCGTTTTTCCCCCACCAGGTACAGCTCGCGTCCGGCCAGGCGCGAGGCCAGGGCGTTGAGCAGGTAGTGGGCCAGGTCCTTGGACTTGGGCAGGAACAGCACGGCGCTGTCGAAGGCGCTGTCCGGGGCGCTCACCCCGAAATGGCAGCGCTCCGGGAAGCGGGCCTGCAGCGCTGTGTGGTCGCCGGCGTGCCAGCTCCAGCCCTGGGCGGCCGGCAGGCGACCGAGCAGGTCATCGGCGCTCAGGCCGGCCAGCAGTACCGGGCCCTGGAACAGCTCGGCCTGGCGTAAGAGTATTTCGCTGCGTATATCCATCGTCCGCACCTGAAAAAGTGGCGCAGTCTATCAATTCACGACCCGCAGCGGTTCACCATTGAAGAAAGCCCGGGCATTTTCCACCAGTTGGCCGACGATGCGCTGGCGGGCTTCGCGGCTGCCCCAGGCGTTGTGCGGAGTCACGATCAGGCGCGGGATATCGGCTTCCAGCAAGGGGTTGCCGTTGACCGGCGGTTCGACGCTCAGGACGTCGGTGGCCGCGCCACCCAGGTGACCGCTGCGCAGGGCGTCGGCCAGGGCCTGTTCGTCGATCAGCCCACCGCGGGCAGTGTTGATCACCAGGGCCCCGGGCTTGAGCTGCGCCAGCTCACGGGCGCCGATCAAGTTGCGGGTGTGTTCGTTGAGCGGGCAGTGCAGGGTCAGGGCGTCCACCTGGGGCAGCAGTTCGTCCAGGGGCAGGCGATCGGCGCGCAGCGGGCGTCCGGGAATCTGTCCCAGGACCACGCGCATGCCGAAGGCCTCGGCCAGGCGTGCTACCGCGCCGCCCAGCTCGCCATGGCCCAGCAGGCCCAGGGTCTTGCCCGCCAGCTCCATGATCGGGAAATCCAGCAGGCAGAACTGGCTGGCCTGCTGCCAGCGTCCGGCAGCCACGGCCTGTTGATAATCGGCGACCCGTGTCGCCAGGTTGAGCAGCAGCATCAGGGTGTGCTGGGCCACCGACGGCGTGCCGTAGCCCTGGCAGTTGCTGACGGTGATGCCCTGGCGCCGGGCGGCTTCCAGGTCGATGTTGTTGGTGCCGGTGGCCGTCACCAGGATCAGTCGCAGGTCGGGGCAGGCGGCCAGGGCCTGGGCGTTGATCGCCACCTTGTTGCTGATGGCTACCCGGGCTCCTTGCAGGCGCTCGGCCACCTGTTCCGGGGACGTATGGGCATGCAACTGCAAGGGACTGAAGCTGGCATGCAGCGCCCCCAGATCCAGGTCACCCAGGTCCAACGAACGGTGATCGAGGAAGACGGCGCGGCGATTGTCGGTCATGAACTGTACCTTTCGTGCGAGGAAACCAAGGCGTAATCTGCCGAGCCTAACAGATGAAATAATTAGACATATACAGGAGCCAGCATGTACCTCACCGAGTTCTTGACCGTTGCCCTCATCCATCTGCTGGCGGTGGCCAGCCCCGGCCCGGACTTTGCCGTGGTGGTGCGCGAAAGCGTGACCCATGGTCGTCGCGCCGGCACCTGGACCGCCCTGGGAGTGGGGTCGGCGATCTTCCTGCACGTGGGGTATTCGTTGCTGGGGATTGGCCTGATCGTTTCCCAGTCCATCGTGCTGTTCAACGCCCTGAAGTGGCTGGCCGCCGCCTACCTGCTGTACATCGGCTACAAGGCCCTGCGTGCCCAGCCAGCCAAGCCGGCCACGGACGACCTGCACAAGGAGGCCGGCGTGCGCACTGCCCGCGGGGCCTTCGCTTCAGGTTTCGTCACCAATGGCCTGAATCCCAAGGCGACCCTGTTTTTCCTCTCGCTGTTCACCGTGGTGATCAACCCCCATACCCCGCTGGCGATCCAGGCCGGCTACGGGGTCTACCTGGCGGCGGCCACGGCCCTGTGGTTCTGCCTGGTGGCCATGCTGTTCAGCCAGCAACGGGTGCGTGCCGGCTTCGCCCGCATGGGCCATTGGTTCGATCGCACCATGGGCGCGGTGCTGATCGCCATCGGCGTCAAGCTGGCCTTCACCGAGATGCATTGAGGGCACTGAGCTGGTTCAGGGACGCCACGTAATGCCGTGGCGTATCCCCGAGCAAGCGCTGGAACATGGCGCTGAAGGCCCGGGCGCTGCCATAGCCCAGTGAGTCGGCCACGCTGTGCACGCTTTCCCCGGCGAGCAGGCGTGGCAGGGCTTCCATCAGGCGCAACTGTTGGCGCCAGGCATTGAAATTCATCCGCACCTGCTGCTGGAACAGCCGCGCCAGGGTCCGTGAGCTGGCGCCCACCTGCTGTGCCCAATCCTCCAGGGTGTAGCAATGGTCGGGAGTGCGCAGCAGGGCCAGGCAGATGGCTTGCAGGCGCCGGTCCTGGGGCATCGGGATATGCAGCGGCAGGTTCTCCAGGCCGGCGATCTCCTCCAGCATCAGCTGCTGGATCAGCGGGTTGCGGGCCTGCTTCGGGCCTTGCACCGCGCGCAGGATCAATTCCCGCAACAGCGGCGTGACCGCCAGTACGCAGCACTGTTGCAAGGATGCCGGGCAGAGCTCGGCGGCGATGAACAGCGTGCGCATGCGCACTTCCCCGGCCATGAAGATCTCATGCTCCACCAGCGGTGGGATCCATACCGCGCGGGTGGGAGGGATGACCCAGGCGCCATGGGCGGTCACCAGGCGCATGGTGCCGCAGGCGGCGTAGAGGAACTGCGCCTCGTGATGGCAGTGCAGCGGCTGGTGCGCGGCATCGGCGTAGTCCCGGGAGTAAGCGCTGACCGGGCCCTGCTGGAAGTGGCTGATTAACATGTCCGTTTTGATGACTTTGTTGTCCAGAATGCTGTTTGTCGCCAACCTAGCATAGGCGTCACCTTCACAACCTGCAGCGTGCCGCCATGAATCAAGCCCGAAATGTCATCCGCTACGTCAATGCCGCCCATGTCATCGACCACATGTTCATGCTGATCTACCCGGCGGCGGTACTGGGCATGACCCAGGCCTTCGCCATGGACTATGCCGCGCTGATCGGCTTGTCCCTGGGTGGTTTCATCGCCTTCGGCGCCTGTTCGCTGCCGGCCGGCTGGCTGGGCGACCACTGGAGCCGCCGACGCATGATGATGCTGTTCTTCTTCGGCATCGGTGGTTCCTCGATCCTCACGGGCCTGAGCAACAACCCGGCAACGTTGACCCTGGGCCTGACCCTGATGGGGGTCTTCGCCGCCATCTATCACCCGGTGGGCACGGCGATGCTAGTGGCCTACGCCCGCAACCGTGGGCGCGAGATCGGTATCAACGGCATGTGGGGCAACCTCGGGGTGGCCTTCTCGGCGCTGCTCACCGGCTTCCTGGTGGCCCGCTTCGGCTGGCGTTCGGCATTCATCCTGCCAGGGGCCGTGGCGATCGTGCTGGGTATCGGCTTTGCCTGGCAGGTGCGTGAGGAGCCGATCCCGGCCCGGGCCCATGCGCCGCTCAAGGGGCAAGGCGGGCAGCAGATCTCGATGTTCCTGGTGTTCGCTGTCCTGGCGCTGGCCACGGCCACCGGCGGCGTGGTGTTCAACGCCACCACCATGACCTATCCGAAACTGTTCCAGGAGCGCTTGCTGGACGTCTTCACCTCGCCGCAGACCCTGGGGCTGGTGGTGAGCCTGGCCTACGCCTTCGGCGCGGTGGCGCAGTTGACCATGGGCCGGCTGTTGCATCGCTTCAGCCTGAAATGGCCATTCATCGCCATGACCCTGTTCCAGGGGCCGTTGTTGCTGGCGCTGGCCCATGCTGAGGGCTGGAATGTGATTGTGCTGGGCGCGGCGTTCATGTTCGTGGTGTTCGGCCAGGTCACGGTCAACGATGCGATGGTCGCCAACTTCGTCGCCCCCCAGTGGCAGGCCCGGGTGTTCGCCCTGCGTTACTGCCTGTCGTTCGGTGCCAGCGCCACGGCGATTCCGCTGATCGCCCTGGTGGAGCCGCGCCAGGGCCTGGCCGGGTTGTACCTGATCCTGGGCGCGATCGCGGCGCTGACCTTCGTCGCCGCCCTGGCTTTCCCCCGTACGCCGGCCGAAGCGGCGCTGGGCCAGCAGGCATGAAGGCACGCAGGGCCGCGCCGATACTGGCCTGGAGCCAGTATTGGGCGGCCCTGCAAATCATCCCTTTGGCTGATTTGGCTGGTGCGCAGGCACTCTAGAGTGAATATTCTCCAGTTACGATCGAGCCGTCAGAAAAGGGATTCTTATGTTGCAGACTCGCGTTATCCCCCCTGCCGAAGGGGCCTACCAATACCCGCTCCTGATCAAGCGGCTGCTGATGTCCGGCAGCCGCTACGAGAAGACCCGCGAGATCATCTATCGTGACCAGCTGCGCTACACCTATCCGACCCTGATCGAGCGGGTCGCGCGCCTGGCCAACGTGTTGACCGCGGCCGGGGTCAAGGCCGGGGACACCGTGGCGGTAATGGACTGGGACAGCCATCGTTACCTGGAGTGCATGTTCGCCATCCCGATGATCGGCGCGGTCATCCACACCATCAACGTGCGCCTGTCGCCGGAGCAGATCCTCTACACCATGAACCACGCCGAGGACCGCTTCGTGTTGGTCAACAGCGAGTTCGTCGGCCTGTACCAGGCCATTGCCGGACACTTGACCACGGTGGACAAGACTCTGCTGCTCACCGATGGCGAGCAGAAGAGCGCTGATCTGCCGAACCTGGTGGGCGAGTACGAGACCTTGCTGGCCGCCGCCAGCCCGCACTACCAGTTCGAGGACTTCGACGAGAACTCGGTGGCCACCACCTTCTACACCACCGGCACCACCGGCAATCCCAAGGGCGTGTACTTCACCCACCGCCAACTGGTGCTGCACACCATGGGCGTGTCGACCATCATGGGCGCCATCGACAGCGTGCGCCTGCTGGGTACCAACGACGTGTACATGCCCATCACGCCGATGTTCCACGTGCATGCCTGGGGCCTGCCCTACGTGGCCACCATGCTGGGCCTCAAGCAGGTCTATCCGGGGCGCTACGATCCCGAGTACCTGGTGGAGCTGTGGCGCCGGGAAAAGGTCACCTTCTCCCACTGCGTGCCGACCATCCTGCAGATGGTGCTCAATGCCAAGGCGGCCCAGGGCACGGACTTCGGCGGCTGGAAGATCGTCATCGGCGGCAGCGCCCTGAACCGCGCGCTGTACGAGGCCGCCAAGGCCAGGGGCGTGCAATTGACGGCCGCCTACGGCATGTCCGAGACCGGGCCGCTGGTGTCCTGTGCCCACCTCAACGATGAACTGATGGCGGGGAGCGAGGACGAGCGCACCACCTACCGGATCAAGGCCGGTGTGCCCGGTCCCCTGGTGGAGGCGGCGATCATCGATGCCGAGGGCAACTTCCTGCCGGCGGACGGCGAATCCCAGGGCGAGCTGGTACTGCGCGCACCCTGGCTGACCGAGGGTTATTTCAACGAGCCACAAAAGGGCGCCGAGCTCTGGGAGGGCGGCTGGCTGCATACCGGCGACGTGGCGACCCTGGACGGCATGGGCGTGATCGATATCCGCGACCGGATCAAGGATGTGATCAAGACCGGTGGGGAGTGGATCTCGTCCCTGGACCTGGAGGATCTGATCAGCCGGCATGGCGCGGTACGCGAAGTAGCAGTGGTGGGCATCGCCGATCCGCAATGGGGAGAGCGGCCGTTCGCCTTGCTGGTGGTCCGCGAAGGCCACGAGATCGGTGCCCGGGAGCTCAAGGAACACCTCAAGCCATTCGTCGAGCTGGGGCACCTGAGCAAGTGGGCCATTCCCACCCAGATCGCCCTTGTTACGGAAATTCCCAAGACCAGCGTCGGCAAGCTCGACAAGAAACGCATCCGCGTCAACATCAGCGAGTGGCAGGCCAGCAACAGCGCCTTTCTCTCCACCCTCTGAGCCTTTCCCGCCGTGTCCGCCCGGGCACGGCGCGCCCACCCTGCAAGCCTTTGCCTTGTACTCGCGGATTTTTCCGTCATCCTTGCCGGCCATTTTTCAACGGTTATGGCAACGGACCGCTCCAGCACGGCCAGATGGGCTGCAAATCACACTTTAGAGGGATCAAGCAGTAATCCTTGCTGGCTATAGTCCGCTGACAGTCTTTTTCGAGGGACGGGGCATTGCGGGGTATTGGCGCCACGCAAGCCCAGGGCCTGTACCAGTGTGCTGGTGCCGGTAGCCGGGGCGGTCTCGGAAAAACCAACTGCCATAACAATAATGCACATGGAGTAGCGTCGATGACATCAGCAAACCAGTTCTGGCGCCGGGCGAAACTGCCCCTGGCCGTCGGTCTCGCCTCCACGCTCGCCGGGCCCGCATTCGGCGTCACCTTCAACGTCGGTGAAATCGAAGGCAGCTTCGATTCGTCCCTTTCCCTCGGTGCCAGCTGGTCGACCGCAGGGCGCAACAAGGACCTGATCGGAGTCAACAACGGCGGCAAGGGCTTGTCCCAGACCACCGACGACGGCCACTTGAACTTCAACAAGGGGCAGACCTTCTCGAAGATCTTCAAGGGCATCCATGACCTGGAGCTCAAGTACGGCGATACCGGTGTGTTCGTGCGTGGCAAGTACTGGTACGACTTCAAGCTCAAAGACGAAGACATGGACTTCAAGAACATCAGCGACAGCAACCGCAAGGAAGGCGCCAAGTCCTCCGGCGGGCAGATCCTCGATGCCTTCGTCTACCACAACTACTCCATTGGCGATGAACCGGGTTCGGTGCGTTTGGGCAAGCAGGTGGTGAGCTGGGGCGAAAGCACCTTCATCGGCGGCGGCATCAACTCGATCAACCCGATCGACGTCTCGGCGTTCCGCCGTCCCGGTGCCGAAATCAAGGAAGGCCTGATTCCGGTCAACATGTTCTACATCTCGCAGAACCTGACCGAGAACCTGTCGGCCGAAGCCTTCTACCAATTGGAATGGGACCAGACCGTCACCGACAACTGCGGGACTTTCTTCTCCCAGCCGGACAACATTTCCGATGGCTGCGATGACAACCTGCGACTGCTGGCCAAGCGTTCGACCATCGCCGCCACGGCCCCGGGGCGAGCTGCGCTGGCGGCGATGCGAGCCCGTGGCGTCGACACCAACGAAGAGGGCACCCTCGTGCGCCGCAGCGGTGACCGCGATGCCCGTGACGACGGCCAGTTCGGCGTGGCCTTCCGCTACAACTTCGAGCCGCTGGACACCGAGTTCGGCGCCTATTTCATGAACTACCACAGCCGCGCGCCGATCTTCAGCGCCACCGCGGCGCCGAAGTCGGCCTATGCCATGGCCCCGGGCTTCGGCGCCCTGGCCCCGGTCTGGATCGCCGGCAACTCGAAGTACTTCGTCGAATATCCCGAGGACATCCGCCTGTACGGCCTGAGCTTCTCCACCACCCTGCCTACAGGGACCGCATGGAGCGGCGAGATCAGCTACCGGCCGAACGCGCCGGTTCAGTTGAACAGTACAGATCTCCTCTATGACGCTGTTCGTGGACTGGGCGGTATCTACACAAACGCTTCGTTGCTTAAGCACAATCCTGGAGAGGACTCTCACGGCTACAACCGTAAGGAAATTACCCAGTTCCAGACCACCTTCACCCATTTCTTCGATCAGGTCATGGGTGCCAGCCGCTTGACTCTTGTCGGTGAGTTGGGCGTGACCTATGTGGGTGGACTGGAGAGCAAGTCCAAAGCCCGTTATGGCCGTGATCCTGTATTTGGCCCGGGCAAACTACCTGCCACACCTACCGGGTTGAATACCTGCGAGATTCTTGATCTAGGCACCATAAATGGAGCAGGTCCTGGAGCAAGTACCAGTAATGCCACCAAAAATTGCAACAACGATGGTTTTACGACCGCCACCTCCTGGGGCTACCGCGGCCGGGCGATCTGGGAATACCCGGATGTGTTCGCCGGCGTGAACCTCAAGCCCAACGTGGCCTGGTCCCATGACGTCAAGGGTTACTCACCAGGCCCTGGCGGCAACTTCGAGGAAGGCCGCAAGGCCATCAGCCTGGGGCTGGACGCCGAGTACCAGAACACCTACACCGCGAGCCTGGCCTACACCAACTTCTTCGGTGGCGACTACAGCACCGTGGATGACCGGGATTTCCTCGCCTTGAGCGTTGGCGTGAACTTCTAAGCACACTGCATTTTCAGGAAGAACAACAATATGAAAATCACCAAGAGTCTGTTGCACGTCGGTGTGCTGGGACTGTCGCTGCTGGCTACCGGAGTCATGGCTGCGGTATCGGCCGACGAGGCCGCCAAGCTGGGCACCAGCCTGACGCCGATGGGCGCCGAGATGGCCGGTAACGCCGCCGGCACCATCCCGGCCTGGAAGCCGCTGGCGACCAACGCCGGCAGCGTGGACGGCAAGGGTTTCCTGTCCAATCCCTATGGCAACGAACAACCGCAGTTCACCATCACCGCGCAGAACGTCGAGCAGTACAAGGACAAGCTGGCACCCGGGCAGTACGCGATGTTCAAGCGCTACCCGGACAGCTACAAGATGCCGGTATACGCCACCCACCGTGGCGCTACCGTGCCGGCTGATGTGTTCGCCGCCATCAAGCGCAACGCCACCAAGACCAACCTGGTCTCCGGCGGCAACGGCCTGGAGAACTTCGAGACGGCGATTCCGTTCCCGATCCCGAAAAGCGGGGTCGAGGTGATCTGGAACCACATCACTCGCTATCGCGGCGGCAGCGTGACTCGCCTGGTGACCCAGGCCACTCCGCAAGCCAACGGCTCCTACAGCCTGGTGTACTTCCAGGACCAGTTCGTGTTCCGCGACAAGATGAAGGACTACGACCCGAAGAACCCGGGCAACATCCTGTTCTACTTCAAGCAGAAGGTCACCGCCCCGGCGCGCCTGGCCGGTGGCGTGCTGCTGGTGCACGAAACCCTGGACCAGGTGAAGGAGCCGCGTTCGGCCTGGGTCTACAACGCTGGCCAGCGTCGTGTGCGTCGCGCCCCGCAAGTCTCCTATGACGGCCCGGGTACCGCGGCCGACGGCCTGCGTACCTCCGACAACCTGGACATGTACAACGGCGCTCCGGATCGCTACGACTGGAAGCTGGAAGGCAAGAAGGAGATGTACATCGCCTCCAACAGCTACAAGATCGACTCGCCGACCCTCAAGTACGCCGACATCATCAAGGCCGGCCACATCAACCAGGACCTGGCTCGCTACGAGCTGCGCCGGGTCTGGCATGTGGTCGCGACCCTGAAGGAAGGCCAGCGCCACATCTACGCCAAGCGTGACTTCTACATCGACGAGGACACCTGGCAGGCCGCGGTGATCGACCATTACGACGGTCGTGGCCAGCTGTGGCGCGTGGCCGAGGCCCATGCCGAGGACTACTACGACAAGCAAGTGCCCTGGTATGCCCTGGAAACCCTCTACGACCTGCAGTCTGGCCGCTACCTGGCACTGGGCATGAAGAACGAAGAGAAACAGGCGTATGACTTCGGCTTCACCGCCACCACCAGCGACTTCACCCCGGCCGCCCTGCGCCAGGACGGAGTCCGCTGATCCGCGTTACCCCTTAGAGGCCGCATCCTCGAAAATTGCCCCGGCTGGTTCGGGGCTTTTTTTTGTCTGCGCGATAGGTCCGGGCCAGCTGACGTAGAAATCAGTGGCAATGCGACTATCTTTCTCGGGACGAATTGGGAGCTTGTCTAAATAAGCAAACGAAATATCGCCCAATAATTGCGGAATATCTGACCTATTTGGTCATAGTCTTTTTCGCGCGAATGGTCGCAAAAATCTTCAACAGGTGGCCTTTTACCGCTAGTCTGCGGACATCTGCTACGCCGACAACCGTACACCAATAAGAGTTGGCCATGACTGATCTGTTCTCCCTCCTGCGGTCTGACAGCGCAGTGATTCCTGCGCTGGAAGGGCGTTTCTATCGACCGCCATTGCCTGATGGCTATGTGTCGCGGCCGCGCCTTTGCGAACGTCTTAAGGGAGGGTTGAAAGGGCGCCTGTTGCTGGTCTGTGCTCCGGCCGGGTTCGGCAAGAGTTCGCTGGCGATCGAGTTTTGCCAGAGCCTGCCGGTGAACTGGCAGAGCCTGTGGCTGGGCTTGAGCCGACGGGATAGCGATCCAGGGCGTTTCCTCGAGCGCCTGCTGGCCGGGTTGCAGCAGTATTTTCCGCAGCTGGGCCGGCAGTCCCTGGGCTTGTTGAAAATGCGCCAGCGTCATCAGCCGTTTGCCTTCGAGGAGTGGCTGGACGGCTTGCTGGACGAGTTGGCGGAGCAATTGACCAGTGCCAACCCCGTGTTGCTGGTACTGGACGACTACCACCTGGCCCAGGGGCCGGTGCTCGATCGTTGCCTGCAATTCTTCCTCAATCACCTGCCCGATGGCCTGCTGGTGATGGTCACCAGCCGGCAGCGCCCGGATTGGCACCTGGCGCGCCTGCGCCTGTCACGGCAATTGCTGGAGCTGCATGAGCAGGACCTGCGGCTGACCCACGACGAGTCCCTGAGCCTGCTGGACCGACACAGCAGCGCCTTGCGCGGCGAGGCCCTGGAAAACCTGATCGAACGTAGCGAGGGCTGGGTCGCGGGGCTGCGTTTCTGGTTGCTCGCCGCCTCCGAGGCCGGAGCCGTGGGCACCTTGCCCCAGGGCTTGCATGGCGGCGAGGGGTTGATCCGCGATTACCTGCTCGAAGAAGTCATCGATTGCCTGCCCGCCGAGGTCCAGGCCTTCTTGTACGACACCGCCCCCCAGGAGCGCTTCTGCGCCGAGCTGTGCGATGCCCTGCGCGAGGCCCACGACAGCGCCGAGATCCTCGGCTTCCTGCAGGCGCACCAGGTGTTCCTGGTGCCGCTGGACGAGCATGGGCACTGGTACCGTTATCACCACCTGTTCTCCGACCTGCTGCGCAGCCGCCCAGCGGCCAGCGCCCTGGTGCCGGCCGCCAGCCTGCACTTGCGCGCCTGTCGCTGGTTCAACGCCCAGGGCCTGCTGGATGAGGCGGTGGAACAGGCGCTGCGTGCCGGGCACCTGGACGTGGCCGCCAACCTGGTACAGAACTTGTCCGAGGAACAACTGCTGGCTGAGCAGAATATCGGCATGCTGTTGCGCTGGAAGATGGACCTGCCCGACAGCCTGCTGATCAGTTCGCCGCGCTTGATCGTGTTGTATAGCTGGGCCTTGGGCCTGGCCTGCCAGCTGGATGCGGCCCAGGAGCTGGCTGCCCAGTTGAGCCGTTTCCTGCCGGCGCCTTCGGCGACGGCGCAAAAGTCGATGCTGGCGCAGTGGCTGGCCCTGAGCGGGATCATCGCCCGAGGGCGCGGCCAGCGGGAGCAGACCCTGGCCTATTGCAGCGAGGCCCTGGAGAGCCTGCCCCTCAAGCGTTATGGGCAGCGGCTGATGTGCCTGTCGACCTTGTCCAACCTGGCCATCACCGATGCCGACGTGTGGCGTGCCCGCAGCCTCAATCGCGAGTCGCTGGAATTGGCGCAGCGGGTCGGCAACCCGCTGTTCGAGGCCCTGGCCCACTATGACCGGGCGCGGGTCCTGCAGGCCCGGGGCGAAGTGTTGCGGGCGCTGGATGAGGTGCAGCAGGGACTGGGGCGCTTGCAGGGGCTGTCGGCCCAGCGGTTGTACGCAGTGCGTGCCCGGCTGACGCTGTATGAAGGCTACCTGCTGACCCTGAGGCTCGAGCCCGAGTCCGGCCTGGCCAGGTTGCAGGCCGGGCTGGTGGAAGCGCGGGCCTGTCGCGATATCAGCGTGCTGATCGGTCATTGCGTGATCGCCAAGCAGGACGGCATGCGCGGCGAATTCGCCCGGGCCTTCGCCGAACTGGCCGAGGCCGAGCGCCTGATGCATATCTGGGATGTGCCGCCGATCTACTACCTGGCGATGATCACCCTGGTGAAATGCGAGCTTTGGCTGGCCCAGGGCCGCATCGACCTCGCCGAAGCCTGGCTGGCCCGCCTGGGGCAGACCTACACCGGGGGGCAGGCGGCGGCCCCGCCAGAGTTCCATCCCCAGTTGCCCTTGCATATCGAATTGCAGCAAGCCCGGTTGGAAGTCATCAAGGGCGACGTCGTCCAGGCCGAGCGGCGCCTGGCCCGGCTGGTGGAGGATGGGCAGAACAGCGGCCGGCAGTTGCTGTGTGCCATGGCCCTGACCCAGAAGACCGCGCTGTTGCTGGCCCTTGGTCGAGGCCAGGAGGCACGCCGTGATCTGCTCCTGGCCCTGGAGGCGGCAGTGGGGGGCATCCTCCAGCCGTTCGCAGGCTTGATCCTCGATTATCCCGGCTGGATGCGCGAGCAGCTGGAGCAGTGCACCGGCACCGCGTTGACCCAGGCTTTGCTCGAGCGCCTGCCCTCGGCGCCCCGTGAATTGCACGAGGCCGTTGCCCACAGCGAGAGCCTCAGCTCCCGGGAACTGGCGGTGCTGCAATTGATTGCCCGAGGCTGCTCCAACCAGGAGATCAGCGAGCGCCTGTTCATTTCCCTGCACACCGTGAAGACCCACGCCAGCCATATCAACAGCAAGCTGGGAGTGGAGCGTCGGACCCAGGCGGTGGCCCGGGCCCAGGAGCTGGGCCTGCTGGGCTAGGACTCGGCGTGCGGGTTGGCGTGCGGGTTGGCGGCCAGGGCCAGGTGCTGCTTGCAGTAGTCGGCGAACAGGCGCGCCGGTTTGGTCAGTTGTCCACGCTTGAGCCAGGCCGCCACCAGCCCGGACCCGGTCACGTCCTCGACTATCTCCACGCACACCACCGGCCTGCCGTCGTAAGAGCATTGGCAGTGGGGGCGGGTGACCAGGATCGAGAAGCCGAAGCCCTGGCCCACCATGCCCCGGACCATCTCGATGGACGGTGAGCTGAAGGCGATCTGCGGGGTCAGGCCCAGCTCCTCGAACAGGCTGACGAAGTAGGTCCGGCTCGGCTGCACATCCAGCAGGATCATCGGTTCCAGGCACAGGTCGCGCAGCGAAACCCGGGCCTGCTGGGCGTAGCGGTGGCCGGCCGGCAGCAGGGCATAGGGACGTTGTGGCGGCATCAGTGGCTCGGTCTCGATGGTGCCGTCCAGCTCATGTTCGTACAGGATCACCAGATCGTAGGCACCGCCGGTCAGGCCTTGCACCAGTTCCTGCTGCTCGCCGTCGCGGATGCGGATCTCGACACCGGGATAGAGCGCGCCGAAGCCGGCGATCAATTGCGGCAGGTACAGCGGCGCCACGGTCTCGAAACAACCGATGTCGATCTGCCCGCAGACCACATCGTTGTCCGCCAGGGCGTTCTGCTCGAACTCCCTGGCCATGCGCAGCAGTTCCTGGGCCTTGCGGTAGAAGCGCGCGCCACTGGGAGTCAGGGAGACGCCCTGGGCGTGGTGGCGGATCAGTAGCTGCACGCCGAAGCTGTCCTCCAGGCCCTTGATTGCGGTGGAGATCGAGGGCTGGGCGATGTACAGCTTGCGCGATGCCTCGGCGACACTGCCGCATTCGACGGTGGTGATGAAGTACTTCAATTGACGCAGATTGTAGGTGGCCACGGCGAACCTCGTTCCTTGCCCGGGGCGCAAGGGGAGGGCAGGACCGGTGGCTGGCCTCCCGAGCGCGATTGTCGTGCGCCCACGATACCCACAAGCGATGCTGTACAGGGCTTGGGCGGCCGAGCTTTTTCATCGCTTGCGAGCATATTTTTCCTCGCTAGTGGAGGCCGCCTAGGACAGCTGTCCGGGCTCGTTGTCTTCTTCGGCAGGTGGCTGCTCGGCGGCCGGGGCGGGCTCGAATGCCAGGGTGACGATGTAGCACTGTTGCTCGACCGCCACTTCGATGTGCCAACCCAGGCGCGCCGACAGCTGGCGCATCAGCTCCAGCCCCAGGCCGTAGCCAAAGTCGCTGGAGGTCTCGCTTTGCAGGGTTTCGCGGATGCGATTGACCAATCGCAGTTGCGGGTAGCCGAAGCTGACCTCGACGACGCCGTCATCGGCGTACTGCAAGGCATTGCGCAGGAAGTTGCCGACCACGATGCGGCATGCGGTGAGCGGCAGGCGACAGGGCTCGCTGCTGATATCGAGGATCAGCTCGATATCCCGGGTGCCGATCAGGTAGCGGTGTTCCTCGATCAGGTCGTTGACCAGGCCGCTCATGTCGATGGGCTCCTCGGGCAAGGGTTCGGGCAGCTCGCGGCTCATCCACAGCAGGGTCTCGGCGATGCGCTGCATGTTCAGCACCGAGCGTTCGATCCTTTGCAATGGCGGCGGCAAGACCCCGCCAGACTGCAGGGCCAATAGCTCGATATTGGCCTTGAGCACTGCCAGCGGGGTGCGCAGTTCGTGGCTGGTGTAGCGCAACAGGCGACCTTCGCGGGCGCTGGCGGCCTGTACTTGTTGCACGCTCTGGGCCAGGGCATCTGCCAACATGTTGAACTCCTTGAATCCGAAATTCGGGCGTTCGCCGGACACGGCTTCCGGGTCCTTGAGGGTGGTGGACCACTGGGCCAGTCGTCCCAGGGGGCGGACCACCCACCAGACCAGCAGGGCGATGATGATCAAGGCCGGTATGAACACCGCGAGGCTGATGAAGATGACGCCACGCAGTTCATGATCCATATAGGCGTCGGAACGTGGCGTTTCCACCTCTCCGCCTTCTTCTTGGTCATGATCGATGTCGTACATGTACAGGATCTTGCCGTCGCTCAGGGGCTGGGCCAGGACCGCGCGGCCTTCGTCCTCGTCGTCGGAGTCCAGGTCGCCGAACACTTGCACCGCGCCGAAGGACATGCTCGGCGGGGTATCGACCATGTGGCGGATCTTCTCCGGCAACGCTTCCTTGCCGATGACGCTGGTATAGAAGTAGTTGCTCGGTGGCGGCGTGTTCGGATCCTTGGCGTAGTGCCTGGAAAAATACTGGGCCTCCTCTTCCATCATCGCGCTGGCGGTATAGAGCAGGCCGCGCACGCTGTACTCGGGCAGCAGCAGGCTGTAGATCAGCAACACGATGGCGATCAGCAACAAGAAGCTGCCGCTGATCACCCATTTCAGAGCCAGGCGCTTACCCATGGGACCTCAACTGGATCCCGACGCCAGGTAGGGTGTGGATCAGCGGCTGGCCGAAGGACTTGTCCACGGTCTTGCGCAGCCGGTGCATGTGCACCTTGAGCGTGTTGCTG
This sequence comes from Pseudomonas sp. MSSRFD41, assembly GCF_014230245.1. NCBI lineage: Bacteria > Pseudomonadati > Pseudomonadota > Gammaproteobacteria > Pseudomonadales > Pseudomonadaceae > Pseudomonas > Pseudomonas sp. MSSRFD41. The sequence goes on along the minus strand of NZ_JACKZK010000015.1, from coordinate 50,282 downwards.
TCCGGCGGTTCGTCCCCCCAGATGGTCGCTTCCAGGCGTTCGCGGGTGACTGGCTCGGGGCTGGCGCGCATCAGGCATTCCAGCAGGGTCCAGCAGATCGGCGACAGGTGCAGTTCCTGGCCTGCCCGGCTGACCTTGCGACTACTCAGTTCCATGACCAGGTCGGCCACTTGCAGGCGGCTGGCCTGGCCGCTGCGGCGTACGCTCAGGGCGCGGATCCGGGCGACCAGCTCGGCCAGCTCGAAGGGCTTGACCAGATAGTCGTCGGCACCGGCGGCGAAGCTGGCCAGTTTGTCCGGCAGGGCATCGAGGGAGGTGAGCATCAGGATCGGGGTTTGGCTGCCTTGCTGGCGCAGCTGTGCGCAGAGCTGCTGGCCATCCAGGCGCGGCAGCATGATGTCCAGGAGAATGACGTCGTAATGCTGGTTCAGGGCCAGATTGAGGCCGGCCTGGCCATTGCTGGCGTGATCGCAGACGATGCCGCTGATTTCCAGGTATTCGATGACGGTATTGGCTAGATCGAGATTGTCCTCGACCAGCAGCAGGTTAATGTGCACGGGAGTGTCCTTCAGGGCCTGTGTCGCTCATTGGAGCGAAGGATAGCGAACTCCACTTGGGCTCCGCCGATGTTTACCTGCCGTTAACCCGGGGCTCGCTAGTCTGCAATCCTACTTCTCTTGAGCGTGGCGCCGCCATGAACCTGTCTTCGGTAATCAGAGGTCTCTTGCTGATCCTGATTCTTCTGGGCCTGATGACCTGTGCCCTGCCTCCCAAGGCGCCTTGGGGGCGACTGGGCGCGGGTGGGGCGCTGAGCGGGTTACTGATTGGGCGGAGCGTGGAGCATGCAGGTCCGGATTATGTTGCCAGCGCATTCTGATGACGCCAGCTACACCGATCAGTTGGTGTTGTGCCTGGTGTTGATACTCTGTGTTTCGATTTCCCTGGGCGCCTATATCATGCGTTTCAATGCGCAGATCGATAAGCAGCGCGAACTGTCTCCCGTGCACCTGCTCGAGTGTGGCAAGGGGCGTGGGGCGTTTATCGTCGACCCTCACGGCCAGCGCAGCAGCAGTGACAACTGCTACGTGATCGAAGACGATAACTAGCTCGGGGGCGCTTGGTTCTCCGTCGAGTTCGAGCGCAAGAAACGTAGTTCTTGCGCTCGAATCGCGATTTACAGTCAAGGCGTATCCAGGCTGCCCCCGCAAGGGCCGCCGATTGCCTTGGTGGATTGAAGGAGAACCCGATATGTCCTGTGCATTCAAGATCATTCCCTCCCCGGTGGGGGAGCTGACCCTGGTAGCCAGGGGCGCGAAGCTGGCCGCGATTCTCTGGGAGCAGGAGCGCGAGAACCGGGTACGCCTCGGCCCGCTCGAACAGGCCCCCGAGCACCCGCAACTGCTGGAGACCGAGCGTCAGTTGCAGGAATACTTCGCCGGTACGCGCAAGCGTTTCGAGCTCGAACTGGATTTCGTCGGCACCGAGTTCCAGTGCAAGGTCTGGCAGGCGCTGTTGACGATCCCCTTCGGCGAAACCCGTAGCTACAGCCAGATCGCCCAGCAGATCGGCAGCCCCAAGGCGGTCCGCGCAGTGGGCGCGGCCAATGGGCGCAACCCGATTTCCATCGTCACTCCCTGCCATCGGGTGATCGGGGCTTCGGGCGGCCTTACCGGCTTTGCCGGAGGGCTCGAGGCCAAGCAGTTCCTGCTGGCGCTGGAAGGTGGGGAAACCCTGCCGCTGGGGTTCTGAGTGAGCGGTGGCGGCACCTGTGCCAGAATGTTCCATCGTTTTTTCTGGACATTCCCATGGACGCCGCCAAACCCAGCCTCATCCGCGAAACCTTCCCCGTCGGTCCGTTGCAGTGCAACTGCACCATCATCGGCGACCCGCTGACCAAGAAAGCCATAGTCGTCGATCCGGGCGGCAATCCTGACTTGATCATGGCGCGCCTCGATGCCCTGGGCCTGAAGGTGGTCAGCATCATCCACACCCATGCTCACCTCGATCATTTCCTGGCCTCCGGGCAGATGAAGGAAAAGACCGGCGCCACCCTGCACTTGCACAAGGATGACCAGTTCCTCTGGGACAACCTGGAGATGCAGTGCAGCATGTTCGGCGTGCCCTATGCGCCGGTGCCGGCCCCGGATCGCTGGTTGGGCGACGACGAGGAGTTGGCCTGCGGCTGCGGCGTGGCCCTGCATACCCCGGGACATACTCCAGGTTCCATGAGCTTTTGGTTTTCCGAGGCTAAGCTTCTGATTACCGGCGACACCTTGTTCAAGCGTGGGGTCGGGCGCACGGATCTGTGGGGCGGCGACCAGGCCACCCTGGTGCGTTCGATCCAGCAGCGTCTGTATACCCTCGACGAAGACGCCACGGTGGTTGCCGGGCACGGTCCGGACACCCGGCTGGGCGATGAAATGCGTCAGAACCCTTTCGTGAGAGCTTGAGTTTTTGCTCGGCGTTCCACGGAATTTTTGCCGTTCTGTGTGTTCCAACGCCGGCACAGGTCCGTTGCCAACGTCCTTTGCATTACAGAATGCATATGTAGGAGCTTTCCATGTTCACCTCGCGTCGTTTGATTGTTGTCGCTACTGCTGTGGCCTTGTTATCCGGCTGCGCTTCGCCTAACCCCTATGACAACCAGGGGCAGGCCGACGGCGGTTCGTCGGGCATGAGCAAAACTGCGAAATATGGTGGCCTGGGTGCCTTGGCCGGCGCCTTGGCCGGTGCCGCGATCAGCCACAACAACCGTGGCAAGGGCGCGCTGATCGGCGCCGCGGTAGTCGGTGCGTCCGCGGCCGGTTATGGCTACTACGCCGACCAGCAGGAGAAGAAGCTGCGCGCCAGCATGGCCAATACCGGGGTCGAGGTGCAGCGCCAGGGTGACCAGATCAAACTGATCATGCCGGGCAATATCACCTTCGCCACCGACTCGGCGAACATCGCCCCAAGCTTCTATCAGCCGCTGAACAACCTGGCCAATTCCCTGCGCGAGTTCAACCAGAATCAGATCGAGATCGTCGGCTACACCGACAGCACCGGCAGCCGCCAGCACAACATGGACCTGTCCCAGCGTCGCGCACAAAGCGTGGCCACCTACCTGACTTCCCAGGGCGTGAGCGGTGCCAACCTGTCTTCGCGCGGTGCCGGCCCGGACAATCCGGTCGCCAGCAACGCCGACGTCAACGGACGGGCGCAGAACCGTCGAGTGGAGGTCAACCTCAAGGCGATTCCTGGCCAGCAGTACCAGCAGCCAACCCAGCAATACCAACAACCAACCCAGCAGCCGTACCAGCAGGGTTACTGATCGAACCGGCTTGAGCCGCAGGTACAAAAAAGCCCGCCCGATGAAAGTCGGGCGGGCTTTTTGTTGGCTGGCTGTAGCCGCTTACTTCTTCAGGCCATATTGCTCGTCGAGCATGCCCGGGGCGTTCGGCGTCTTTGGCGCGTAGTCCCGTGGCGGCTCCTGGTCCCGTGGTGGGGTCAGGCGTTCACGTGGTGCGTGTACCGACTCGGAGTGCAGGGCGGCCAGCAGGCGCTGACGGGTCAATTCGTCCAGGGCCAGGCGATTGGCGCCTTCGGCCAGGTGATCCTGTACTTCCTGATAGCTCTGGGTGAGTTTCTTCACCAGGTTGGCGGTACTGTTGAAGTGTGTCACCACTTCGTTCTGGTAATTGTCGAAACGTTCCTGGATATCGTCCAGCTGACGCTGCGTGCGGTTAGGCGCGGCATTGGGCAGCAGGCGAGCGACCAGGAATCCAATGGCGACACCCGCGACCAGGGCAAGAGTCGGCAACAACCAAACTAAGAGCGAGTGTTCCACGAGTCCTTCCTCTATAAACGGCTTTGCTTTACGTTAACGGCTCGAACCTGCGCTGTATACCGCGATTCACTCGCAATAGATTGGCACAGACCATTTGCTAGACGAGTCGACCCCCTTCGAGGTCACGGAGTTCCTTCCTTGCTTATGCGTGAAACCCCTGTAGTGATTGCCGGCCCCGTCGGCCAACTGGAAGCCCTGTATCTGGAGGTGCCCGACGCTCGCGGCGTGGCGCTGATCTGCCACCCGAACCCGGTACAGGGCGGCACCATGCTCAACAAGGTGGTGTCCACCTTGCAACGCACGGCACGGGATGCCGGGTTGATCACCCTGCGCTTCAACTACCGTGGCGTCGGCGCCAGCGAAGGCAGCCACGACATGGGCACGGGTGAAGTCGACGATGCCGAGGCAGCGGCCCACTGGCTGCGGGCCAGGCATCCGCAACTGCCGTTGACGCTGCTGGGCTTTTCCTTCGGCGGCTTCGTCGCGGCGAGCCTTGGCGGGCGCCTCGAAGCCCAGGGCGTGCAGCTCAAGCACCTGTTCATGGTGGCCGCGGCAGTGACTCGCCTGCGCGATACCGATACCTTGCCCCAAGGCTGCCCGCTGACCCTGATCCAGCCGGAGACCGACGAGGTCATCGATCCGCAGGCGGTCTATGACTGGTCCGCGGCCCTGGTTCGTCCCCATGAGCTGCTGAAGGTGGCAGAATGTGGGCACTTTTTTCATGGCAAGCTCACCGATCTGAAGGATCTGGTGCTGCCGCGACTTTCGAATTGATTGCAGTCTGATAAGCGATTACCCATGACTACTCGTACGCGCATCCTCACCGGCATCACCACCACCGGCACACCGCACCTGGGCAACTATGCCGGGGCGATCCGCCCGGCGATCCTCGCCAGTCGCGATAGCAATGCCGATTCCTTCTATTTCCTGGCCGACTACCACGCCCTGATCAAGTGCGATGATCCGCTGCGCATCCAGCGTTCGCGCCTGGAGATCGCCGCCACCTGGCTGGCCGGTGGCCTGGATGCGGATCGCGTGACCTTCTATCGCCAGTCCGACATCCCGGAAATCCCGCAACTGACCTGGCTCTTGACCTGCGTCGCCGCCAAGGGCCTGCTCAACCGTGCCCACGCCTACAAGGCCTCGGTGGACAAGAACGTCGAGGCTGGCGAAGACCCGGATGCCGGCGTCACCATGGGTTTGTACAGCTACCCGGTGCTGATGGCCGCCGACATCCTGATGTTCAACGCGCACAAGGTGCCGGTGGGCCGCGACCAGATCCAGCACGTGGAGATGGCCCGGGATATCGGCCAGCGTTTCAACCACCTGTTCGGCCAGGGCAAGGAGTTCTTCGCCATGCCCGAAGCGCTGATCGAGGAAAGCGTCGCCACCTTGCCGGGCCTGGACGGTCGCAAGATGTCCAAGAGCTACGACAACACCATTCCGCTGTTCACCAGTGCCAAGGACATGAAGGATGCGATCTCGCGGATCGTCACCGACTCCAAGGCACCGGGCGAGGCCAAGGATCCGGATAATTCCCACCTGTTCACCCTGTTCCAGGCGTTCTCCACTGCCGAGCAGGCCGCCGAGTTCCGTAGCGAACTGCTGCAGGGCCTGGGTTGGGGCGAGGCCAAGAACCGCCTGTTCCAGTTGCTGGACCGCGAGTTGGGCGAGGCCCGCGAGCGCTATCATCAATTGATCGCACGCCCCGCCGATCTGGAAGATGTCCTCCTGGCTGGCGCGGCCAAGGCCCGTAGCGTGGCGACGCCGTTCCTGGCCGAGCTGCGCGAAGCGGTAGGCCTGCGTTCCTTCGAAAACCAGGTGCAGGTGGCGGCCACCACCAAGAAGAAGGCGGCCAAGGCTGCGCGTATCGTCAGTTTCCGCGAGGACGATGGCAGCTTCCGCTTCCGTTTGTTGTCCGCCGATGGCGAGCAACTGCTGCTGTCGCGCAACTTTGCCGACGGCAAGGCTGCCGGTGCGGCGAGCAAGCAGTTGCAATCGGGCCAGGAGCTGGACCTGCGTGCCCAGGCCAACGGCTTCAGTATCTGGCTGGACGGCGCCAGCGTGGCTGACAGCCCGGTATTTGCCGACACTGCTGCCCGTGATGCGGCCATCGAAGAAGTACGGATCGCCTTGGCCCCGGCCCAGGACTGAGCGGAATCTTCCCGACCAAGGGCTGATTGCCATTCCCCAGGGCCGTCGCTAAAGTGACGGCCCGTTTTTGTTGCCTTGCTAACGAATTATGACGCCCCTAGAACGATACCAAGCAGATCTGAAACGCCCGGATTTCTTTCATGACGCTGCACAGGAAACCGCTGTGCGTCATTTGCAGCGCCTGTATGACGATCTGATCGCGGCCGAGCACAACAAGCCGGGCCTGCTCGGCAAGCTCTTTGGCAAGAAAGACCAGGTGCCGGTCAAGGGTCTGTATTTCTGGGGCGGCGTGGGGCGGGGCAAGACCTATCTGGTCGACACCTTCTTCGAAGCCTTGCCATTCAAGGAAAAGGTTCGTACGCACTTCCATCGATTCATGAAGCGCGTCCATGAGGAAATGAAGACCCTGGGCGGCGAGAAGAATCCGCTGACCATCATCGCCAAGCGTTTCTCCCAGGAGGCGCGGGTGATCTGTTTCGACGAATTCTTCGTATCCGATATCACTGACGCGATGATTCTCGGCACGCTGATGGAAGAACTGTTCAAGAACGGTGTGACCCTGGTCGCCACCTCGAACATCGTGCCGGACGGCCTATACAAGGATGGCCTGCAGCGTGCCCGCTTCCTGCCGGCCATTGCCTTGATCAAGCAGAACACCGAAATCGTCAACGTCGACAGTGGCGTCGACTATCGCCTGCGTCACCTGGAGCAGGCCGAGCTGTTCCATTATCCACTGGACGAGGCGGCCCACGAGAGCTTGCGCAAGAGCTTCCGGGCGCTGACGCCGGAATGCACCCAGGCCGTGGAAAACGACGTACTGATCGTCGAGAACCGCGAGATCCGTGCACTGCGCACCTGTGACGATGTGGCCTGGTTCGATTTTCGCGAGTTGTGCGACGGTCCACGCAGCCAGAACGACTACATCGAGCTGGGCAAGATCTTCCATGCGGTGCTGCTCAGCGGCGTGGAGCAGATGGGCGTTGCCACCGATGACATCGCTCGGCGTTTCATCAATATGGTCGATGAGTTCTACGACCGTAATGTCAAGCTGATCATCTCCGCCGAAGTGGAGCTCAAGGATCTCTACACCGGTGGCCGGTTGACGTTCGAGTTCCAGCGGACCCTCAGTCGTTTGCTGGAGATGCAGTCCCACGAGTTCCTTGCGCGGGCGCACAAGCCATAAATCCCGACTCAATGAAAAAGGGCCTGCAATGCAGGCCCTTTTTTCATGCCGCCAGTTGCTGGAACTGTTGGCGATACTGGTTGGGCGAAAGCTCGGTGTGCTGGCGGAATAGCCGGGCGAAGAAGCTGGCGTCGTCATAGCCGACTTCGTAGCTGATGGTCTTGATGCTCTTGCGTGTCCCCGACAGCAGGCCTTTTGCGGTTTCGATCCGCAGGCGCTGCAGGTAGTGCAGGGGCTTGTCGCCCGTGGCGGTCTGGAAGCGGCGCATGAAGTTGCGAATGCTCATGCCATGCTCGCGAGCGACGTCCTCGAAGCGGAACTTGTCGGCGAAGTGTTCTTCGAGCCAATGCTGGATCTGCAGGATGATCACGTCCTGGTGCAGCTTCTGGCCGCCAAAACCCATGCGTCCCGGAGCGTAGCTGCGCTGGACCTCGTAGAGGATGTCCCGGGCTACGGCCTGGGCCACGCTGGCGCCACAGAAGCGCTCGATGAGATAGATGTAGAGGTCGCAGGCCGAGGTGGTGCCGCTGGCGCAGTAGAGGTTGTCGGCGTCGGTCAGGTGCTTGTCCTGGTTGAGCTGGACCTTGGGAAAACGCTCGCTGAAGGTGCTGAAGAAACGCCAATAGGTGGTGGCCTCCTTGCCATCGAGCAGCCCGGCCTCGGCCAGCCAGAAGACCCCGGTGGCCTCACCGCATAGCACGGCGCCGCGGGCGTGCTGGGCGCGTAGCCAGGGCAATATCTGGGGGTAACGCTGGCACAGGGAGTCGAAGTCGTCCCAGAAGGCTGGGAGGATGATCACGTCGCTATCTCCCAGTGGACCATCCACTGGCATGACTACATCGCTGAAGCTGCGCACCGGCTGGCCATCAGGGCTGACCAGGCGGGTCTCGAAGGCTGGCGTCAGGCCTTGGCCCAGTTGCTTGCCGTAGCGCAGGCTGGCCAGGTGGAAGAAATCCTTGGCTTGCATGAGGGTGGAAGCGAAAACCCGGTCGATAGCCAGGATGCTGACGCGCCGCAAGGGCGTGGAAGTTTGGTTAGACATAATTCGATTGTTCTTATAGGGGAAAGTGGTCACCAGACGGCTGGATCGTCTTATTTTTTGTCGGATGTGTCCAGTGTCCCGTGCCGGTGGCTGGGCTTAGGCTCTGGCAGTCAGACCCGATAAATGACAACCACAGGTGGCTGCATGATCCCCAGAACCTTGTTCAGTTCCGAGCACGAACTCTTCCGCGACAGCGTGCGTACCTTCCTTGAAAAAGAAGCGGTGCCTTTCCATGGCGAATGGGAAAAGCAGGGCCACATCGACCGCAAGTTGTGGAGCAAGGCCGGGGAGGCGGGGATGCTGTGCTCGCACATTCCCGAGGAGTACGGCGGGCTGGGGGCGGACTTCCTGTATAGCGCGGTGGTGATCGAGGAGGTCAGCCGCCTGGGCCTGAGTGGCATTGGCTTCTCCCTGCACTCGGATATCGTCGCGCCCTACCTCCTGCATTACGGCAGTGAGGCGCTGAAGCACAAATACTTGCCACGGATGGTCTCGGGCGAACTGGTCACGGCCATCGCCATGACCGAGCCCGGAACCGGGTCCGACTTGCAGGGCGTGAAGACCACGGCAGTGCTGGACGGCGATGAGTATGTGCTCAACGGTTCCAAGACCTTCATCACCAACGGCTACCTGGCGGAGCTGGTGATCGTGGTGGCCAAGACCGATCCCAAGGCCGGGGCCAAGGGCACCAGCCTGTTCCTGGTGGAGGCCGATTCGCCGGGCTTCACCAAGGGCAGGCGCCTGGAAAAGGTCGGGATGAAGGCCCAGGACACCTCGGAACTGTTCTTCCAGGATGTGCGGGTACCCAAGGAGAACCTCCTGGGCCAGGCCGGGATGGGTTTCGTCTACCTGATGCAGGAGCTGCCCCAGGAACGCCTGAGCGTGGCCGTGGGTGGCCTGGCCAGTGCCGAGGCGGCGTTGAAATGGACCCTGGACTACACCCGCGAGCGCAAGGCCTTCGGCAAGGCGATCGCCGACTTCCAGAACAGCCGGTTCAAGCTGGCGGAGATGGCCACGGAAATCCAGATTGGCCGGGTGTTCGTCGATCGTTGCCTGGAGCTGCACCTCAAAGGCAAGCTCGATGTGCCGACGGCGGCCATGGCCAAGTACTGGGGGACCGACCTGCAGTGCAGGGTCCTGGATGAGTGCGTGCAACTGCATGGCGGCTACGGCTTCATGTGGGAATATCCGATCGCCCGGGCTTGGGCCGATTCCCGGGTGCAGCGAATCTATGCCGGGACCAACGAGATCATGAAGGAAATCATCGCCCGTTCTTTATAAGGAGGGCGCGAGCGCTGCCGGCGAACAGGCCGCTTGCCTGTTCGCCGGCAAGTGGAGCGAGGCGTGACTTACGGGGCGGGGTTGGGCTGGTCCTTGTGGATGGCCTCGATCCCGGCCAGGACTTCTTCCGATAACTTCAGCTCGGCGCTGGCGATGTTGCTGTCCAGTTGTTCCAGGGTGGTGGCACCGATGATGTTGCTGGTCACGAAAGATTGTTGGGTCACGAAAGCCAGGGCCATTTGTGCCGGGTCCAGGCCATGCTCGCGAGCCAGCGCCACGTAACGGCTGCAAGCGGCTTCCGACTGGGGATTGAAATAGCGGCTGAAACGGCTGTAGAGGCTCAGGCGTGCCTTGGCGGGGCGAGCGCCGCCTTCGTATTTGCCGGACAGGAAGCCGAAGGCCAGGGGCGAGTAGGCGAGCAAGCCGCATTGTTCGCGGATGGCGATTTCCGCCAGGCCCACTTCAAAGCTGCGGTTGAGCAGGTTGTAGGGGTTCTGGATCGATACCGCCCGCGGCCAGCCACGACTTTCGGCCAGGGCCAGGAATTTCATGGTGCCCCACGGGGTTTCGTTGGACAGGCCGATGTGGCGGATCTTCCCGGCCCTGACCTGTTCGTCCAGCGCCTCGAGGGTTTCCTCCAGCGGGGTGAAGTCTTCAGCGGCCTTGTGCTTGTAGCCGAGTTGGCCGAAGAAATTGGTGCTGCGCTCCGGCCAATGCAATTGGTAGAGGTCGATCCAGTCAGTCTGCAGACGCTTGAGGCTGGCATCCACGGCTTCGACTATGTGCTTGCGGTTGTGCTTGAGCTGCTTGTCGCGGATGTAGTCGATGGTGTTGCCGGGGCCTGCGATCTTGCTGGCCAGGATCCAGTCGGCACGGTCGCCGCGTTGCTTGAACCAATTGCCGATGTAGCGTTCGGTGGTGGCGTAGGTCTCGGCCTTGGGCGGCACCGGATACATCTCGGCAGTATCGATGAAGTTGATCCCGGCCTGCTTGGCCCGCTCGATCTGGGCGAAGGCCTCGGCCTCGCTGTTCTGCTCGCCCCAGGTCATGGTGCCCAGGCAGATGGCGCTCACGTTCAGATCGGTCCGGCCCAGTTGGCGGTAGTCCATGGGTACTTCCTCGGCAAAACAATCATAAAAGCAGGTTGAATTTTTTTTCGCAATCTGGATAATTCTGCAGCTCTTTCTGCGGTGGAAGTGATGCCCCGCCTGCCGAAGATTCTTGCCGCATGCCAGACGCGCTGACCCGAGCCCCCGAAAGCGTCTGTATTCGGCTGCCTTTGACCTTGTCAAAGTAAGCACCATTCAGTAAGATCCGCCGTCTATTTTGCTGGGCGGCCCCTGAGGCTATAAAGAATGAAAACTTTTACTGCTAAACCGGAAACAGTAAAGCGCGATTGGTTCGTCATCGACGCCGCTGGTCAGACCCTGGGTCGTCTGGCTACCGAAATCGCGAGCCGTCTGCGTGGCAAGCACAAGCCTGAGTACACTCCTCACGTTGACACCGGCGACTACATTGTCGTGATCAATGCCGAGCAGGTACGTGTTACTGGTGCTAAAACCACTGACAAAATGTACTACTCCCACTCCGGTTTCCCGGGCGGCATCAAGTCGATCAACTTCGAGAAGCTGATCGCTAAAGCCCCTGAGCGCGTGATCGAGACCGCGGTAAAAGGCATGCTGCCTAAGAACCCGCTGGGTCGCGACATGTACCGTAAGCTGAAAGTATATGCGGGCGCTGCTCACCCTCATACTGCTCAGCAGCCCCAAGAACTGAAGATTTAACGGAATAGTTCATTATGTCGGCGACTCAAAATTACGGCACTGGCCGTCGCAAGACTGCAACCGCACGCGTATTCCTGCGTCCGGGTACTGGCAACATCTCCATCAACAACCGTTCCTTGGATAGCTTCTTCGGTCGCGAAACTGCCCGCATGGTAGTTCGTCAGCCGCTGGAACTGACCGAGACCGTTGAGAAGTTCGATATCTACGTTACCGTGATCGGCGGTGGTGTAAGTGGCCAGGCTGGTGCAATCCGCCACGGCATCACTCGCGCCCTGATGGATTACGACGAGACTCTGCGCAGTGCCCTGCGTAAAGCCGGCTACGTAACCCGTGACGCACGTGAAGTTGAGCGTAAGAAAGTGGGTCTGCGTAAAGCGCGTAAGCGTCCGCAATACTCCAAGCGTTAATTCGCTACTGCGTTCAAAAAGACGCCCAGCCTCCTTTGGAGCTGGGCGTTTTTTATTGCTCAAAATTTGCCGTGTGACAACTTGCCACATCCGTGGAGGCCCTATACTACAAGGCCTGGCGCAGAGTCCGTCTGGTAATTACCTTGTCAGAATTGGGGGTTTTCATTACCATTCGGCAAAATTTTTATAAGTTCAGATTTTTACTTAGTAGATGCCTGATTTAACAGGCCACAAAGCTGATGGGAGAGGACTGAATGAGCAATGACGGCGTGAATGCAGGCCGGCGTCGCTTCTTGGTGGCAGCCACATCCGTGGTGGGTGCTGCTGGAGCGGTGGGGGCTGCGGTCCCGTTCGTGGGGTCATGGTTTCCCAGTGCCAAGGCGAAAGCCGCAGGTGCACCGGTGAAGGTGAATATCAGCAAGATCGATCCAGGTCAGCAGATGGTTGCTGAGTGGCGCGGTCAACCGGTATTCATCGTCCGCCGTACAGAGGAAATCCTGGGGAATCTTAAGAAGATCGAGGGCCAGTTGTCTGACCCTAACTCCAAGAACTCGGTACAACCAACCTACGTCGACCCGGAAGTGCGTTCGATCAAGCCAGAGATTCTTCTGCTGATCGGTATCTGCACCCACTTGGGCTGTTCTCCTACCTTCCGTCCTGAAGTGGCGCCTGCGGACCTGGGCAAGGATTGGGTGGGTGGCTATTTCTGCCCTTGCCACGGTTCCCACTACGATCTGGCTGGTCGCGTCTACAAGGCGCAGCCCGCGCCCCTGAACCTGCCAGTACCCCCGCATTCCTATGAGTCGGATGACATCATCGTCATTGGCGTCGACACGGAGAAAGCGTGATGAGCAAGTTCATGGATTGGGTGGATGCGCGCTTCCCCGCCACCAAGATGTGGGAAGACCATCTGAGCAAGTATTACGCTCCGAAGAACTTCAACTTCTTCTATTTCTTTGGATCCCTGGCACTGCTGGTTCTGGTCAATCAGATCGTTACCGGTGTCTGGCTGACCATGAGTTACACCCCTTCGGCAGAAGAGGCCTTCGCTTCCGTCGAATACATCATGCGCGACGTCGAGTACGGCGCGATCCTGCGTCTGCTGCACTCCACTGGCGCTTCGGCGTTCTTTATCGTGGTCTACCTGCATATGTTCCGTGGCCTGCTCTACGGTTCCTATCAGAAGCCGCGCGAGCTGGTCTGGCTGTTCGGCATGCTGATCTACCTGGCGCTGATGGCAGAGGCCTTCATGGGTTACCTGCTGCCTTGGGGGCAAATGTCCTACTGGGGCGCCCAGGTGATCATCTCGCTGTTCGGTGCGATCCCGGTCATCGGTGACGACCTGACCCAGTGGATCCGTGGTGACTACCTGATCTCCGGCATCACCCTCAACCGCTTCTTCGCCCTGCACGTCGTGGCCCTGCCTATCGTGATCCTGGGGCTTGTGGTGCTGCACATCCTGGCACTGCACGAAGTAGGTTCGAACAACCCGGATGGCGTCGATATCAAGAAGCACAAGGACGAAAACGGCGTGCCGCTGGATGGCATTGCGTTCCATCCTTACTACACCGTGAAAGATATCGTCGGCGTAGTGGTGTTCCTGTTCATCTTCTGCTCGATCGTGTTCTTCTTCCCGGAAATGGGTGGTTATTTCCTCGAGAAGCCGAACTTCGAACAGGCCAACCCGTTCAAGACGCCTGAGCATATTGCCCCGGTTTGGTACTTCACTCCGTTCTACGCGATCCTGCGTGCGGTGCCGGACAAGCTCATGGGCGTTATCGCCATGGGTGCTGCGATTGCCGTGCTGTTCGTATTGCCCTGGCTTGATCGCAGTCCGGTCAAGTCCATGCGCTACAAAGGCTGGCTGAGCAAGATCTGGCTGCTGGTGTTCTGCATCTCGTTCGTGATCCTGGGCGTGCTGGGCGTGTTGGCGCCAACTCCAGGCCGTACGTTGCTGTCGCAGGTATGTACCTTCCTGTACTTCGCCTACTTCATTCTGATGCCGTTCTACACCAGGCTCGAGAAGACCAAACCGGTTCCGGAAAGGGTGACTGGCTGATGAAAAAGTTATTTGCTGCACTGATTCTTGTTGCTATGCCTGTATTGTCCTTCGCTGCCGAGCACGGCGGTCCCGAGTTGGAAAAGGTCGACATCGATCTGAGCGACAAGGCGGCCATGCAAGATGGTGCTCGCACCTTTGCCAACTATTGCATGGGTTGCCACAGCGCCAAGTTCCAGCGGTACGAGCGGGTTGCCGATGACCTTGGCATCCCGCACGACCTGATGATGAGCAAGCTGGTCTTCACCGGCGCGAAGATTGGCGACCACATGAACATCGGCATGCAGCCGGCGGATGCCAAGACCTGGTTCGGTGCTGCTCCGCCCGACCTGACCCTGGTGGCTCGCGTTCGCGGTACCGATTGGCTGTATGGCTACCTGAAGTCCTTCTACGAAGATCCGGCGCGCCCTTGGGGTGTGAACAACAAGGTGTTCCCGAACGTGGGTATGCCCAACGTTCTAGCTGGTCTGCAGGGGCGTCAGGTGATCGGTTGCAAGCAGGTGCAGATTGTCGAGGATGGCAAGAAGCAGTTCGATCCGCTGACCGGCACTCCGTTGACCCATGAGGCTTGCGATCAACTGACCGTCAAGGAAAACACCGGGACCCTCAACGAGGCGCAATTCGATGAGAAGGTCAAGAACCTGGTGACTTTCCTGGCCTACTCGGCCAACCCGGTCAAGCTGCAGCACCAGCGCATCGGTACCTACGTACTGCTTTACCTGGCCTTCTTCTTCGTATTCGCCTATCTGCTCAAGCGCGAATACTGGAAAGATGTGCATTGATAGCGTTTTAAGCATCACTTGTTGAGCGTGCGCGCCCAAGGGCGTCTCTGAAGCTGTAACAACCCTGTATCATCCGGGGGTTATCAGAGGCGTCCTCAGGGCGCGCTCGTTTTTTCTGCTTTCGATAATTTCAACACGCGAGGAGGATCGCCATGGGCGTGACCAATCGGTTGGCCTGTTACTCCGACCCCGCCGACCACTATTCCCATCGGGTGCGCATCGTGCTTGCGGAGAAAGGTGTCAGCGCCGAGATCATCAGTGTGGAGGCGGGCCGCCAGCCGCCGAAGCTGATCGAAGTGAATCCCTACGGGAGCCTGCCTACGCTGGTCGATCGGGACCTCGCGTTGTGGGAGTCGAGCGTAGTGATGGAATACCTGGATGAGCGCTATCCGCATCCACCATTGCTGCCGGTCTATCCCGTGGCAAGGGCCAACAGTCGCTTGCTGATGCATCGGATCCAGCGTGACTGGTGCGGGCACGTGGATCTGATACTCGATTCGCGAACCAAGGATGCGGTGCGGGCGCAGGCGCGCAAGGAATTGCGGGAAAGTCTGACCGGTGTTTCGCCGCTATTCGCCGACAAACCGTTCTTCCTCAGCGAGGAACAAAGCCTGGTGGATTGCTGCCTACTGCCCATACTCTGGAGGTTGCCGGTCCTGGGTATTGAACTGCCGCGGCAAGCCAAGCCGTTGCTCGATTATATGGAGCGCCAATTTGCGCGTGAGGCTTTCCAGGCGAGTCTGTCTGGCGCCGAACGCGACATGCGCTAAGGCTTAAGGAGCCGTTATGAACTCCAGTCGACCTTATCTGGTCCGCGCGCTCTATGAGTGGATTGTGGACAATGATTGCACCCCGCATTTGCTGGTCAACTCCGACTATCCAGCGGTAGAGGTGCCTCAGGGATTTGCCAATGATGGGCAGATCGTCCTGAATATTTCGCCAAGTGCCGTGCGTCATTTGCACATGGATAACGATGTGGTGACCTTCGAGGGGCGCTTTGGTGGCGTGCCTCATAGCCTGCATGTACCGGTTGGCGCGATTCTTGGGATCTATGCCCGTGAAAATGGCCAGGGAATGGTGTTCGACCTGGAGTCTCCTCCGGATGACGAAGATGATATCGAGCCGGATGACGATATGCCGCCGCCAGACAGTGAGCCGCCGCGCCCAAGTGGCAGGCCGAGCTTGAAGGTGGTCAAGTAATAAAAAAGGCGATCCGGTTGGATCGCCTTTTTTACGCCTGCTGGAATCTCAGTCGATGTACTCGAACAGCTTGACGATCTTCTGCACGCCCGAGACACCCTGTACCAGGTTCGTGGCTTGGGCCGCTTCCTGCTTGGTCAGCAATCCCAGCATGTAGACGATGCCGTTTTCGGTCACCACCTTGATGCGTGAGGCTGGAACGTTGGCATCGGCGAGCATCTGGGTCTTGATCTTGGTGGTCAGCCAGCTGTCGTTCTGCCGGGCCAGGAACCCGGAAGGAGGCAGCACCTGCAATTCGTTGTGCACCTTCTTGACACGCTGTACTTCGCTGGCGGCTTGTTCGGCCGTTGCCTTGAGGTCCGGGCGCGGGGTCTGGCCGGCCAGCAGCACGATGCCGTTGAAGCTGGTCACTACGATGTGCGAGTTGTTTTCCAGGTCCGGGTTGGCCTTGGCGACGTTCACGGCGACCTTGGTTTCGATCAGGGAGTCGTCGATCTTGCTGCCGAAGGTGCGGGTGCCGCGGTCGTCGTCGATGGGTTTGTCGCGGGTGGCGGTAATCACCGAGCTGCAACCAGTGAGGCTCAGGCACAGGGTCAGGGCCAGGAGGCCGAGGCGATTAGGGGTCATTCTTCACTCCCGAACAATTGGCTGTCGATCAGGTCGCAGAGACAGTGGATCGCCAGCAGGTGGACTTCTTGGATGCGTGCGGTAACGGTGGCCGGTACACGAATCTCCACGTCTTCAGGCAGTAGCAGGGAAGCCATGCCGCCGCCGTCGCGACCGGTCAATGCTACGACAATCATTTCGCGATCGTGTGCGGCCTGGATCGCCTGGATGATGTTCGCCGAGTTGCCGCTGGTGGAGATAGCCAGTAGAACGTCGCCGGGTTGGCCCAAGGCGCGGATCTGCTTGGAGAAGACTTCGTTGTAGCTGTAGTCGTTGGCGATCGAGGTGATGGTCGAGCTGTCGGTGGTCAGCGCTATGGCGGGCAAGCTGGGGCGTTCACGCTCGAAGCGATTGAGCAGTTCCGAGGAGAAGTGCTGGGCGTCACCGGCCGAGCCGCCATTGCCGCAGGCAAGCATCTTTCCTTCGTTGAGCAGGGCGTTGACCATGACCTGGCTGGCTTGCTCGATGTGCGGTGCAAGTACGTCCATCGCCTGTTGCTTGGTGTCGATGCTGGCCTGGAAAAGCTGGCGAATTCGGGATTGCATGTCCATCTGTGTGACCTTAAGTAGCTGGGCTTGGTGGCACGTGAATGTGCGGCCCGCAATGCAAAGAGCAAAGAAATTGGGTGGAAGTGGCGCGGCCTGCGGGTGTCTTTCAGCCGTCAAAGGCGTTGCGTAGCCAGTTCAACTGGGCTTGGGGGCCCGGGGTGCCGTCAATGGCGACCACGTCGAAGCGACAGGGGTGACTGGACCAGCGTGATTCGCTTTGCAGAAAGAACTGCGCGGCAAGGATCAGTTTTTGGCGCTTGCGCCCATCGATACTGCCCAGAGCGCCACCCCATTGTGCGTGTTGTCTGTAGCGGACTTCGACGAATACTACTGTATCGCCGTCAAGCATGACCAGATCAAGCTCGCCGCGTTTGCACAGCCAGTTCTGCGCCACCAGGCGCAGTCCCTGCTGTTGGAGATGCCGAAGCGCAAGGCTCTCGGCATCTCTTCCGCTTTGCTGGCGTGATCCGGAGTACATCAGCGCACAGTGTCGGGCAGGCGAGTGATCTGGCCGCTGACGAACTTGGCCCATGGCAGTTGGCGCTCGATCCGCTGTCCTGTGGCCATGCCCAGGCTGCCTGATTCGCCGTCGATGCGAGTGTCGGGCAGGGCTTTGAGCTGGCCCAGGCGCGGGGCCAGGCGATAGGCGTCGACACCCATGGCGTACAGGCGGCCAAGGCTGCCTCCGGCCTGCGGCCATTGGGCGGTGACCTGGCGCCGCATTGTGCCGTTGACGTCCAGTAGCCATGGAGTCTCGCAGAACATGATGCCGTTCATGTCGTTGTACTGGTTCTGGTCGCCACTGGCGCTGAAGACGTTGGAAATGGCGTAGACAGGAACATCACCAGCGTACTGGAAATTCAAGGTTGGCTTGATCTGCTGGGCCTGTTGCGGAGTGGAGGCGAGGAAAATGAACTCGATATCCTGGCGGCGCGACGGTTGGGCGGCGACCTGGCTGCCAACGGTGCTTTGCAGGCTCTTGGCGCGTGCTTCGCTTTGGCGCAACTGGAACAGGTTGGCAATTTGCTGGGCCAGGGCTACGGGTTGGTCGATACGCTCGATGGCCAGTACGCTGCCGCCGTTGTTTTCCCAGTCTTGGCGGAAAGCCTTGAATACACGATCGCCCCATTCGCTCTTGGGCACCAGTGCTGCTGCGCGATGCAGGCCGTCGGCGCGGGCGCGCCGAGAGGCTTCGCGAGCTTCATCTTCGGCGGCCAGGCCGAATTGGAACAGTTGTGCAGGAGCTTGTTCGCCTTCGCTGTAGTTCAGGGCCAGAGTGGTGATGGGTAATTGCGGACTAGCTGCCAGTTGTTTGACCAGCGGCTTTTCCAGGGGGCCGACTACCAGTTGTACGCCATCGGCTTGGGCCTTGCGATAGAACTCATCCAGGGTTTTCAGGCGCGAGCTGTCGTAGAACTCGATGCTGGGTGGTTTCTGCCCGGCTTGCTGGGCTTGGTAGTGTGCGGCCATGAAGCCTTCGCGCAGGGCTTTGGAAACCGTTGCGAGCGGGCCTTCCTGCGGCAGCAGCAGGGCAATTTTCGAAACGGGCTGGCTGGCCAGTTCCTTGAGCTTGACCAGTGGTTGCGGCAGTTGGGTGGCGGCTGGGTGTTTTGGATTCTGGGTGCGCCAGTTGTCGATGGCGGTCTGCTGCTGTTCCAGGGTGCCTGCGTTCTTGACGGCGAGGGCCAGGCTCAGCCAGCCGCTCAGGTCGTCGTTCCCGACAGGTTGCAACTGGTCGGTAGGCAGGGCGGCGATAAGGGTCCAGATGGCTTCGTGGTTTTTGGCGGCGGCCTCATCCTTCAGCAGGGGAGCCAGGGTGATCCGTGCCTTGGCAGCAGCCAGGGTCTGGCCATCGGCCTCCAGGGCGCGGGCGTGAATGCTGAGAGTGCGGATCTGTTGTGCTGCGGGAAGCTCGCCCAGGTGCTGCAGGCTCGGATGGCTCAGGGCGGTCAATGCCGCCTTGGGCTGGTTGCGCGCCATGGCCAGTTCCGCTGCCAGAGTGCTGGCGAAGATCTGCTGGGCAGGCTTGAGCTGGTCCAGTTGGACTTGCTGCAGGATCTGTCCGGCGCGTCCGGCATTGCCTTGGCGGTAGGCCAGGTCGGCGGCACTCAGGCGCAACAGGGCGGCCTTGTCGGGATTTTTGCTGGTGGCAGCCTCATCGAGCAGTTGCTCGATGCTGGCGTCGGGTGTCCGTGGAAGTTCGCCAAGGCTGGAGGAGGGCGAGCTGGCGCAGGCCACCAGAAGGGTAGCCAGGCAGAGGGCGATAAACAGCCGCAGGCAAGCGATCATGTAAGTGTTCCTGATACTCGATCAAATGAACGTTGAATTGTACCCAAGCACTGGCCGGGGCGCGATGTTGCTGGCGATAAACCTCTATTTGGCGAAGGCAAATGTTGCCGTGTCATGCGTGCTTGAATGAACACGATACGCATTGATCAGCCTCCAGTGCGTACAATGATGCTTTTGCCGATCGCGAGGTGTGCGCTTTGACTGCTCCAGGTTCCATGAATTCCGTTGCCGGCTCGCTTTATGTGGTGGCGACGCCTATCGGCAACCTGGACGATATAAGTGCCCGGGCCTTGAAGCTGTTGCGCGAGGTGTCCTTGATCGCTGCTGAGGATACCCGGCATTCCCAGCGCCTGATGCAGCACTTTGGTATTTCCACTCCCTTGGCGGCTTGCCACGAACACAATGAGCGTGACGAGGGTAGTCGCTTCATCACTCGTCTACTGGCGGGTGAGGATGTCGCGCTTATTTCCGATGCCGGTACGCCGCTGATCTCCGATCCAGGCTATCACCTGGTGCGCCAGGCCCGGGCCGCGGGAATCGATGTCGTCCCGGTGCCGGGCGCTTGCGCGTTGATCGCGGCACTATCCGCGGCTGGGCTGCCTTCCGATCGTTTCATTTTCGAGGGATTCCTGCCAGCCAAGGCCAGTGGGCGCCGGGCGCGCCTGGAGCAGGTCCGCGAGGAGCCGCGTACGCTGATTTTCTATGAGGCCCCCCATCGCATTCTCGAATGCCTGCAGGATATGGAGGCGGTGTTCGGTGGTGATCGCCCGGCGCTGCTGGCTCGAGAACTGACCAAGACGTTCGAGACCCTCAAGGGGTTGCCGCTGGTCGAGCTGCGTCAGTTCGTCGAATCCGATTCCAACCAGCAGCGTGGGGAATGTGTGGTTTTGGTGGCAGGGTGGACTGCTCCGCAGAGTGACGAGGCCATCAGCAGCGAGACGATGCGAATTCTGGACCTGTTGCTCAAGGAGATGCCGCTCAAAAGGGCGGCGGCACTGGCTGCTGAAATCACTGGCGAGCGCAAGAACGTGTTGTATCAGGTCGCCCTGGAGAAGCAGAAAGAGCAATAAATAGCGGAGCAGGGTGGCCAAAGGCTTTTATCGCTTGTCCTGAGGCCGCTCTGCCGTTAACCTGCGCGGCGGAGAGTCGATTGGACAGTCGCTGCCCTCTATGAAAATTAGAGGGGGGAGGAAAGTCCGGGCTCCATAGGGCGGAGTGCCAGGTAATGCCTGGGGGGCGTGAGCCTACGGAAAGTGCCACAGAAAATAACCGCCTAAGCACTTCGGTGCCGGTAAGGGTGAAAAGGTGCGGTAAGAGCGCACCGCACGTCTGGTAACAGTTCGTGGCTAGGTAAACCCCACTCGGAGCAAGACCAAATAGGGTTCCAAGGCGTGGCCCGCGCTGGAACCGGGTAGGTTGCTAAAGATGTCCAGTGATGGCCATCGTAGAGGAATGACTGTCCTCGACAGAACCCGGCTTATAGATCGACTCTCCACCACTTCCTTCCCTGCTTGATTCAATAGCAGAAGCGTTTTTGTAATACCGAAAAAATCTTACTCTTAATAAATTACTTTAACTTCGCGATGCAGCTTTCTGAGCTGTATGAAGTTGATGCCGTGGAACACCTCTCGAATTTTCGTTACCCCTCCGCTAAGCCTCCTAAATCTCCGTTCTATAAGGGTTTTCCGTCGCCGCGTGCCTTGACGGTGGTATGGGCGCATTCCTATAGTGTGCGCAAGTGGCGGAAAGTGGCACAAAGTGGGTTTCTTGGACGCAAAACGCTAAAAATTGGAGAAACGCTGACGTGTTTCGCGGAGCCAACGCTATCAGTCTCGATGCCAAAGGCCGGCTAGCCATGCCCAGCCGGTATCGTGACGAGCTCGTTTCGCGAAGTTCCGGACAGCTGATCGTCACCATCGACGCCGTTGATCCTTGTTTGTGCGTCTACCCCCTCGACGAGTGGGAGCTGATAGAAACCAAGCTGCGTGCCTTGCCTTCTCTACGTGAAGAGAACCGCCGGCTGCAGCGATTGCTGATTGGTAATGCCGTCGATCTCGAGCTCGACGGGAGTGGGCGTTTTCTGGTGCCACCGCGCCTGCGTGAATATGCCAAGTTGGATAAGCGCGCGATGCTGGTGGGCCAACTGAACAAGTTCCAATTGTGGGACGAGGATGCCTGGAACGCTGTTTCTGCAGCTGACCTGGCAGCTATTCAACAACCGGGCGCCATGCCCGATGAACTGCGTGATTTGATCCTGTGACTATTGATAGCGGCTTTAACCACATCACCGTACTGCTTGACGAAGCCGTCGAGGCTCTCGCGGTACGTCCTGATGGCTGCTATCTGGATGGCACATTCGGACGCGGCGGGCATAGCCGGCTGATTCTCAGCAAGCTCGGGCCAGGTGGGCGGCTCCTCGGATTCGACAAGGACCCCCAAGCGATTGCCACCGGGCAAGCGCTAGCGGCCGAAGACGGCCGCTTTGTCGTTGTGCAGCGTAGTTTTGCCGAGCTGGGTTCCGAGGTCGCCGGGCGTGGGCTGGATGGCAAGGTCAGCGGCGTGCTGCTGGACCTGGGCGTGTCCTCGCCGCAACTGGACGACCCTGAGCGCGGCTTCAGTTTTCTCAATGACGGTCCGTTGGACATGCGCATGGATCCGAGCCGAGGCATCAGCGCTGCCCAGTTCATCGCCACTGCCCCGGTAGAAGAAATCGCCCGGGTGTTCAAGGAATATGGCGAGGAGCGTTTCTCCGGCCGCATGGCCCGGGCCGTGGTCGAGCGCCGCGAAGTCCAGCCTTTCGAACGCACGGCCGACCTGGCCGAAGTACTCAAAGTGGCCAACCCTGCCTGGGAGAAGGGCAAGAACCCGGCGACCCGGGCGTTTCAGGGTTTGCGTATCCACGTGAACAACGAACTGGGCGACCTCGAGGCCGGCCTGGAAGCTGCGCTGGAGTCCCTGGAAATCGGTGGGCGCCTGGTGGTGATCAGCTTCCACTCCCTGGAGGATCGTATCGTCAAGCTGTTCATGCGCCGCCTGGCCAAGGGTGAGGCCGATAACCTGCCGCGCAACCTGCCAGTGCGCTTCGAAGCCTTTCAGCCAAAGATCAAGATTCACGGCAAAGCGCAGTTCGCCTCCGAAGCCGAGCTCAAAGCCAACCCCCGTGCCCGTAGTGCCGTCATGCGTGTCGCGGAGAAGCTTCGGTGAGCAAGCTTTTCGCCAAACCACTTCCAGGCGGAAGCTTCTTCATGCTTCTGCTGTTCATCGGCGTTTTGGTTTCCGCGATCGCGGTGTCCTACAGCGCCCACTGGAACCGTCAGCTGCTCAATACGCTGTACGGCGAGTTGAGCGTGCGTGACAAGGCCCAGGCCGAATGGGGGCGATTGATCCTGGAGCAAAGCACCTGGACCGCCCATAGCCGGATCGAGGTGCTGGCCACCGAACAACTGAAGATGCACATCCCCGGCGCGGCCGAAGTCCGAATGGTGGCGCCATGAAACTCGACGGTGCTCTTTATCCTTGGCGTTTCCGCGTGGTGCTTGGCTTGTTGGCGGTCATGGTATCGGCGATCGCCTGGCGCATCATCGACCTGCAAGTGGTCGATCGTGACTTCCTCAAGGGGCAGGGGGACGCCCGTAGCGTGCGGCATATTCCGATTCCCGCGCACCGTGGCCTGATCACCGATCGCAACGGCGAGCCGCTGGCGGTGAGTACCCCGGTGACCACCCTTTGGGCCAACGCCAAGGAAATGCAACTGGCCAAGGACCGCTGGCCAGCCCTGGCCATGGCGCTGGGCCAGGATCCCAAGGTCCTGACCGAGCGTCTGGAAGCCCAGGCCAACAAGGAATTCATCTACCTGGTACGGGGCCTGACCCCGGAGCAGGGCCAGGCGGTGCTCGATCTCAAGGTCCCGGGTGTCTACGGCATCGAGGAGTTCCGGCGCTTCTATCCGGCCGGCGAAGTGACCGCGCACATGGTGGGTTTCACCGATATCGACGACCGCGGCCGCGAAGGCGTCGAGTTGGCCTATGACGAATGGCTGGCCGGGGTGCCGGGCAAGCGCCAGGTGATCAAGGACCGGCGCGGCCGGCTGATCAAGGATGTACAAGTCACCAAGAACGCCAAGGCCGGCAAGCCCTTGGCGTTGTCCATCGACCTGCGCCTGCAGTACCTGGCCAACCGCGAACTGCGCAACGCCATCGTCGAGAACGGCGCGAAGGCCGGCAGCCTGGTGATCATGGACGTCAAGACCGGCGAGATCCTGGCCATGGTCAACCAGCCGACCTACAACCCCAACAACCGCCGCAACCTGCAGCCGGCGATGATGCGTAACCGGGCGATGATCGACGTCTTCGAGCCTGGCTCGACCATGAAGGCCATCTCCATGAGTGCCGCGCTGGAAACCGGGCGGTGGAAGCCCAGCGACACCGTCGAGGTCTATCCGGGCACCCTGCAGTTGGGCAAGTACACCATCCGCGACGTGTCCAAGACTGAAGGTCCGATCCTCGACCTGACCGGCATCCTGATCAATTCCAGTAACGTTGGCATGAGCAAGATCGCCTTCGACATCGGTGGCGAAACCATTTTCCGCCTGGCGCAGAAAATCGGCCTGGGCCAGGACACCGGCCTTGGCTTTCCGGGGGAGCGCGTTGGCAATCTCCCCAACTATAGGGAGTGGCGCAAGGCCGAGACCGCGACGCTGTCTTATGGCTACGGTATCTCGGTGACCGCGATCCAGTTGGTGCATGCGTTCTCCGCCTTGGCCAACAACGGGCGCATCGCCCCACTGACGCTGATCAAGTCCGACAAGGCGCCACAAACCACCCAGGTGATCCCGGAGAAAGTCGCCAAGACCATGCAGGGCATGCTCCAGCAGGTGATCGAGGCCCCGCGCGGGGTGTTCCGCGCCCAGGTCCCGGCGTATCACGTCGCGGGCAAGAGTGGTACCGCGCGCAAGACTTCGGTGGGCACCAAGGGCTATGCCGAGAACTCCTACCGCTCGCTGTTCGCCGGTTTCGGTCCCATGAGCGATCCGCGCTACGCCATCGTGGTGGTGATCGACGAGCCGAGCAAGGCCGGTTATTTCGGTGGCCTGGTATCGGCCCCGGTATTCAGCAAAGTGATGTCCGGCACCCTGCGCCTGATGAACATCTCCCCGGATAACCTGCCGACCACGCAACAGGCCAATGCCACCGGCACCCCAGTACGAGCCAATGGAGGGCGTGGCTGATGTCCCTTAGCCTGAACAAGATCTTTGCCCACGCCGGTCGCGACTTGCTGATCCGCGAGCTGGCCCTGGACAGCCGCAATGTACGTGCCGGTGATCTGTTCCTGGCCGTGCCGGGCGCCAGGTTCGACGGTCGTGAACACATCGCCGATGCGCTGCAGCGTGGTGCGGCGGCAGTGGCCTATGAAGTAGAAGGCGCCACAGTGCTGCCGCTGACCGACGTTCCGCTGATCCCGGTCAAGGGTCTGGCTGCGCAGCTGTCGGACATCGCCGGGCGCTTCTATGGCGAGCCGAGTCGTCAACTGAACCTGGTGGGCGTGACTGGCACCAATGGCAAGACCAGCGTGACCCAACTAGTGGCCCAGGCCCTGGATCTGCTTGGCCAGCGTTGTGGCCTGGTGGGCACCTTGGGAACCGGCTTCCATGGCGCACTGCAAAGTGGCCTGCACACCACGCCGAACCCCATCGCTGTCCAGGCGGCCCTGGCCGACTTGAAGAGTGCCGGGGCCAAGGCCGTGGCCATGGAAGTTTCCTCCCATGGCCTGGACCAGGGCCGGGTGACCGCCCTGGCCTTCGATGTCGCGGTGCTGACCAACCTGTCCCGTGACCACCTGGATTATCACGGAACCATGCAGGCCTACGGCGAGGCCAAGGCCAAACTGTTCCACTGGACCGACCTGCGTTGCCGGGTGATCAACCTCGACGACGATTTTGGCCGCAAGCTGGCATCCGAGCTTCACGAATCACGGCTGATTACCTACAGCCAGGAAGATGCCAGCGCCTATCTGTATTGCCGCGAAGCTCGCTTCGATGACGACGGCGTGCGCGCGACCCTGGTGACTCCGCAAGGAGAGCATCACCTGCGCAGCAGCCTGCTGGGACGCTTCAACCTGAGCAACCTGCTGGCCGCGGTGGGCGCCTTGCTGGGCCTGGAATATGCGCTGGACGAGATCCTTGCGGTCCTGCCCAAGCTGGAAGGCCCGGCCGGGCGCATGCAGCGCTTGGGAGGCGGTCAGCAGCCATTGGTCGTGGTCGACTATGCCCATACCCCGGATGCCCTGGAAAAAGTACTGCTGGCCCTGCGGCCCCATGCCAAGGGCCGCCTGCTGTGCCTGTTCGGTTGTGGTGGTGATCGCGACCGTGGCAAGCGGCCGCTGATGGCCGAGGTGGTCGAGCGCCTGGCCGATGGCGTGCTGGTCACCGATGACAACCCGCGCACTGAAGACCCAACGCAGATCTTCGCCGATATCCGCGCCGGCTTCCTGAACGCGGACCAAGTGGAGTTCATCCCCGGTCGTGGACCTGCCATCGCCCGCCTGATCGCCTCCGCCTCGGCTGATGACGTGGTGGTGCTGGCCGGCAAGGGGCATGAGGATTATCAGGAGATCAACGGTCAGCGCCATGCCTTCTCCGATCTCGTCGAGGCGGGCAAGGCCTTGGCTGCGTGGGAGGTGGCCCATGCTTAAGCCCCTGAAGCTCAGTGAAGTAGCCGCTCCATTGAACGCCCGCCTGATCGCGGGCGATGCCCGTTTTAGTGGCGTGAGCATCGATAGCCGGGCGATCCAGCCGGGCCAGTTGTTCGTGGCACTCACCGGCCCGCGCTTCGATGGCCATGATTACCTGAACGAGGTGGCTGGCAAGGGCGCGGTGGCTGCGCTGGTAGAGCGAGAGATTCCCGACAGCACGCTGCCGCAGTTGCTGGTCAAGGATACGCGCCTGGCGCTGGGCCAGCTGGGGGCGCTGAACCGTAGTGCCTTCACCCATCCAGTAGCGGCCGTCACTGGTTCCAGCGGCAAGACCACGGTCAAGGAGATGCTGGCGAGCATCCTGCGTACCCGCGGGCCGGTACTCGCCACCCGCGGCAACCTGAACAACGACCTGGGTGCACCCCTGACCCTGCTGGAGCTGGCCCCGGAGCACAGCGCCGCGGTCATCGAGCTGGGTGCCTCGCGGATGGGGGAAATCGCCTACACCGTGGCGATGACCCGTCCCCAGGTGGCAATCCTCAACAACGCCGGCACTGCCCACGTCGGCGAGTTCGGTGGTCCGGAAAAAATCGTCGAGGCCAAGGGCGAAATCCTGGAAGGGCTGGATGCTTCCGGAGTTGCCGTGCTGAACCTGGATGACAAGGCATTTTCGATCTGGAAGGCCCGCGCTGCTGGGCGCCAAGTCCTGAGTTTCGCCCTGACCGACAGCGCAGCGGATTTCTACGCCTCCGATATCGGACGCGATGCCCGTGGCTGCCCGTCCTTTACCCTGCATAGCCCCAAGGGCACCGAGCAGGTCCAGTTGAACCTGCTGGGCACCCATAACGTCGCCAATGCCCTGGCTGCAGCCGCGGCTGCCCACGCCATGGGCGTATCGTTGTTCGGCATCGCCACCGGCCTGAACGCGGTGCAGCCGGTCAAGGGCCGCACTGTCGCCCAGTTGGCCAGCAATGGCATACGGGTGATCGATGACACTTACAACGCAAACCCCACCTCAATGTGCGCTGCCGTTGATATACTCGCCGGCTTTTCCGGCCGCACCGTCCTGGTGCTCGGAGACATCGGCGAGTTGGGCGACTGGGCGGAGCAGGGGCACCGCGACGTAGGTGCATATGCCGCTGGCAAGGTTTCGGCCCTCTACGCCGTAGGCCCGATGATGGCGCATGCCGTCACAGCCTTTGGCGAGCATGCGCGCCACTTCGCCAGCCAGGCTGAACTGATTGCCGCCCTGGACGTCGAGCAAGATCCAAACACCACCATTTTGATCAAGGGATCGCGCAGCGCGGCGATGGAGAACATCGTTGCGGCCCTGTGCGGCTCCCATCTTCAAGAAAAAGACGGAGTGAAACATTAATGCTGCTGCTGCTAGCGGAGTACCTGCAACAGTTCTACAAAGGCTTCGCGGTCTTCCAGTACCTGACCCTGCGCGGGATTCTGGGGGTGCTGACCGCCTTGTCTTTGGCACTGTGCCTGGGTCCGTGGATGATCCGTACGCTGCAGAATCGGCAGATTGGCCAGGCCGTACGTAACGATGGCCCGCAATCGCACTTGTCCAAATCCGGTACGCCGACCATGGGCGGCGCCTTGATCCTCTCGGCCATCGGTGTCAGCACCCTGCTCTGGGCCGACCTGCGCAACCACTATGTCTGGGTCGTGCTGCTGGTGACCCTGGCCTTCGGTGCCATCGGCTGGGTCGACGACTACCGCAAGGTGATCGAAAAGAACTCCCGGGGCCTGCCAAGCCGCTGGAAGTACTTCTGGCAATCGGTGTTCGGCCTGGGCGCGGCGCTCTTCCTTTATATGACCGCGCAAAGCCCGGTGGATACCACCCTGCTGATCCCGATGCTCAAGGACGTGGGCATTCCCCTGGGGGCCGGCTTCGTGGTCCTGACCTATTTCGTCATCGTCGGTTCGAGCAACGCGGTCAACCTGACCGATGGCCTCGATGGCCTGGCGATCATGCCGACGGTGATGGTCGGCGGTGCCTTGGGCATCTTCTGCTACCTGTCGGGTAACGTGAAGTTCGCCGAATACCTGCTGATCCCCTATGTGCCGGGGGCAGGTGAACTGATCGTGTTCTGCGGCGCGCTGATCGGTGCCGGCCTGGGCTTCCTGTGGTTCAACACTTATCCGGCCCAGGTGTTCATGGGCGACGTCGGCGCCCTGGCGCTGGGTGCGGCGCTGGGCACCATCGCGGTGATCGTGCGCCAGGAAATCGTGCTGTTCATCATGGGCGGTGTGTTCGTGATGGAAACCCTTTCCGTGGTGATCCAGGTCGCTTCGTTCAAGCTGACCGGCAAGCGAGTGTTCCGCATGGCGCCGATCCACCACCACTTTGAACTCAAGGGCTGGCCTGAGCCACGCGTGATCGTCCGTTTCTGGATCATCACCGTGATTCTCGTGCTGATCGGCCTTGCCACCCTGAAGCTGAGGTAGAACGAGTGTCCCTGATCGCTTCCGACCACTTCCGCATCGTTGTCGGCCTCGGCAAGAGCGGCATGTCCCTGGTTCGCTTCCTGGCGAGCCGGGGCGTTGCTTTTGCGGTGGCCGATACGCGGGAAAATCCGCCGGAGCTGGCCACGCTGCGCCGTGACTATCCACAGGTGGAAGTGCGTTGTGGCGAGCTGGACGTCGACTTCCTGTGCCGTGCCGACGAGCTCTACGTGAGTCCCGGCCTGGCCCTGGCGACTCCGGCCCTGCAGGCCGCCGCCGCCCGTGGGGTGAAATTGTCCGGTGACATCGAGCTGTTCGCGCGTAACGCGAAGGCGCCGATCGTCGCCATCAGCGGCTCCAATGCCAAGAGCACCGTGACCACCCTGGTGGGCGAGATGGCTGCCGCTGCCGGCAAGCGCGTCGCCGTGGGCGGTAACCTCGGGACCCCGGCACTGGACCTGCTCGGCGATGATGTCGAACTCTACGTCCTGGAGTTGTCCAGCTTCCAGCTGGAAACCACCGACCAGCTCGGTGCCGAAGTGGCCACCGTGTTGAACATCAGCGAAGACCATATGGACCGCTACAGCGGCCTGCCGGCCTACCACCTGGCCAAGCACCGGATTTTCCGCGGTGCCCGGCAAGTGGTGTTCAACCGCCAGGACGCCCTGACCCGACCGCTGGTGGGTGAGGGGCTGCCGTGCTGGAGCTTTGGCCTGGGGGCGCCGGACTTCAAGGCCTTCGGCCTGCGTGAGGAGAATGGCGAGAAGTACCTGGCTTTCGAGTTCCAGAACCTGATGCCGGTGCGCGAACTGAAGATTCGCGGTGCCCATAACCAGTCCAACGCCCTGGCGGCCCTGGCCCTGGGGCATGCGGTGGGCCTGCCGTTCGACGCCATGCTCGCGGCGCTGCGCAATTTCGCCGGGCTGGAGCACCGTTGCCAGTGGGTCCGTGACCTGGATGACGTCGGTTACTACAACGACTCCAAGGCCACCAACGTGGGTGCCGCCCTGGCCGCCATCGAAGGCCTGGGCGCGGACATCTCCGGCAAGATCGTGCTGATCGCCGGTGGCGACGGCAAGGGTGCCGACTTCAAGGACCTGCGTGGTCCAGTGGCGGCCAACTGCCGTGCCGTGGTCCTGATGGGCCGGGACTCCGAGCAGATCGGCCAGGCCATTGGCGATGGTGTGCCGCTGATCCGCGCCGCTTCGCTGCCTGACGCGGTGGCCCAGTGCCGGGCCGTTGCCCAAGCGGGCGATGTGGTGCTGTTGTCGCCTGCCTGCGCCAGTTTCGACATGTTCAAGAACTACGAAGACCGTGGTCACCAGTTCGTCCGCATCGTGGAGGAGCTGGCATGAACCTGAGGAACATCATCAAGCCTTATCCATCGCCGATCATCACCGGACGCGGCGTCGACCTCGACTTCCCGATGCTCGCCGGCTGCCTGACGCTGCTCGGCCTCGGGCTGATCATGATCGCCTCGGCATCTACCGAAGTGGCCGCGGCCCAGTCCGGCAGCGCGCTGTACTACATGATCCGGCACCTGATCTACATCCTGCTGGGCCTGGGCGCGTGCATCGTCACCATGATGATCCCGATCGCCACCTGGCAGCGCCTGGGCTGGATGATGCTGATCGGCGCCTTCGGCCTGCTGGTGATGGTGATCGTCCCCGGCATCGGTCGCGAGGTGAACGGTTCGATGCGCTGGATCGGCTTCAGCTTCTTCAACGTCCAGCCTTCCGAGATCGCCAAGGTGTTCGTGGTGATCTATCTCGCCGGCTACCTGGTGCGGCGGCAGAAGGAAGTACGCGAAAGCTGGATGGGTTTCTTCAAGCCGTTCATCGTGTTGTTGCCCATGGCCGGCCTGCTGTTGATGGAGCCGGACTTCGGCGCCACGGTCGTCATGATGGGCGCGGCGGCGGCGATGCTGTTCCTGGGGGGCGTAGGGCTGTTCCGTTTCTCCCTGATGGTGGTCCTGGCGGTGGCGGCGGTGGTGTTGCTGATCCAGATGCAGCCCTACCGGATGGCGCGCCTGACCAACTTCGCCGACCCGTGGGCCGACCAGTTCGGCGCCGGTTACCAGCTGTCCCAGGCACTGATCGCCTTCGGCCGCGGTGAGTGGCTGGGCGTTGGCCTGGGCAACAGCGTGCAGAAGCAGTTCTACCTGCCCGAAGCCCACACCGACTTCGTGTTCTCGGTACTGGCCGAGGAACTGGGGGCGGTGGGCTCGCTGTGCACTGTGGCGCTGTTCGTCTTCGTTTGCATTCGTGGCATGTACATCGGCCTGTGGGCCGAGAAGGCCCGGCAGTTCTTTGCCGCCTATGTCGCCTATGGCCTTTCGTTCCTGTGGATCGGCCAGTTCCTGATCAACATCGGGGTGAACGTCGGCCTTTTGCCAACCAAGGGCCTGACCTTGCCGTTTCTCAGTTATGGCGGCAGTTCCCTGGTGATCTGCTGTGCCTGCCTGGGCTTGTTGCTGCGTATCGAATGGGAGAGCAGGACCCACCTGGGCAGCGAAGAGATGGAGTTCAAAGAAAGTGATTTTGCCGAGGAGCCGATCCATGGGCGCTAACGTGCTGATCATGGCCGGCGGCACCGGTGGCCACGTGTTCCCGGCGCTGGCGTGTGCCCGGGAGTTCCAGGCGCGGGGCTATACCGTGCACTGGCTGGGCACCCCGCGGGGAATCGAGAACGACCTGGTACCGGCAGCGGGCTTGCCGCTGCATTTGATCAACGTCACCGGGTTGCGTGGCAAGAGCAAGCTGTCGTTGCTCAAGGCGCCTTTCGTGCTGCTCAAGGCCGTGCTCCAGGCGCGGCGGATCATGCGCCAGCTCAAGCCGGTCTGCGTGCTGGGTTTTGGTGGTTATGTGACTGGACCTGGCGGAGTTGCCGCCAAATTGTCCTCGGTTCCGGTCATCGTTCATGAGCAGAACGCAGTCGCCGGTACCGCCAATCGGCTGCTGGTGCCGTTGGCCGCCCGAGTCTGCGAAGCTTTCCCGGACACCTTCGGGGCCTCCGGTAGCCGCCGCACCACGGGCAATCCGGTACGTACCGAGCTGTTCCTCGAAGCACCGCGCCAGGCCCTGGCCGGACGCAAGGCACGTTTGCTGATCCTGGGTGGAAGCCTGGGCGCAGAGCCGTTGAACAAGCTGCTGCCGCAAGCCCTGGCACAGGTCGCCCCCGAGCTGCGCCCGGAGGTGTTCCACCAGGCCGGCAAAAATCACGATGAGGTCACTGCAGAGCGTTATCGCGCCGCTGGCGTCGAGGCGCAGGTGCAGCCCTTTATCAAAGACATGGCCCAAGCCTATGGCTGGGCCGACCTGGTGGTCTGTCGCGCAGGTGCGTTGACCGTCAGCGAACTGGCTGCCGCCGGTCTGCCCTCGATGCTGGTGCCTTTGCCCCATGCGATCGACGACCACCAGACTCGCAACGCCGAATATTTGGCTCGTGAAGGCGCCGCCTTCCTGATGCCGCAAAGAACGACTGGTGCAGCGGACCTTGCCGCGCGCCTGACAGAGGTTTTGATGCAACCAGAACGACTCGACAACATGGCCCGTGCCGCACGCCGCCTGGCCAAACCCGAAGCCACCCAGGACGTGGTGAATATCTGCCTGGAGGTGGCCCATGGTTGAGAGCCAGAAAGCCATGCCGCAACCGGAAATGCGCCGCATCCGCCGCATCCACTTCGTCGGTATCGGCGGCGTGGGCATGTGCGGGATCGCCGAGGTGCTGCTGAACCTGGGGTACCAGGTATCCGGTTCCGACCTCAAGGCATCGGCGGTTACCGAGCGTCTGGAGTCCTTCGGGGCGCAGATCTTCATCGGCCACCGGGCCGAGAACGCCGCCCATGCCGACGTGCTGGTGGTGTCCAGCGCCGTGAACACCTCCAACCCGGAAGTCGCTACCGCCCTGGAGCGGCGCGTGCCGGTGGTACCGCGCGCGGAAATGCTCGCCGAGCTGATGCGCTATCGCCACGGCGTGGCCGTGGCCGGTACCCATGGCAAGACCACCACCACCAGCCTGCTGGCCTCGGTATTCGCCGCTGGCGGCCTGGACCCGACCTTCGTCATCGGTGGCCGGCTCAATGCCGCGGGCACCAATGCGCAGCTGGGCACCAGCCGCTACCTGATCGCCGAAGCCGATGAAAGCGACGCCAGCTTCCTGCACCTGCAACCGCTGGTGGCCGTGGTGACCAACATCGACGCCGACCACATGGCGACCTATGACGGTGACTTCAACAAGCTGAAGAAGACCTTCGTCGACTTCCTGCACAACCTGCCGTTCTACGGGCTGGCGGTGATGTGCCTGGACGATCCGGTGGTGCGCGAGATCCTGCCGCAGGTCAAGCGGCCGACCGTGACCTACGGTTTCAACGAAGAAGCCGACGTACGCGCGATCAATGTTCGCCAGCAGGGCATGCAGACCTTCTTCACCGTGCTGCGTCGCGACCGCGAGCCACTGGATGTGTCGGTGAACATGCCGGGCAACCATAACGTGCTCAACTCGCTGGCGACGATCGCGATCGCCACCGACGAAGGCATCAGCGACGAAGCCATCGTCCAGGGCCTGTCGGGCTTCCAGGGCGTGGGCCGGCGTTTCCAGGTCTACGGCGAACTGCCGGTGGAAGGTGGCAACGTGATGCTGGTGGACGACTACGGGCACCACCCGACCGAGGTCGCCGCGGTGATCAAGGCCGTGCGTGGTGGCTGGCCGGAGCGCCGCCTGGTGATGGTCTACCAGCCGCATCGCTACAGCCGCACCCGCGACCTGTACGACGATTTCGTACAGGTGCTGACCGATGCCAACGTATTGCTGCTGATGGAAGTCTATCCGGCCGGTGAAGAGCCGATTCCCGGAGCCGACAGCCGCCAGCTGTGCCACAGCATCCGCCAGCGCGGCCAATTGGACCCGATCTATATCGAGCGCGGCGTCGACCTGGCGCCGCTGGTCAAGCCGCTGCTGCGTGCCGGCGACATCCTGTTGTGCCAGGGGGCCGGCGACATCGGCGGCCTGGCGCCCAAGCTGCTCAACAGTCCACTGTTCGCCGGAGCCGTGGCCGCAGGCAAGGGAGCGCCGAAATGACCGCTGCCTACGCCAAGCTGTTCTCCACCGTGCCCCCGGCCGACTTCGGTCGCGTGGCCGTGCTGTATGGCGGCAAGAGCGCCGAGCGCGAAGTGTCGCTGAAGTCTGGCAAGGCCGTACTCGAAGCCCTGCAGAGCGGCGGCGTGGATGCCTTCGGCATTGACGTCGGCGACGACCTTTTGCAGCGCCTGCTGAACGAGAAGATCGATCGCGCCTTCATCATCCTCCACGGCCGTGGCGGCGAGGACGGCAGCATGCAGGGCCTGCTGGAGTGCCTGGGGATTCCCTATACCGGCAGCGGCATCCTCGCCTCGGCGCTGGCCATGGACAAGCTGCGGACCAAGCAGGTCTGGCACAGCCTGGGCATTCCGACGCCACGCCATGCGGTACTGAGCTCTGAAAGCGACTGTATTTGCGCGGCGGCGGAACTGGGCATGCCTTTGATCGTCAAACCGGCCCATGAAGGTTCCAGTATCGGTATGGCCAAGGTGACCACCAGCTCCGAGTTGATCGAGGCATGGAAGGCGGCCAGTACCTATGATTCGCAAGTGCTGGTCGAGCAATGGATCCAGGGTCCCGAGTTCACCATCGCGACCCTGCGCGGCCAGGTGTTGCCACCTATCGCCCTGGGCACTCCCCACACGTTCTACGACTATGACGCCAAGTACCTGGCTTCCGATACCCAGTACCGGATCCCGTGCGGCCTCGATAGCGACAAGGAGCAGGAACTCATGGATCTCACGGCCAAGGCCTGTGAGGCGCTCGGTATCGCCGGTTGGGCGCGTGCCGATGTGATGCAGGATGCCCAGGGGCAGTTCTGGTTCCTGGAAGTGAACACCGCTCCAGGCATGACCGACCACAGTCTGGTGCCGATGGCCGCTCGTGCGGCCGGTCTGGATTTCCAGCAACTGGTGTTGGCCATCCTGGCAGCCAGTCTTGAGGCGCGAGGTTAAGTCCATGCAAGGCGCATCGCTTCGTCATCAGCAACCCGCACCCGGCCGCAAGCCGGTGCCGCGGGGTGCCAGCCGGATGGTGGCCAAAGAGCCGATGTCAGTGCGCCTGCCGAAAGCCAATTTCGGCTTCCTGAAAAGCCTGTTCTGGCCCGTGTTGCTGGTGGCATTGGGGTTCGGCACCTACGAGGGCGCCCAGCGCCTTCTGCCCTATGCCGACCGGCCGATCACCAAGATCGCGGTGCAGGGGGACTTGAGCTACATCAGCCAGCAGGCGGTGCAGCAGCGAATCGCGCCTTACGTCGCGGCGAGCTTCTTCACCATCGACCTGGCGAGCATGCGCACCGAGCTGGAGCAGATGCCCTGGATCGCCCATGCCGAGGTACGCCGGGTGTGGCCGGACCAGGTGGTGATTCGCCTGGAAGAACAATTGCCCGTGGCCCGCTGGGGCGACGAGGCGCTGTTGAACAACCAGGGCCAGGCCTTCACCCCGCGTGAACTGGCGAACTATGAACACTTGCCGCAGTTGTTCGGGCCGCAGCGGGCCCAGCAGCAAGTGATGCAGCAGTATCAGGTGTTGAGCCAGATGCTGCGGCCGCTGGGCTTCTCGATTGCCCGTCTGGAACTGCGCGAGCGTGGCAGCTGGTTCCTGACCACCGGTGCCGGCAGTGCCGGGCCGGGAATCGAGTTGCTGCTGGGTCGCGATCATCTGGTGGAGAAGATGCGCCGCTTCATTGCCATTTATGAAAAAACGCTGAAAGAACAGATCACGAACATCGCGCGCATCGATCTGCGCTACGCCAACGGCCTGGCCGTCGGCTGGCGCGATCCGGCGGCACCCACGACGGCGCAGCCCGCCGTCGCGAAGAATTAAGAAGAGGCAGGACCATGGCAAATGTGCAAAGCGGCAAAATGATCGTCGGCCTGGATATCGGCACCTCCAAGGTGGTGGCGCTGGTGGGCGAAGTCGCGGCCGATGGCTCGCTGGAAATCGTCGGTATCGGTACCCATCCGTCCCGCGGCCTGAAGAAGGGCGTGGTGGTGAACATCGAGTCCACCGTGCAGTCGATCCAGCGGGCAGTGGAAGAGGCGCAACTGATGGCGGGCTGCCGCATCCACTCGGCGTTCGTCGGCGTGGCGGGCAATCACATCCGCAGCCTGAACTCCCACGGCATCGTGGCGATCCGCGACCGCGAGGTCAGCTCGGCGGACCTGGAACGGGTCCTGGACGCGGCCCAGGCGGTAGCGATCCCGGCGGACCAGCGGGTCCTGCACACCTTGCCGCAGGACTACGTGATCGATAACCAGGAAGGCGTGCGCGAGCCCCTGGGCATGTCCGGCGTGCGCCTGGAAGCCAAGGTCCACGTGGTGACCTGCGCGGTCAACGCGGCGCAGAACATCGAGAAGTGCGTACGTCGCTGCGGCCTGGAAATCGACGACATCATCCTCGAGCAACTGGCCTCGGCCTATGCGGTGCTCACCGACGACGAGAAGGAGCTGGGCGTCTGCCTGGTGGATATCGGCGGCGGTACCACCGACATGGCGATCTTCACCGAAGGCGCGATTCGCCACACCGCGGTGATCCCGATCGCCGGCGACCAGGTGACCAACGACATCGCCATGGCCCTGCGGACTCCGACCCAGTACGCCGAAGAGATCAAGATCCGCTACGCCTGCGCCCTGGCCAAGCTGGCCGGTGCCGGCGAAACCATCAAGGTGCCGAGCGTCGGCGACCGTCCGCCGCGCGAACTGTCGCGCCAGGCCCTGGCCGAGGTGGTCGAGCCGCGCTACGACGAGCTGTTCACCCTGATCCAGGCCGAGCTGCGTCGCAGCGGCTACGAGGACCTGATCCCGGCGGGCATCGTGCTCACCGGCGGCACCTCGAAGATGGAAGGCGCGGTGGAGCTGGCCGAGGAGATTTTCCACATGCCGGTGCGCCTGGGCGTGCCCCACAGTGTCAAGGGCCTGACCGACGTCGTGCGCAACCCGATCTATTCCACCGGTGTCGGCCTGTTGCAGTACGGATTGCAGAAGCAGTCCGACGGTATCCAGTTCTCCGGTATCGGCAACCGCGACAGCTACAGCAGCGACGAGCCCAAGGCCGCCTTGCTCGATCGCATCAAGAGCTGGGTCCAGGGCAACTTCTGATACACGGCTCCAAGCAGCAGGTTTCAAGCGGTAGGCAGTAAAGCAGCAGGCAACAAAGCAGTAGGCAGTAGGCGAAAAATTAGAGAATGAAAGGAGAGGGAAAATGTTCGAACTCGTAGACAACATCCCGCAAAGTCCGGTAATCAAGGTTATCGGCGTGGGCGGTGGCGGCGGCAACGCGGTCAATCACATGGTCAAGAGCAACATCGAAGGCGTCGAGTTCATCTGCGCCAACACCGATGCTCAGGCGCTGAAGAACATCGGCGCGCGGACCATCCTGCAACTGGGTACCGGTGTGACCAAGGGCCTGGGCGCGGGTGCCAATCCGGAAGTCGGCCGTCAGGCTGCCCTGGAGGACCGCGAGCGTATCGCCGAAGTACTGGCGGGCACCAACATGGTGTTCATCACCACTGGCATGGGCGGCGGTACCGGTACCGGTGCGGCGCCGATCATCGCCGAAGTGGCCAAGGAAATGGGCATCCTCACCGTCGCGGTGGTCACTCGTCCGTTCCCGTTCGAAGGCCGCAAGCGCATGCAGATCGCCGATGAAGGCATTCGCGCATTGAGCGAAAGCGTCGACTCGTTGATCACCATCCCCAACGAGAAGCTGCTGACCATCCTGGGCAAGGATGCCAGCCTGCTGTCCGCCTTCGCCAAGGCCGACGACGTGCTGGCCGGTGCCGTTCGCGGTATCTCCGACATCATCAAGCGTCCGGGCATGATCAACGTCGACTTCGCCGACGTTCGTACCGTGATGAGCGAAATGGGCATGGCGATGATGGGTACCGGCTGCGCCAGCGGTCCTAACCGTGCACGTGAAGCCACCGAGGCGGCGATCCGCAACCCGCTGCTCGAGGACGTCAACCTGGAGGGCGCTCGCGGCATCCTGGTGAACATCACCGCCGGTCCCGACTTGTCCCTGGGCGAGTACTCCGACGTGGGTAGCATCATCGAGGCCTTCGCTTCCGAGCACGCCATGGTCAAGGTCGGTACCGTTATCGATCCGGACATGCGTGACGAGTTGCACGTGACCGTGGTGGCCACCGGCCTGGGCGCGAAGATCGAGAAGCCTGTGAAGGTCATCGACAATACCGTTCAGACCTCCATGTCGTCCGCGCAGTCGCAAGCGCCAGCCCCTGCTCGCCAGGAGCTGCCGTCGGTGAACTACCGCGACCTGGATCGTCCGACCGTCATGCGTAATCAGGCGCAATCGAACGCGGCGACCGCAGCGAAGTTGAATCCGCAAGATGATCTGGACTACCTGGACATCCCGGCATTCCTGCGTCGTCAGGCCGATTGATGGAGTGCATCAGGGGTATTAGGGTGATTGGTGTTCAGCAAAGGCGTGGTCTGCTATTATCGCCAGCCTTTGTTGATACCAGTTCGCAATTTGCGCTGAAGCGGCCCAAGCCATGATTAAACAACGCACCCTGAAGAATATTATCCGTGCCACAGGTGTAGGCCTGCATTCCGGGGAGAAGGTATACCTGACCCTCAAGCCTGCGCCTGTCGACACCGGCATTGTGTTTTGTCGTGCCGACCTGGACCCTGTGGTGCAGATTCCTGCTCGCGCGGAAAACGTTGGCGAGACCACCATGTCGACCACTCTGGTCAATGGTGACGTCAAAGTGGACACGGTGGAGCACTTGCTCTCGGCCATGGCTGGCCTGGGCATCGATAACGCCTACGTCGAGCTCTCCGCGTCCGAAGTCCCGATCATGGACGGTAGCGCCGGACCCTTCGTATTCCTGATTCAATCTGCTGGCCTCGAAGAACAGGACGCAGCTAAAAAGTTCATCCGCATCCTTCGTGAAGTGACAGTGGAAGACGGCGACAAGCGCGCCACTTTCGTGCCTTTCGATGGTTTTAAAGTGAGCTTCGAGATCGATTTCGATCACCCGGTTTTCCGTGACCGCACCCAGAGTGCAAGCGTGGACTTCTCCAGTACTTCTTTCGTAAAAGAAGTCAGTCGCGCCCGTACCTTTGGTTTCATGAGTGACATCGAGTACCTGCGCAAGCACAACCTCGCACTCGGCGGTAGCGTGGAAAACGCCATTGTGGTCGATTCGGATGGCGTACTGAATGAAGACGGTCTTCGTTACGAAGACGAATTCGTCAAGCACAAGATCCTGGATGCAATTGGTGACCTCTACCTGCTGGGCAACAGCCTGATAGGTGAGTTCAAAGGCTTCAAGTCGGGCCACGCCCTGAACAACCAACTCCTGCGCAAGTTGATTGAGCAGAAGGATGCTTGGGAAGTGGTGACCTTCGAAGATGCCAGCACTGCACCGATCTCTTACATGCGTCCAGTCGCGGCCGTGTAAGTAATACTCTCTTTCCTTTTATTTTGAAGGCCATCCCCCCGGATGGCCTTTTTTTATGTCCGCGATATTTCAGGCGTTGCGCCTGGAGTGGCCTTGGGACATGTTGGAAACCACGCGATTGCGGCCGCTGGACTTGGCCTGGTAGAGGGCCTTGTCGGCGTTGCCTACCCAGTCTTCCTGGTGAATACCGGGGTTGCCCGACCAGGTGTTGATACCGATGCTGACGGTCAGGCAAGCGGCATGCTCGGCAACGGCCGGCAGTGCCTCGATGCTGGCGCGGATCTTCTCGGCCAGCAGCGAAGCGCCGGCCGTATCGGTGCCGGGCAGGATCACCGCGAACTCCTCGCCGCCATAACGCGCCGCCAGGTCTGTCGGGCGACCCACGCAAGCGGCGATGTTCTGCGCCACCAGGCGCAAGGCCTGATCCCCCAGGGGATGGCCGAAACGGTCGTTGAAGGACTTGAAGTGATCGATATCGATCATCAACAGCGACAGCGGCTGGAGCGAGCGCTGGGCCCTGGCCCATTCGTTTTTCAGGGCCAGGTCCAGGCTTCGGCGATTGGCCAGGCCAGTCAGTTCGTCCACGGCGGCGAGGCGTGCCAGTTCCTGTTCGGCGTTATGCCGGCGTCGTAGCTCGCGGCACAGCAACAGGGTCAGCCATAGCAGAGCGATGCACAGGGCTCCGGTGGCGCCGCTGACCAGCAGCGCGGTGCGGCGCCAGGAGCTGAAGACCTCATCGATGGACAACGCGACAATCACGATCAGCGGCAGGTCGCCCACCTGGGAAAAGGTATACAGCCGGTGCGTCTGATCCACGCTGGACACCCCGCTGAAGCTGCCATTGCCTTCGTGGAGGATGCGTACGAAGTTGGGGCGATTGCTGAAACTCTTGCCGATCAGGTCGTCGGCCAGGGGTGGTTGCTGGGCGAGCAGAAAGCCATCGCGGCTGATCAGGTTGATCGTGCCGTTGCGGCCGATGTCCAGATTCTTGAACAGTTCATTGAAGTAGCTCAGGCGCATGGCCGCTTCGGCTACACCGATGAACTCGCCATTCTCGTTGCTCAGTCGACGACTGAAGCTGATCCGCCAGTCATGCTCGGCGGTGCGGGCGCGGAACGGAGGGCTGATCATCATCCTCGGGTCCGGGTTGTCGATATGTGGGCGAAAGTATTCGCGATCGGCGAAATTGCCCCTGCGAGGCACAACCGAAGCCGAGTCGGCAAGCACATCGCCGTGCTTGTCCAGCAACAGGATATCGCCCTTGTACGGCGCGGCGGTGGCTCGGTCGAACAGCGCCAGATGACGGATAGGCGCCGAAACGTTCTTCAGGTCGTTGCGTTGCGCTGCACTGATCAGTCCCTTGAGGGACAGGTCGTAAAGTTCGACGTTGCGCAATACGTCGGCGTCGATCAGTTGCACGATATTGTTGGCGGAACGGATGGCGGCCTGTTCGGCAGTACGGTGTTCACGGATCAACAGGTAGGTGACGATACTGAGAATGGCCACGACGATCAGTGAACTGATCAGGACCAGCAGACGTTCAGGATTTGACGCGATCTTCCCTGTGCGGGGTGTCGCACGACTCACGCTCATGATTTTGATTTCTGCTACGTCGACGGGTTTAAGTCTAGTGTGGACGTGGGCTACAGAAATCGGTCACGTCTGCGCGCTATATAAATCCCGCCTGAACAAAAGGCCAGCAAAACCTGCTGGCCTTCCATTTATAGCGTCTTAGAAGACATTGATCGGGTAGTCGACGATCACACGGTATTCGTCGGTGTCGTTATCCACGACGCGGTAACCATTGCCACCCCGATTGGTTGCCCATTGCAGGCGTACCGCCAGGTCCTTGGCCTTGCCGCCCTGCACCACATACTTGAGATCCAGGTCACGTTCCCAGTGCTTGGCATGCTTGCCATCGGCGCTGTACCAGTTGGCATAACCAGGGCTGTCCGGGTTGACCTTGGTCAGGTCCAGCTCGCCGCGCGAATAGGACAGCGCCGAGGTCAGGCCGGGCAGGCCGATGCCGGCGAAGTCATAGGCGTACTTGAGCTTCCACGAGCGCTCGTTGGGGCCGTTGAAGTCCGAGTACTGCTGGGAGTTGTCCAGGTAGATGCTGTCACCCTGGGTGATGTAGTCGAACGGTGTATTGCCGTTGACCCGCTGGTAGGCGGCGGTGACGCTGTGGCTGCCTACGCCGACGGTGAAGTGCAGGCTGTAGGTGTTGTTGTCGATGTTGCCCAGCAGCGCCTTGCCGGTGTCCTGGGTGTGGTAGTAGTGCAGGCCCGGGTTGAGGCTGACCAGGTCGTTGACCGCGTAGGTGTAGTCCAGGTCGTAGTAGTACTGGTTCCAGATGTCCTTGAGCTCGGAAGCATAGAGGCTGCTGGTCAGCCCCGGTACGCCGCTCCAGGCCACCCCGGCCCAGTTCAGGTGGCGGCTTTCATCATGGCTGGGCAAGGTGCCGTAGGCGGTACCGATGCGCTTGTGGCCGCTCTGGTTGTAGAGCTTGGTGAAGCTGGCCTGGCCGCCTTCGATCAACCAGCCGTCGAAGCTGTGGTT
Source organism: Pseudomonas sp. MSSRFD41 (assembly GCF_014230245.1). Classification (NCBI taxonomy): domain Bacteria; kingdom Pseudomonadati; phylum Pseudomonadota; class Gammaproteobacteria; order Pseudomonadales; family Pseudomonadaceae; genus Pseudomonas; species Pseudomonas sp. MSSRFD41. The sequence goes on along the minus strand of NZ_JACKZK010000015.1, from coordinate 8,857 downwards.
GGTCAGGCTCACGCCACGGAAGGTCTGCGGCAGCATGCGGCTCATGCCGCCGGCGATCACCGGGTTGTTGAGGAACAGGTCGCCGGCTTTCAGTTCGGTGTCGAAGGCGCGCATCTTCAGGGTCGCGCCAGCGGTGGAGAAGGAGCCCGGGGCTTTGCCGCCGTCCTTGCCGCTACGGCTGATCGGCAGGATGCTCGAGCCGTCGGTGCCGCCACCGCCATCGAGCTTGAGGCCGAGCATGGCATTGGCATCCACGCCGAAACCGACGGTGCCTTCGGTATAACCGGACTGGAAAACCCCCAGCAAGCCCTGGCCCCACTCGATGTTGTCATCGTTGTGCTGCTGGCGGTTGCGGTGCATGTAGTAGTTGCGAGCGTTGAGCTTGAGGCTCGAACCGGCGACGAAACCTTCGGTCGCGCTGTCCTCGGCGGCTAGTCCAAGGCTTGGGATAGTTGCAGCGATTGCAATGAATAGCGGGCTGACCTTCAGTGAAGTCCTAAACAACGTATTGCTCCTTTGGTGGGTGAAGATGATTTTTTATTTTGAATTCGGTGTGTTCTTGTTCTGTAGATGACGAACATGCCGCGGGTTTCTCCACGACAAAAAAAAGCCGCTGGATTCAGCGGCTTTAAGACAACTTACTCCGGTGTAGAGCGCAGAGAAGTTATCGAGGGAAACGAGTCGGTGGCGCGATCAACTGTCCTTTCGGGCATCAGCCTTGCTGTGCTCGGCAGTGATCTTCTGGGCTTGCTGACTGTTCTGCTGCTGGGCCGCCTGGGCGATCTGTGCTTGTTCGAACGCGGCGGCGCGTGCGGCATTGCGTGCGACGAAAGCCTGGGATTCTTCGGCCATGGCGGCAGGCGCCACGAACAGGGAAGACAAGACGAACGCGCTGGCAATACCCATGCTGTTGGACATTTCTGAAGACCTTCTTGCAGTGCAAGTTCAATTCGGTACGACAAAAATATAACCACGATGAGGCTGGAAAAAGAGCCGAACAGGATAAGGACTGTTACCAAAAAAACAACAGTCAAGAGCGCGATGGTTGCAGGATTTTGCCGCCTCTTGTCCCAGGTCAGGGGGCGCGGTGGTTTCAGCGGGGCAGGTAGAGACCGAAGGTGTTGATGCCCCGATCGCTGTGCACGAAGACGTCGCCGCCATGCATCAGGGCGATGGCCTTGACGATGGCCAGGCCCAATCCATGGTTGGCGCCGCTGTTGCTGCGCGAGGCATCGACCCGGTAGAAACGCTCGAACAAGCGTGGCAGGTGCTCGCTGGCGATGCCCTGACCCGGGTTGCTGACGGCGATCGCCACGTGCCGTTCCTGAACCTCGATCCGGACCCGGATCACTTCGCCGGCGGCGGTGTGCTGCACGGCGTTGCTCAGCAGGTTGATCAGCGCCCGGCGCAAGTGGGCGATCTCGATCCGGACCTGGGCGTCGCCTTCCACCTCGACCCTGACCTGGGCGTCTTCGAGGATGAAGTCCAGGTAGTCCAGGGTGGTCGCCACCTCGGTGGCCAGGGAAGCGCTGGTGAGCTTGGTGGCCTTGCTGCCCTGGTCGGCGCTGGCCAGGAACAGCATGTCGTTGACGATCGAGCGCAACCGTTCCAGTTCTTCGAGGTTGGATTGCAGCACCTCGAAGTAGTGCTCCGCGGAGCGTCCCCGGGTCAGGGCCACCTGGGTCTGGCCGATCAGGTTGGTCAGCGGCGAGCGCAGCTCATGGGCCACGTCGGCGTTGAACGATTCCAGGCGCGAGTAAGCCATCTCGACCCGCTCCAGGGTGGAGTTGAACGAGTTGACGAACTGGCTCAGCTCCGGCGGCAGCGGTGACAACTGCAGGCGCCCCGAGAGTCGTGGCGGGGCCAGGCGCTGGGCCTCCTGGGACAGCTTGATCAGCGGCTTGAGGCCGATCCGCGCCACCCAATAGCCCAGGGCCGAGGCCAGCAGCACGCCGACGATGGCCAGGCCGATCAGGGCCATCAACAGGCGGTGCTGGGTCTGGTGGAAGGTCTCGGTATCGATGGCGATCAAAAAGCGCAGGGGCGGGCGCTGTTCCCTGGCTGGCAACTGGCTGACCAGCACCCGCAACGGATAGGGATGCTCGTCCAGGCTCAAGTCGCGCATGCCCAGCGGGCCCTGGGCGAAGGCGCGGATCCGTGCATCGGGGTTGCCGTACTCATAGTCCGGGTCGCCACTGATGGCCCAGAAGCGGATGCGCTTGTCTTCCTCGCTGAGCAGCTTGAGCTTGGCGCTGATCTTGCCCCAGTGCTCCGGGTTGCCATAGCGGGTCAGGGCCGACTCCAGCACGCTGTAGCGCGCTTCCAGCTCGGCCTCCGGCAACAGGCCCAGGCCCTTGTCCACCTGTTGATAGAGCGCCCCGCCGATCAGCAGGAAGATCAGCAGCGCCACCAGGGTGAACAGCCCGCTCAGGCGCAGGGCGATGGAGTTACTCGGCACTGCGGTTCTCCAGCACGTAGCCCATGCCGCGGATGGTATGCAGCAGCTTGTGTTCGAAAGGCCCGTCGAGCTTGGCTCGCAGGCGTTTGATCGCCACCTCCACGACGTTGGCGTCGCTGTCGAAATTGATGTCCCAGACCATCTCGGCAATCGCGGTCTTGGAGAGGATCTCGCCCTGGCGCCGGGCCAGCACGCTGAGCAGCGAGAACTCCTTGGCGGTCAGGTCCAGGCGGGTGCCGGCGCGGCTGGCCTTGCGGCTGATCAGGTCGATCCACAGGTCGGCGATGCTGATCTGCACCGGCTCGTGGCCGCCGCTGCGTCGGGTCAGGGCCTGCAGCCGGGCCACCAGTTCGAGGAAGGAGAACGGCTTGCCCAGGTAGTCGTCGGCGCCGTCGCGCAGGCCCTTGATCCGGTCCTCGACCCGCTCGCGGGCGGTGAGCATGATCACCGGGGTCTGCTTGCGTGCGCGCAGGGCCCGCAGCACGCCGAAGCCATCCAGACCCGGCAGCATCACGTCGAGCACTATCACTGCGTAATCGCTTTCCAGCGCCAGGTGCAGGCCTTCGATGCCATCACGGGCCAGGTCCACGGTGTAGCCTTGCTCGGTCAGCCCGCGATGCAGGTAGTCCGCGGTTTTTTCTTCGTCTTCGATGATCAGGACGCGCATGACCCGCCTCAGGAATTGGTTGCTGGCGCCAGGGCCGGTCGTGGCCGGTGGAACAGCCGCTCGAGCCACAAGTATATGACCGGGGTAGTGAACAGCGTCAGCGCCTGGCTCACCAGCAGGCCGCCGACCACGGCGATGCCCAGGGGCTGGCGCAACTCGGCGCCGGTGCCGTAGCCGAGCATCAGTGGCAGGGCGCCGAGCAGGGCGGCCAGGGTGGTCATGATGATCGGCCGCAAGCGCGTGACGCAGGCCTGGTGGATCGCCTCCTGCGCAGGCAGGCCACCATTGCGCTGGGCCTCCAGGGCGAAGTCGATCATCAGGATGCCGTTCTTCTTGACGATGCCGATCAGCAGCACCAGGCCGATCAGCGCCATGATCGAGAAGTCCTGGCCACACAGCCAGAGCATCAGCAGGGCGCCCAGGCCCGCCGAGGGCAGGGTGGAGATGATGGTCAAAGGATGCACGAAGCTCTCGTACAGCACCCCGAGGATGATGTAGACCGCCACCAGCGCCGCCAGGATCAGGTACGGCTGGCTGGCCAGGGAGCTCTGGAACGCCTGGGCCGCACCCTGGAAGTTGCCGCTGATGGCTGCCGGCATGCCGATCTCGCGCTTGGCCTGGTCCAGCAGGATCACCGCATCGCCCAGGGCCACGCCGGGAGCCAGGTTGAACGACAGGTTGGCCGCCGGGAACATGCCCTCGTGGGCGATCGACAACGGTCCCACGGTGGGTGCATCGAAGCGCGCCAGGGCCGAGAGCGGGACCATCTGCCCGGTCAGCGGCGAGCGCAGGTAGAAGTAGTCGAGGCTCTCGGCTTTGCCGCGCTGTTGGGTATCGAGCTCCAGGATCACGTTGTACTGGTTGACCTGGGTCTGGAATTCGTTGATCTGGCGCTGGCCGAAGGCGTCGTACAACGCCTCGTCGACATCGCTGGCGGTCAGGCCGAAGCGTGCCGCAGCGATCCGGTCGATCTCTATGTGGGTGATGCTGCCGCCCAGTTGCAGGTCGTTGGAAATATCGCGAAAGGCCGGGTTGCCGCGCAGTTTCTCGGTCAGGCGCTGGGTCCAGGTGCTCAGGGTCGCACCGTCGTTGCTCTTGAGCACGTACTGGTACTGGGCGCGGCTGGGACCCGAGCTGAGGTTGATGTCCTGGCCGGCCCGCAGGTAGAGGGTGATGCCCGGCACCTTCATCAATTGCGGGCGGATGCGGTCGATGAAGGCGCTGGCGGAGACGTCCCGCTCGCCGCGTTTTTTCAGCGAGATCCAGAAGCGGCCATTGGCGATGGTCTGGTTGCTGCCGGACACCCCCACCGAATGGGAGAACGCCTGCACCGCCGGGTCGGCGGCGACGATCTGGGCCAGGGCCTGGTGTTTCTTCACCATGTCCGGATAGGAAATGTCCGCCGCGGCCTCGGTGGTGCCGAGGACGAAGCCGGTGTCTTGCACCGGGAAGAAGCCCTTGGGAATCAGGATGTAGCCGGCGATGGCCATGCCCAGGGTCAGGGCGAAGATGCCCAGCATCAGTTTCTGGTGCGCCAGGGCCCGGCGCAGGCCACGCTCGTACAGGGCCAGCAGGCGCTCGCCGAAGCCCGGCTTGCGATGGGGCGGATGCACTGGGGCGCGCATGAACAGCGCCGCCAGGGTCGGGGCCAGGGTCAGCGAGACCACCACCGAGATCATGAGGGTCGAGGTGGCGGTCAGGGCGAACTCCTTGAACAGCCGACCCACCACGCCGCCCATGAACAGCAGCGGAATGAACGCCGCCACCAGGGAGAAGCTGATGGACACCACGGTGAAGCCGATTTCCCCGGCGCCCTTGATCGCCGCTTCGCACATGCCATCGCCGGCTTCCAGGTGCCGGTGGATGTTCTCCACCACCACGATGGCATCGTCCACCACGAAACCCACGGCGATGACGATGGCTACCAGGGTCAGGTTGTTCAGGCTGAAGCCCATCACGTACATCAGCGCGCAACTGGCGGTCAGGGATACCCCCAGCACCGCCGAGACGATCAGGGTCGCCGACCACTGGCGCAGGAACAGCGCCATCACCGCTACCACCAGCAGCACGGCAATCAGCAGGGTGATCTCCACCTCATGCAGCGAAGCGCGGATGGTCTGGGTGCGGTCCACCAGCACCTTGACCTGCACCGAGGCCGGCAGCATCGCCTCCAGGCCCGGCAGGGCGGCCTGGATCCGGTCCACGGTCTCGACGATGTTGGCGCCCGGCTGGCGCGAGATCACCAGGTTGACCCCGGGCTGGTCGCCGGACCAGGCCTGGACATAGGCGTCTTCCGGGCCATCCACCACCCGGGCCACGTCCTGCAAGCGCACTGGCGCGCCGTTCTTGTACGACACGATCAACTGGCCGTACTCCTCGGGATGGAACAGCTGGTCGTTGGTGGACAGGGTGGAGATGCTCGAGGCGCCGTACAGTGCGCCCTTGGCCAGGTTGAGGCTGGTCTGCTGGATCGCCAGGCGGATGTCGGCCAGGGTCAGGCCGATGGCCGCCAGCTTGTCCGCCGAGGCCTGGACGCGGATGGCCGGGCGTTGCTGACCGGTGATGTTGATCTGGCCGACCCCGTCGATCTGGCTGAGTTGCCGGGCCAGCAGGGTCTCGGCGTAGTCGCTCAGTTCGGTCCCGGGCATCTGCGTGGAGCTGATGCTGAGGATCAGCACCGGGCTGTCCGCCGGGTTGACCTTCTTCCAGGTAGGTAGCGTGGGCATGTCCTTGGGCAGCTTGCCGGCCGCGGTGTTGATCGCCGCCTGCACTTCCTGGGCGGCGGTGTCGATGCTCTTGTCCAGGGAGAATTGCAAGGTCAGCAGGCTGGTGCCCAGGGCGCTGCTGGAGGTCATCTGGGTCATGCCGGGGATGGCGCTGAATTGCACTTCCAGGGGCGTGGCCACCGAGGAGGCCATAGTGTCCGGACTGGCCCCGGGCAAGGCCGCCGAGACCTGGATGGTGGGGAACTCGGCCTCCGGCAGTGGCGCCACCGGCAGCCGCGGGAAGGCGATCAGGCCCAGCAATACCAGGGCAAAGGTCAGCAGGACGGTGGCGACCGGATGATCGATGCACCAGGCGGAGATCGAGCCATGGCCCTTCATGGCTTGGGTTCCTGGACCTGGGCCACTGGCGGCGGATCGCCCACCACCTGGACCCGTGCGCCGGGCTTGAGCCGCGACTGGCCGTCGCTGACCAGCACATCGCCGGCCTGGACCCCGGAAATGATATTCAGGGCGCTGTCCTGGTACAGCACCTGCACCGGCACGGCTTCCACCTTGTCGCCCTTGACCCGGTACACGAAACGCTGGTCCAGGCCGCGCTGGACCACGGTCGGCGGTACGGTCAGCGCGCCCTGGTCCAGGGCGGTCTGGATCTGCACCGTCACCAACTGCCCAGGCCAGAGCGCCTGGCGAGCATTGTCGAACTCGGCCTTGGCGCGCAGGGTGCCGGTATCGCTGTTGATCTGGTTGTCGATCAGGGTCATGTGGCCGTTGCCCAGCAACGCCCCGGGGTGGTCGCCGTCGGCGCCCAGGTAGGCCTTGACCGCCGCTGGATCCTGGGCCTGGATCAGGCCTTGCAGGGTGGGCAGCATCTGCTGGGGCAGGGAGAACTCCACGGCGATGGGATCGATCTGGGTCACCGAGAACAGGCCCTGGCTGTCGGTCGTGCGCAGGACGTTGCCTTCATCCACGGTACGAATACCCACTCGCCCAGTAACTGGAGAGCGGATCTGGGTGTAGGAGAGCTGTACCAGGGCGGCATCGATGGCCGCCTGGTTGCCCTGGACCGTGGCGTTGAGCTGGTTGACCAGGGCCAGTTGCTGGTCGTAGGTCTGCTTGGAAACCCCGTCATCCACCGACAGCAGCTTGTAGCGCTTGAGGTTGACCTGGGCCACCTGGAGCTGCGCCTGGTTCTGCGCCAGTTGGGCCCGGGCCTGGTCCAGGGCGGCACGGATCGCCCGGTCGTCGATGGTGGCCAGCAGGTCGCCGGTCTTGACCAGTTGCCCCTCCTTGACCAGCAACCGGGTGAGGATGCCATCCACCTGGGGCCGGATGACCACGCTGTGCAGCGACAGCACCGTGCCGATGCCGCTGGTGTAGCGCGGCAGGTCCTGGCGGAGCACCTCCACCACCCGTACCGGAATCGCCGTGGGGGCGGCCGATCTGGCGGTCGTCGGCCGGCACAGGAACCATGCCCCAATGGCGACGAGGGCCACGAGCAGCGTGGCGGTGACGGCGATTTTCTTGGCGATGGACATGGGGGAGGCGCCGGGGGCAGTGATGTCGGAAAGATGGCCAGGATCTGTGGACAGTTATATTCCGGCGACCGGGTCAGCAGCGTGACGGCCAGCTGTCAGCGCTGTCAGAAAACCTCTCTTGCGGCCCTATGCGCGCCGTCGTTGCGACGCTGGGCTGATCATCACGCCAAGACTCGCGACCTGGCAGCGCCGGACACCGGCGCACGCCATGCGCCACCGCGAAAATGGCCGATAATGCGGCGATATGCGCTTTTTCAAGGACGATGATGGCTAAATGCTTTAAAACTGAGCTGGATCAGTATTTGTGCTTTCAGTGCGCTTAGAGTCAGCAGCCCTTCTGATTCCACCCAACAATTACGAGCGCGCTATCCATGAAGATCAACCTTCCGGTTACTGGGCGAAACGTGGACTTTGCCCCTGATGCGAACATCCTCTCGACCACCGATCTGACCAGCGCGATCACCTACGCCAACCCTGATTTCATCAATATCAGTGGCTACAGCCGTGAGGAATTGCTGGGCTCTCCCCATAACTTGCTGCGCCATCCAGACATGCCGACGGCGGCGTTCGCCCATATGTGGCGGACTCTCAAGCGTGGCCGTTCGTGGATGGGCATGGTCAAGAACCGCTGCAAGAACGGCGATCACTATTGGGTCAGCGCCTACGTTACTCCCGTGACCCGCGACGGCCAGGCGGTGGAGTACCAATCGGTGCGGACCAAGCCCAGCCCGCAACAGGTGGAGGCCGCCGAGCGGGCCTATGGCCGCCTGAACAACCCGGGACCGTCCTGGTCGAGCCTGTTGCCGGTGCTGAGCCTGCGCTTGCGACTGTGGGCCTGGATCAGCGCCAGCTTCATCGGCACCTTCGGCATCTCGGTCTGGCTATTGCCGCAATCATGGATATACCAGGGCGTGGCGGTGGCCCTGGGTTGCTGCCTGGGCTCGTTGGGCGTCGGCTGGCAGTTGCGGCCATTGGGACGCCTGACCGAACGGGCCCGGCAGATCGGCGACAACCCCTTGAGCCAGGGCATCTATACCGGGCGGGCGGATGAATTCGGGCGTATCGAGTTCGCCCTGCAGATGCTCGAGGCCCAGGTCGGCGCGGTGGTGGGGCGTATCGGCGACGCTTCCCAGCGGCTGGCCGGGCATGCGTCCGAGCTGGTGGAGCACTTGCATTGCAGCCACAACAGCACCCTGGAACAGCAGGCGGAAACCGATCAGGTAGCGGCGGCGATCAACCAGATGGCGGCCAGCGTGGCCGAGGTGGCCACCCATGCCCAGCAGGCTTCGGTGGCGGCCGACCAGGCGGAGAGCGAAACCCGCGAGGGCCACCTGTTAGTGGGGGAAAGCCGCAGCGCGGTGCTGCGCCTGGCCAACGAGCTGGAACGGGCCACTGAAGTCATCCATCAATTGGAAAGCCACAGCATCGACATTTCCGGGGTGCTGGAGGTGATCCGCAGCATCGCCGAGCA
>NZ_JACKZK010000014.1:0-175305 GCF_014230245.1 Pseudomonas sp. MSSRFD41 | reverse complement strand
GATGTTCGTGATGTTCGTGATGTTCGTGATGTTCGTGATCATGGTGGTGCCCGTGGGCATGGCCGTGGTGGCCATGCCCGGCCCCCAGCAACCAGGCGCTGAGGATGTTCACCGCCAACCCCACTACGGCAATCAGCGTGGCTTCGGCAAAGGCCACGCTGGCCGGCTGGAACAAACGCACCAGCGACTCGCCGGCGATACCCAGGGCCATCAGGCCAAGGATGATCGCCGAAGCGAAACCCGCCAGGTCACCGACCTTGCCGGTGCCGAAGCTGAATCGGCGGTTGCCGGCATTGCGCCGGGCAAAGCCATAGGCCGCCGCCGCAATCCCCAGGGCCCCGGCATGGGTCGCCATATGCAGCCCGTCGGCCAGCAACGCCATGGAACCGGTGAGATAACCGGCGAGGATTTCCCCCACCATCATCACCACCGTCAGCACCACCACCCACAAGGTGCGCCGGGCATTGGCATCGTGATCGGCACCGAGGAACCGGTGCTCATGGGCCAGGCTCGCGGCCTGTTGCGACAGGTTCATCATGGGCTCCTACTTGGCATAACGGCGAATGGCTTGCAGCAGTTCATCCACACCCTTGGCCCGCTCGGCATCGCTGAGCCCGGGATGAGCCACATGTTCCAGGGCGTGGGCCTCGATGATCTCGTCCAGCAAACCGTTCATCGCGCCCCGGGTGGCGGCCACCAGATGCAGGGTCGTGGCGCATTCGGCACCGTCCTGCAGGGCCCGTTCGATGGCCTGGACCTGGCCGAGAATGCGCCGGACGCGCTTGAGCAACTGGTCCTTCTGCGCCTGGGTGTGCGACATACCTATACCCCCTATACCTATATGGCGAGCATGCTGCGCCCGGATCGGCCGTTGCGCAAGACGCTATCGCCGCAAACCTTTGGCCTCCCGGGGGGCCGCCGACCAACGGCATGGCCCGACAGAAAAAGCTGCTGTTCGTCATACGGCGTGGATTAACATAGCCAAGTGCCATCCCTCCTTCAGGACCCTCTCTTCCATGTTGCCCAGCATCCGATGATTGCCGTCTGGTCACTGCTCTGCCTGACCTCGCTGCTGGCCCTGCTGGTGCTCTGGCTGTTGCGCCGCGAACGGCTGGCCCAGGCCCAGTTGCGGGCCTACCGGGAACTCGGCCAGGGCCGGCCCGATACCGTGGAACGCTTCGAGCGCAGCCAGTACTTCGCACGGATCGGCACCTGGGACTGGGAGGTCGATACCCAGCACCTGTACTGGTCGGAAGCCATCTACGGCATGTTCGGCTTCAAGGTCGGCGAGGTGGTGCCCTCCTACGAACTGTTCTGCTCTTGCGTGCACCCCGAGGACCGCGAGCGGGTGCGCGCCGGCGAGCTCCATTGCCTGCGCACCGGCGACAACCACGATGAGGAATACCGGGTGATCTGGCCCGACGGCAGCATCCACTGGCTGCGCGAGACCGGCAACGTGGTGCGTAACGGGCACAACGCCACGGTGAAGATGATGGGGGTGGTACGCGATATCACCGACGAGAAGGTTTCCACCCGCCAGTTGCAGCGCCTGGCGCACTTCGATCCGCTGACCGGCCTGCCCAACCGCCTGATGCTCGAACAGCGCCTGTCGCGAGCCCTGGAACAGGCGCGCCTGGACCAGACTCGGGTGGCCCTGGTGTTCGTCGACCTCAATGGCTTCAAGGCGATCAACGACCAGTACGGCCACGCCATCGGCGACCGCGTACTGAGCGTCACCGCCCAGCGCCTGCAAGGCGTGCTGCGCAGCAGCGATACCGTGGCCCGGATCGGCGGCGACGAATTCGTGGTGATTCTCGAAGGCTTGTCGCCGGCGCTGGACCTGGCCGAGGAAGCCGGGCGCATTGGCGAGAAGATTTTCAGCCAGCTGGCGCCGCCGGTGGAGGTCGACGACCGCCGGCACAGCGTGGGCAGCAGCCTGGGGGTCGCGGTGTTTCCCGACCACGGGGCACGCATGGACCAACTGCTGCACGTGGCCGACCTGGCGATGTACGAGGCCAAGCGCAGCGGCAACAACCAGTACCGCCTGGGCCAGTGAAGCCGCAGCTCAGCGCCGCAGCAGGCGTTCGCCCAGGTAGGCCAGGGCCTGCTGGAACAGCGGATGCCATTGTTCCGAGGGCGCCTCGGCCAGGGGATGCCAGAAGAAGCTGAACTCATGGCCGCCGTCATCGCCACAACGGTGGCTCCAGGATTCGGCCAGCGCCTGGACCACCCGGCATTCATGGAAGGCCCAGACCTGGCCAGGGAAGCCGGACTGCCAGATGCCCAGCGGGCGCACCGCGATGCCCTGGACCCCAGCCTCTTCCGCCAGTTCGCGGACCGCCGCCGCGGCCGACGCCTCGCCCGCCTCGATGCTGCCCTTGACCAGTTGCAGGCCAGCCAATGGGTGCCGAAAAGCCAGGATTTCCAGGCCTGCGCCCTGGCGCAACACCACGGGGCAGGCCTTGTTCGCCGGCAGGACCGCGCGTTCTGGATCAGTCATCGCGGGTCAGCACTTCCAGCAGTTCGATCTCGAACACCAGGTTGGCGTTGGCCGGGATCGAGCCCACGGCACGCTCGCCATACCCCAGGTGCGCCGGCACCAGCAGCTTGCGCTTGCCGCCGACCCGCATGCCCATCAGGCCCTGGTCCCAGCCCTTGATCACGCGCCCAGTGCCGATCACGCACTGGAACGGCTTGCCGCGATCATAGGAAGAATCGAAGCTGCTGCCGTCCTCCAGGAATCCGCGGTACTGGGTGGTGATCAGGGCGCCCTTGACCACGGCCTTGCCGTCGCCCAGCTGGATATCGATTACCTGCAACTCATCACTCATGCGTGCTCATCCTTCAACCATCGCCCCGGTGCGGGGCCGCGGCGGCTTTTTCGCAGAATTACCCGGGCTTGGCAATCATCGTGGCTGGCCCTGCTGGTCCTGGGCTCGCTCGGCACCCCGCTGGGCAACCTGATCAAGGCTGCCATCGACCGCCAGTGCGAATTCCTCGCCGACGCCTCGGCCGTGCAGTTCACCCGCCCCTGGCCGAGCGCATACGGCGCCTGGATCCGCAGTGGGATGGACGCTTCAAGCCGCTGTAAATGCGCTACCAGAGGGCAATGTCGTAAGTGATGTAGAGGCGGTTGCTGTCGCGCCCACGTGAGTAGTCGGAGCGATACACGTAATTGCGCAGCTTCACTCCCAGCCCTTTGAACGAGCCCTGCTGGAGCACATAGGCCAGTTCGCTGTCGCGCTCCCACTCATCGACGCGGGTGCCGGACTTGCCGTCATTGCCGCTCAGGTAGCGGGAGCTGAAGGTCAGGCCGGGAACACCCAGGCTGGCGAAGTTGTAGCCATAGCCGAGCATCCAGGTCCTCTCGCCCTCCTCGATGAACTTGCCGATCCCGGCATTACTGAAGGAGTAGACCGTGGCGCCGCTGATATAGGGAAGCCCGGCATCGCCACTGAGGCGCTGGTAGCCGCCGCCAAGGGAATGCCCGGCGATCGCGTAGGTCAGCTGGCCGCTGAACAGGCGGTTGGCGATCTTGCCGTCGAACGCCGCGCCTGAATCGGCACTGCGGAAGTAGCGCAGGTCGCTGGTCAAGGTCCCCGGCCCCAGCGCCAGGTCATGTTGCAGGCCGACAAAGTCCTGCCGATAGAAGTTCTCGAGCTCGCCATGGAAATAGCTCAGGCGCAGGGTCTTGCTCCATTTGTATTCGCCCCCGCCATAGCGGAAGTCCCCGGACTGGCCGCCACTGTAGCCGTCGGGCACCAGCCCCACGCTGTCGGTGGAGTCGCGCAGTTTGAAGCGCTGCAGATAGCCGCCGGTCAAGCTCAGGCCATCGATGTCGGTGCTGGTGAGCTGGGTGCCCTGGTAGGTCTGCGGCAACAGCCGGGCATCGTTGTAGACCAGTACCGGGGTCTTGGGCAGCAGGGTGCCGTACTTGAGCGTGGTCTTGGCCAGCCGCACCTTGGCCGTGGCGCCGGCACTGGCGAATTCGCCTGCGGCGCGCCCATCGTCGTGCACCGGCAGCAGCCCCGTGCCACTGTGGCCCTTGCCGGAATCGAGGCGCACGCCCCACAGCCCCAGGGCATCGACCCCGAACCCCAGGGTGCCGGGGGTGAAGCCGGACTGATAGTCGAGCAGCAAACCCTGGGCCCATTCGGTGCGCTCGCTCTTGGCCGTGCGCGCAGCCTTGGCGCCGAGGCCGTGTTCGTCGCGGAAGTTTTCATTGAAATAGACGTTGCGCAATTGCAGCTTGAGGCTGCTGTCGTCGATGAAACCCGCGGCCTGGACCAGGCTCAGGGACAACAGGCTCAAACCGGGAACAAGCATTGCGCGGATCAGCAAATGGCTCATGGGGTACTTCTCGTTGTTGTTATTCAAGGCGCAGGTCGCCAGGCGCCCCGCCAGCAGGCGCGCCAGGCAACCAAAGAGGGTTTTGAACGAGTCAGGCGAACAGGGTCAGGGCGCCGGTCAGCAAGGCCAGGGCGGTAATCACCAGAGAGGTCAGCACGGCCCACTTCACCGTGGCTTTCTGGAAGTCGCCGATGTCGCGATCCACCATGCCCACCAGCAGCAAGGTCGAGGCCACCAGCGGGCTCATCAGGTGCACCGGCTGGCCGAGGATCGAGGCGCGGGCGATTTCCAGGGGAGAAATGCCATAGGCCGCCGCCGCGTTGGCCAGGATCGGCACCACACCGAAGTAGTAGGCATCGTTGGACAGGACAAAGGTCAGCGGCATGCTGGTCAGCGCCACCACCAGCGGGAACAGGTGGCCCCAGGACGGCGGAATCCAGTCCACCAGGGTCTGTGCCAGGGCGTCGACCATCTTGGTGCCGGAGAAAATGCCAGCGAAGATCCCTGCGGCAAACACCAGCAGTACCACGGTCATGGCATTGCCTGAATGGGCGAGAATGCGCTCCTTCTGCACCTCCAACCGCGGATAGTTGATCATCAAGGCCAGGACAAAACCGATCAGGAACAGCACCGCCGAGTGCATCAGGCCCAGCACCAGCGCGGTCATCACCACCATTAGCAGCAGCAGGTTGACGTAGGCCAGCCTGGGCCGCTTGTGCGGGGTGTCTTCGAGAATGGCCTTGATGTAGCAGTCGCCACCGCCGCTTTGCAGCTGGGTATTGCCGATGCGCTTGCGTTCGGCCCGGCCCAGCAGGTAGGCGGTGAATACCACCCAGGCGGCGCCGCCGATCATGGTCGGCAGCAGCGGCACGAAGTACTCGCCGGCATCCAGGCCCAGGGCGGCGATAGCTCGGGTTGCCGGCCCGCCCCAGGGGGTCATGCCACTCATGATGCTCAACGACAGCATGGCAATGGTGGCGAGGATCATCGGGTTCATGCCGATGCGCTTGTACAACGGCAGCATCGCCGCGCAGGTGATCATGTAGGTGGTGGTGCCGTCACCGTCCAGGGCCACCACCAGCGACAGCAGTGCGGTGCCCATGGCGATCTTGGTCGGGTCGCCATTGACCCGCTTGAGAATCTTGCGGATCAGCGGGTCGAACAGCCCCGAATCGATCATCAAGCCGAAGAACAGAATGGCGAACAGCAACAGCGCCGCCGATGGCGCGACCATTTTCAGGCCGTCGAGCATCATCTTGCCGGTGGTGCCGGCAAACCCGCCGAGCACCGCGAAGACGATGGGCACCAGCGTCAGCGCGACGATGGGCGACAGGCGTTTGGTCATGATCAGGACGGTGAAGACCACCACCATGGCAAGGCCGAGTAAAGCGAGCATAAGTCGATTCTCTTGTTTTTATGGTGAGCGTGGCCGGCGCGCGGGCGCACGGCCACCCGAGCACCGGACGCCCCCGATCAAGGGCGCCCGGCACAGGTGTTGAGTCGGTACGTGGGGTAAAGCGGTGCAGCCGGCCGGTCTAGCCGAGCTTGCTCGCCAGGGCGGCCACCGGGGTGTCATCGGCGGCAGCGGCCTGGGCCGCAAGCGGCTGGCCATTGAGCGTGCGCAACAGCACCTGGCGGTCGCAGGCCTGCTCCGAGAGGGCGATCACCACGGTTGCCACGGCGTTGCTGGCCAGGCTGGTCAAGGCCCGGGCCTCGGACATGAAGCGATCGATGCCGATCAGCAACGCCAGGCCCGCCAGGGGAATGTCATGAATCACCGTCAGGGTCGAGGCCAGGGCCACGAAACCGCTGCCGGTCACCCCGGCGGCGCCCTTGGACGACAGCAGCATGATTGCCAGCATGGTGACGACCTGACCGGCACTCAGCTCGATGTTGCACGCCTGGGCAATGAAGATCGCCGCCAGGGACAGGTAGATCGCCGTACCGTCGAGGTTGAACGAATAGCCGGTGGGCAGCACCAGCCCCACCACGCTCTTGCGGCAGCCCAGGGCCTGGAGCTTTTCCAGCATCCGCGGCATCACCGGCTCCGTGGACGAGGTGCCAAGCACCACCAGGAACTCTTCACGCAGGTAGCGCAGCAGCTTCCACAGGCTGAAGCCGTTTGCCCGGCAAATGCCCCCCAGGACCACGAAGACAAAGAAGCCGCAGGCGACATACAGGGTCATGATCAGTTTGGCCAGGGCGCCCAGGGAGGTGATGCCGTACTGGCCCACGGTAAAGGCCAGGGCGCCGAAGGCGCCGACGGGGGCAAAACGCATCAGGTAGGAAAAAATCTTGAACACCATCTGCGAGGCCGATTCCAGCACCTCCAGCACCGGCTTGCCGCGCTCGCCCAGGGACGACAGGGCAAACCCGCACAGCACCGCGATAAACAGCACCGGCAGTACCTCGCCTTTGTTGAAGGCGCCAATGAAGGTCTCGGGGATGATGTGCATGAAGAACTCCACCACCCCCAGCTTGGCCGCCGACTCGGTGTACTGCGACAAGCCCTGGGTGTTCAGCCGGGTGGGGTCGATGTTCATCCCCGCGCCGGGCTGGAACAGGTAGACCGCCGCCAGGCCGATGAACAGGCTGATCAGCGTCAGGCCCAGGAACAACAGCAGGGTCTTGCTCAGCAGGCGGCCCAGGGAACGCTTGTCGTTCATGCCGGCAATACCGGTGACGATGGTGCAGAACACCACGGGAGCGATCATCATTTTGATCAGCTTGATGAAGGCGTCGCCCAGCGGCTTCAAGGCAATGGCTTGCTGGGCCCAGAAGTGTCCCACCAGTACCCCGAGGCACACCGCGCAGAGGATCTGGAAGTAGAGCGATTTAACTACTTTCATGGCATCACCCATTTTTAGAATTGTACTGATGCAATCAAGATCGACAGCGCGTCGACTAACCGGCAAGACGTTGTGAAGCAGGCGCGTAGACATACCCGGAAAACAACCGGCGTGCGGTCCGAACCACCGAAGCACGGATGGTTTCGGGGTTTGTTCCGCTGTAGGACAATACGACATCTATCGCCCCGCTGGGGTGTTCGATACGGACCTGATGCAGGCGCGGTTCACTGACCCCGCCCAGCATCTCGGCCACCACGCTGCCAGCGGTGACACAGGCGGTAGCCAGGCCGATGGAACCGGTGATGGCCAGGGCCCGATGGCAGTTGTGGGGCATGAAATAGCGCACCGCCAGGGTGCCCCCCGCCCGGGCCCGGGACACCAGCACCGGCTTGGGAATCACTTTGTCGCTGACATCACCCAGCCCCATGGCCAGGCCGGCCTTGAGCCGCAAGCTCTCCAGGCGCTGGAGGAAGTCGCTATCGGCGTCCAGTTCGGCGGGGGTTTCATCACCGCGCTTGCCCAGGCAGGCCGCCTGCACCAGCACCATGGGCATGGCCATGTCGATGCAAGTCACCGCGATGCCGTCTATCAAGTCCCGAGGCTGGCCGGTGGGGAACAATTGGCCGGTCTTGCTCCCGGCGGCATCGAGAAAGGTCAGGGCTACCGGCGCCGCGCTGCCCGGTACGCCGTCAATGGTGGTGTCGCCTTCGTAGCTGACCTTGCCATCGGGGGTCTGGACCTGGGCATTGATCAATGTGCCGGTGTTGAGGTTGCGAATCCGCACCTGGGTCTGTGCCCCCTTGGCTTTGACCAGCCCCTGCTCGATGGCGAAAGGCCCGACAGCGCACAGCATGTTGCCGCAGTTGGGCGCGGTATCGACCCGCCGCTGCGACACCATGACCTGGACGAACAGGTAATCGACATCCGCATCCGGGTGCAGCGACGGACTGACGATCGCCACCTTGCTGGTTTGCGGGCTACCACCGCCGATGCCGTCGATTTCCAGTTCGTGACCGGAGCCCATCAGGTTGAGCAACAGTTCATCACGCTCGGCCACTGCCACCGGCAGATCCCAGGCCAGGAAAAACGGCCCTTTGGAGGTGCCGCCGCGCATCAACACACAAGGAATTCGTTGCATGAATACTGACTCTTGTTGATCAATCGAGGTAATTGATGTTCTGGGCACAAGAGTGTCAGGGATTAAAATGTGTTTCCAATGCAAATATCAGAGAGATTATTGCGTTCAACGCATGAGTCAAATATCGTGTCCGCCAGCGCCCCACCCGACTCCCGCCTTGAGAAGCCCGCATGGAATATGAGCTCCAGGACATTAGATCTTTCGTGAAAATCGCCGAACTGGGGAGTTTCCACGAAGCGGCAGACGCCTTGCACCTGTCCCAACCGGCCCTGAGCCGGCGCATGAAAAAGCTCGAAGAGGGGCTGGGCACCGCCCTCCTCGATCGCACCACGCGCAAGGTCAGCCTGACCAGCGTCGGCCGCGACTTCCTGCCCAAGGCCCGCCGCCTGCTGGATGACTTCGACGATTCGATCCTCAACATCCGTGAGCTGGCGGAACGCCAGATCGGTCAGGTGACCCTGGCCTGTATCCCCACGGCGGCCTTCTACTTCCTGCCGTCGGTGATCCGCCTGTACAACCAGCGCTACCCGAAAATTCGCATCCGCCTGCTCGACCTCAGTGCCAACGAGGGCCTTGAAGCGGTGCTGCGCGGCGAAGCGGATTTCGGCATCAACATGATGAGCGGCCAGCACCCGGACATCGAGTTCGTGCCACTGGTCAACGAACCCTTTGTTCTGGCCTGCCGGCGCGACCACGAACTGGCCGGACGCCGTTCGGTGACCTGGTCGCAACTCAGCGACTATCGCTTGATCGGCGTTGGCCGCCTGAGCGGCAACCGCATGCTGCTGGACCATGCCCTGTCCGGCTTGAGCTGGCGGCCCCAGTGGTTCTACGAAGTGCAGCACCTGTCCACGTCGCTGGGCATGGTCGAGGCCGGGCTCGGGGTTTCGGCGATGCCAAGCCTGGCCATGCCCGCCGCCGATCACCCGACCCTGGTCAGCGTTCCGCTGACCGAGCCGGTGGTCAACCGCACCCTGGGCCTGGTGTACCGCCGCGGCGCATCGCTGTCGCCGGCCGCGGAAAAATTCGTGGCGATCCTGCTGGAGCAGTGGCCACATTGACCGGCCGGCGCTCCAGCGTCCCCCATATACTCCGACGTGCCTTGCTGGGCACGCCGCCAGTCTCAGAACACCCATGCCGTTTTTATCCGGGCGCAGGCTGGCGATAGCCATCCGCTCATCGTCATCGACGAGCCTCTATCATCACCTGCGCCCCGTTCTACCAGGAGTCCCCCCGATGCCCCATGAAGGCAACCTGCTACAAGCCGCCGTCGTGTTTCTCTGCGCCGCGGTCGTCACCGTGCCCCTGGCCAAGCGCCTGCAACTGGGGGCCGTGCTCGGCTACCTGCTGGCCGGGGTGCTGATCGGCCCGTCGGTGCTGGGCCTGATCGGCAATCCCCAGAGTGTCAGCCACATCTCCGAGCTGGGGGTGGTGCTGTTGCTGTTCATCATCGGCCTGGAGCTGTCGCCGCGACGCCTGTGGGTGATGCGCAAGGCGGTATTCGGGGTCGGCCTGGCCCAGGTGCTGCTGACCGGGGTCGTGATCGGCAGCGTGGCGCTGTTCCTCTTCGGCCAGACACTCAATAGCGCGGCGGTGCTGGGCCTGGGCCTGGCCCTGTCGTCCACCGCCTTCGGCCTGCAAAGCCTGGCCGAACGCAAGGAGCTGACCAGCCCCCACGGGCGCCTGGCGTTCGCCATCCTGCTGTTCCAGGACATCGCCGCGATCCCGCTGATCGCCATGGTGCCGGTGCTGGCCGGCGTCGATCACCACACCAGCAGCGCCGAGGACCTGCGCCATGGCCTGCAGGTGCTGGGCAGCATCGCCGTGGTGGTGGTCGGTGGCCGCTACCTGCTGCGCCCGGTGTTTCGCATCGTGGCCAAGACCCGCTTGCCGGAGGTCTCCACCGCCACCGCCTTGCTGGTGGTGATCGGCACCGCCTGGCTGATGGACCTGGTGGGCGTATCCATGGCCCTGGGCGCCTTCCTCGCCGGCCTGCTGCTGGCCGACTCGGAATACCGGCATGAGCTGGAAGCCCAGATCGAACCCTTCAAGGGCCTGCTGCTGGGCCTGTTCTTCATCAGCGTCGGCATGGGCGCCAACCTCAGCCTGCTGCTCAGCGCGCCCCTGGCCGTGCTGGGCCTGACCCTGCTGCTGATCGGCCTGAAGCTGCCGCTGTTGTTCGTGGTCGGGCGCCTGGCCGGTGGCCTGGACCGCGAGCATGCGATCCGCCTCGGGGTGGTGCTGGCGGCGGGCGGGGAGTTCGCCTTCGTGGTGTTCAAGATCGGCCGCGACCAGGGCCTGTTCGACGCGCGCCTGCACGACCTGCTGGTGCTGACCATCACCCTGTCCATGGCCCTGACCCCGCTGCTGTTGCTGGCCTGCTCGCGCCTGCTCAAGCCCAAGCCGAAAGCAGTGGAGATGCCCGCCGAATACCGCCGGATCGACTCCGACCACCCGCGGGTGGTGATCGCCGGCATGGGCCGCATGGGCCAGATCGTGGCGCGTATCCTGCGGGCACAGAAGGTGCCGTTCGTGGCCCTGGACACCTCGGTGGAAACCATCGAGCTGATCCGCAGCTTCGGCGGCGGCATCCCGGTGTTCTATGGCGACCCGTTGCGGCCGGAAATCCTCAGTGCGGCCAAGGTCGGCCAGGCGGAGTTCTTCGTCATCGCCACCGACGACCCGGACACCAACATCAAGACCGCCGAGCAGGTGCGCAAGCTCTATCCGCACCTGAAGGTCATCGCCCGCGCACGTAACCGCCAGCACGTGCACCGCCTGGTGGACCTGGGCGCCCAGGCCGTGCGGGAAACCTACTACTCGAGCCTGGAGATGAGCCGCCGGACCCTGATCGGCCTCGGGCTCAGCCAGGTCCAGGCCGACTCGCGGATCCAGCGCTTCACCCAGCACGACCAGCAATTGCTGGCCGCCCAGCATGAGGTCTACGACGACGAGGCCAAGGTCATGCAGACCGCCCAGGAAGCCCGTGCCGAACTGGCCCGCCTGTTCGAGGCCGACGAAGAGGACGAACGCCTGGAAGAGAACCTGCTGCCGCCGATGCGCTGAAGCACTCTCCTGACAGATTCTGTCAGCCGCCCGGTCTAGATTGGGCGGCATCCCTCCCCAGACAGGAACCCTCGATGAGCGACGCTGCCCCTGCCCTCAAGGAAATCTTCAACCAGCAACGCCTAATGCATATCGCCGACGCCATGCGCGAGGTGTATCCGGCGTTCGACCACCCGGGCTTTCTCAAGCGCGCCAGTCAGGGCCTGGCCGAGCTCTCGGTGATGCAGCGCCTGGCGCGGGTCAGCGACAGCCTGCACCAGGTGCTACCCGGGCCCTACGAGCACAGCCTGGAACTGCTGTATGCCCTGGCGCCACGGCTCGACAGCCGCTTCGTCTGCATGTTCCTGCCGCACTTCGTGGCCAGCCATGGCGCCCATGACTTCGCCCGTTCCATGGCGGCACTGAAGTTCTTCACCGGTTTTGGCTCCTCGGAGTTCGCCGTGCGCCCGTTCCTGGTCAACCAGCAGGCGGCGACCCTGGAGCACCTGTACGACTGGGCGCACGATCCGGACGAACACGTGCGCCGCCTGGCCAGCGAAGGCAGCCGCCCGCGCCTGCCCTGGTCGTTCCGCCTGGAACGCCTGCAGGCCGAACCTGGGCTGGCGGCGCCGATCCTCGAGCGACTGCGCAACGACCCGAGCCTGTATGTGCGCAAGTCGGTGGCCAACCACCTCAACGACATCACCAAGGACCATCCGCAGTGGGTGCTGCAACGCCTGCAAGGCTGGCCGCTGGAGCAGCCGCACACCGCCTGGATCGTCCGCCATGGCCTGCGCAGCCTGATCAAGCAGGGCGAGCGCCAGGCCCTGGCCTTGATCGGCGCCGGGGCCCGCGCCGAGGTCCAGGTAACGCACTTCAGCGTCACGCCCGCGGCCTTGCGCCTGGGCGAGCGCCTGGAATTGGCGCTGGAACTGGTTTCCAGCAGCTCGCAGCCCCAGCGCCTGGTGGTGGACTACGCCATCGACTACATCAAGGCCTCGGGCGCCGCCAGCACCAAGGTGTTCAAGCTCAAGACCTTCACCCTGCCCGGCCAGGCGCGCCAGGCACTGGCCCGCCAGCAGCAGATCCGTGAATTCACCACCCGCCGGCACTACCCCGGGCGCCATCTGGTGCACCTGTTGGTCAACGGCGAACGGCTGGCCAGCGCGCATTTCGACCTGCTGCCCTGAGCCCCTCTCAAACCCCACAAGGAAGACCCCATGGCAATCATCAGCAGGTGGGCCAAGTCCATCGCCAAGGTATTGGAAAGCAGCTTTGCGGTGAGCAGCAGCATCGCCGACCACAAGACCATCCTGGGCGACGCCCGGGAGAGTTTCATCCGTGATGTGCTGCAACGCTTCCTGCCGCGCAACATCAGCATCGGCTCGGGGCAGATCGTCGATGCCGAGGGCGGGATCTCCAGGCAGATCGACCTGATCATCTACCGCAACGACTTTCCCATCCTGCGCACCTTCGGCTCGGCCGATGTGTACCTGATCGAAGGCGTGGTGGCCACGGTGGAGGTCAAGTCGCAGCTCAACGAAACGCAGTTGTTCCAGGCCCTGGAGAACGGCAAGTCGGTGCGCAACCTCAAGGTGTCGATCACCCCGGAATCCATGGACCACTACAGCCAGTTCATGTACCGCAAACCGTTCGCCGAACTGCCCCCGGCGCAATCCTTCTCGGTCCGCGACCAGTTGCTGCCGCCAACCTACATCTATGGCTACAACGGCTATACCGCCAGCAGCCTGGACACCTTGCGCCAGAGCCTCAACGCCTGGCATGGCGAGCTTGGCCAGGGCGAGCAGGACGTGACCCTGATGCCGGAGGTGATCGCCACCCAGGGCTGCGTGACCCTGAAGAACCTCAACAACATCCTGGGCCTGCCTCGGGTCGCCGGCGAAGAACTGGAAGCCTGCCGCCAGGCCTTCAACCGGGCGCTGGGATTGAGCCTGAACAAACGCGAGTTCCTCGGCTATTTCCGCGAGCGCGACGACCAGGGCTTCGACTACGGGATCGGCCTGAAAACCTGCGAGGCGCCCTTGCAGTACCTGATCTCCAGCCTGCTGCAGACCCTCACCAGCCGGGTCGGTCATCCGCAGCTGGGCAGCACCGCGATCCAGTACGACCTGAGCCGCTATCACCTGAGCGAAGAGATGGAGGGTCGCTGGTCGGGCGCCGCGGTGAACCTCACGCGCATCAGCGACCCACGGCTGGACTTCGCCCGGGCCAACGGCTTGTGAAACCTGCGCGGCGGCCACGTGCAACTCGGCCGCCGTGCACCGGGCTTCAGTCCTTGGCGGTCGTGGCCGGCAACGCTATCAGGTGGTCGTCGCAGCCAAAGCCCACCACGTGCTCGCTGCCCCAGGACACCTCCACCACCGCAATGCACGGGTCATAAGACTCGCCCACCAGGCTGCCATCGGCCTTGAACACCCGCAGGTAGCCAGCGGTGGAGTAGCGCGAGCTGTCGCCATCGCCGGGCATAGTCATGGTCGCAATCCTGGCGCGCCAGCTGAACAGCCGGTACTTCTGGTAGTAGAAGGCCCGGTCGTCACGGTAGTAGCGATCCTGGTAGGGCGTGCCGTAGTAGAACCAGCCATAACCCTTGTACGCCAGGAATACGGCCAGTACTGCGCCGAGCAGGCGTTTGCTGTGTTTCATCGGGGTTGTACCGAGGAGAACTTCAGGGCGGGGTCACGCCGAGCATCCGCAGGCAGGCCTGGACGATGGCCTCGGCCAGGGCCTGGCCATCTTCCTGGCGGGCGGCGATCACGTCATCGGTGGCGCCGTGCACCCCGGCATAGATCAGCGAGGCGATCACCGTCGGCTGTTCCAGGGGCCAGCAACCGGCTTGCCGCCCTCCTTCGAGGATGCCCTGCAACTGCTGCAGGATCGCATTGCGCTCCGGGTTGCCGCGCTCATGGTGGTGATGGTTGGGGTAGACAATATCGTGCAGGCGGTAGGTGGCCAGGTAGGCCTGGACGCTGGCGCGGATCCAGCTGCCGACCTTCGCCACCCAGTCATCCTCGGCGCAGGCCGCCACCGCCTGTTCCAGGCACTCGAGGAAGTCCCGGGTATAGCGTTCGCCCAGGGCCGCCAGCATGTCGTTCTTGGATTGGAAGTAGTGATAGAAGGTGCCCTTGGCCACTCCGGCGCGCTCGACGATCTGGCTGATGGTGGTGGCCTCCACTCCCTGCTCCAGGAACAGGCTGCGGGCGGCGCCCATCAATTCTTCCAGGCGCACTTCGGCGGGTTTGGTCCGCGGCTGCGGCAGGTCGCTGGCAGGTTCCTGGGCCTTGTGGCGTTTCACGATCATGAACGATTCCGGGCGGTGACAAGGGCCGCCAGTCTAGGGCAATTGCCGGGCAAAAGAGAGTTGAGAATATTTATCATTCTCCATTGACCGACGGTCAGTCGAAATACTAACCTGAGTGCCTCGCCCCTCTCCAGCCCTCCACGGGAGATGTTTCATGGAACGCTATCGTCGCCCGGCCCTGGTGGCCGCCGCCTACCTCGGGACCTTCCTCGCCTCGCTGGACATCAGCATCGTCAACGTCGCCTTGCCGACCCTGCAACAGGCCCTGGCCACCGACCTGGCCGGCCTGCAATGGGTGGTCAACGCCTATGCCATCTGCCTCTCGGCCTTCATGCTCTCGGCCGGCCCCCTGGGCGACCGCTTCGGCCACAAGCGCTGCTGGCTGGCCGGGGTGCTGTTGTTCACCTTGGGTTCGGCGCTCTGTGCCCTGGCCCAGGAGCTCGGGTTGCTGCTGGCCGGACGGGCCGTGCAGGGGCTGGCCGGGGCACTGCTGATTCCCGGGGCGATGCCGATCCTCAGCCACGCCTTCCCCGACCTGCGCCAAAGGGCCCATGTCATCGGCGGCTGGTCGGCGTTCAGTGCCCTGGCGCTGATCCTCGGCCCCCTGGTGGGCGGCCTGCTGCTGGAGTCCGTCGGCTGGCAGAGCATCTTCCTGATCAACCTGCCCATCGGCCTCCTGGCCCTGGTCCTCGGATGCTGGGGCATCAGCGAGCGCAAGCACCCACAACACGCCGCCCTCGACCCACTGGGCCAGGCCCTGAGCGTGTTGTGGCTGGCGGCCCTGACCTATGGCCTGATCCTCGGCGGCGAAGAAGGCTTCGCCAGCCGTGGCCCCCTGCTGACCTTGCTGGTGGCGGCCGTGGGGCTGTTGGCCTTCACCCTGGTGGAGCGGCGGGTGCAGCGACCGCTGGTGCCCCTGGACCTGTTCCGCCAGCGTCCGTTCGCCGTGGCCAACCTGGCCTCGTTCATCCTCGGTTTTTCCAGCTACAGCAGCCTGTTCTTCTTCTCGATCTTCCTGCAGCAGATCCAGGGCTGGTCCGCCGCCGAGACCGGCCTGCGCCTGCTACCGCAATTCACCGTCACCGGCCTGGTAGCCATCGGCTTCGGGCGCATCAACCAGCGCGTGCCCCTGCCCTGGCTGATGGTGGCCGGCTACGGTCTGGTCGGCTTGACGATGACCGCCATGACCCTGTTCGACGCCCACACGCCCTACTGGCTGGTGGGCTCGCTGCTGGGGCTGCTGGGCCTGGGCATGGGCCTGGCGCTGCCGGGCACCGGCCTGACGGTGATGGCCTGCGCACCGCCGGAACGCGCCGGGATCGCCTCGGCCAGCATGAACGCCCTGCGCCAGACCGGCATGAGCATCGGCATCGCCCTGCTCGGCAGCCTGATGGGCGCCCGGGCCATCCAGGTGCTGAGCGAATCGGCCCGGGCCAGCGGCATGGCCGATGCCGGCGAACTGGCCCGCCAAGCAGTGACCGAACACCAATTGCCCCTGGACAACCCGCTGTTCGGCGAGCTGTACCGCACGGCCATGACCAGCGGTTTGCACCTGGCCATGCTGCTGGCGGGTGCCTCCGGCCTGCTGGCCATGGGCTTGCTACTGGCCGTTCGCCGACAAGCCCGCGCGGAGCAGCCCGCTGGGCATGGCAACGCCCTGCCCCAAGGGGTCGAAAACAGGTGAACGATGCCCATTGTTCGGGGCTTTTCTCCTCGTCTAGTATGGTTGCCGGACCGCGCATACCGCTTGGACCCGCGCCTTGCAGAACGATAAGAAAAACGCCATCGCCATGCCTGCATCCCGTCCCGTCGGCGCCTATGTGCGCCGCCTGAAGCTCAGCCCCTTGCTCGAGTACCTGCAAGAGCGGCAGCTGCGCCTGCCATCGCCCTGCCAGGCCCGGTGGCAAGGGCTCAAACCCGCGGACCATATTCCCCTGGATCACTACCTGGGCTTCTTCGAAGAGGCGGCCCGGGCCCTGGACGACCCGCTGCTGGGCGCGCGCATCGGCCTCGCCAGCCGCTCACCGGTGCTCTCGCCGCTGCGCGAGCTGTTCCTCAACGAAGCGACCCTGCACGGCGCACTGCTTGAGCTCAACCTCAGCACCACGGCCTTGCAGGGCGGCACCCGCACCCAACTGCGCATCGACGGCGAGCAGGTGCGGATCAGCTACCAGTTGCCCGCCTACCCGGCCAGTGCCTGCCGCCAGGACGTGGAGTTCAGCCTGGGCATGCTGATCCATGTCTTGCAGTTGCGCCTGGGACAGGACTGGCGAGCCCAGCGGATCGACCTCTGCCATGAACTGACGGCCAAGGACCGCGAGGCCCTGGCCGGGTTGCTGGATTGTCCGGTACGGGATGCCGCGCCGAGCAACGGCATCGTCTTCGCCAGCCATTGGCTGGACCACAGGTGCCCTGGCCAAGGCTGCGATGCCGACGTCCTGCTGTTCTTTCGCGAACACATCCAGGGCCTGTGCGCCGAACAACACAGTGGCAGCTTCCATGAGCGGGTGCGGCGCCTGCTGGAACAGCAATTGGGCGAACAGCCGCCCTCCCTGGAACGCATCGCGCGCCAGCTGCACCTGTCGCCACGCAGCGTGCAGCGCAAGCTGGCCCTGGAACAGCTGGTGTTCTCCGAGCTGCTGGAGCAGGTGCGGCACAGCCTCGCCCTGGAACGCATGCGCCATCCCGGCACGCGGATCGACGAACTCGCCGACAGCCTGGGCTACGCCGACAGCGCGGCGTTCTCCAAGGCTTTCAAGCGCTGGACCGGGGTGCCGCCGCTGCGCTATCGGCGGCAATTCCTCTAGCCGGCCCGGGCCTTCAGAGCGGCGAGATGCCTTCGGGATACGCCGTCTCGCTCAGCAGCCGTACCCGCGCGCCGATGGGCACGTTGAACCAGGTCCCATCCACCTCGCCCAAGGCCATGCCGGTATTGCGCCAGGCATGGGTGTCGAGGACGAAGACGATCGCCACATCCACCGCCTTCTCGCGAAAGGTCACCAGGTACAACTGCTCGCGCAGCTTGAAATAACTGGCCTCGTCGCAATCGCAGTCACCATGGCGCACGCCGCCATGGATCTGATACGCATACCAGCGGCTGTTGAGATAGACATGCTCCACCGCCGTGTCCTGGCTGTAGAGGTTGAGCACGCGCTTGCCGATCAGCTCATCGCTGCGCTCGGGCGGTGCACCGGCCGGCCGGCCATCCAATCCGGCGTGATGCAGCGCCTGGCCGACGTTGGAGGCCAACCCGCGAGCCTTGCGCTCGGTATCCAGCCAGGAATGCACCAACAAGGCCCGGGATCGCTGCTCGTCGATGATCACCACCAGGCTCTGGCGCTGCGCCGCCGGCAATGGCAGGTCGATGAAAAACAGCCCGGCACAGGCCTGCACCACGTTGGCTTGCCCGCCCCCCGCCGCCAGTGCCAACGGCAGGCCCTGCCAATGGGCCTCGCCCTGGTCATCGAACGCCAGCTCGCCCCGCTGCTCGGCGAACCCCAGGACGAAGCGCCGCCCGCGCAGCGCCGGGCTGTCGGGCAGGCGGTTGAGGCGCAACTGCGCGGCAAAGTCATCGAATCCGGGAAGCGCCTGTTCCAGCGGGTTCATGGCCGCACCTCCCGCTGCTCGCCAGCCAGGGCTTGCTGGATCAGCCGCTCGCTGAGCGTCCACAGTTGCCGGGCCTGGGCGACATCACGCACCCGGGGCATGACGCCCAGGTGATCCAGGGGATCGGCGTTGCTCAAAGCCACCTGGCAATCCTCCAGGTAGTAACCGCCACAGCCCTCCAATTGCGGATGCAGCAGGGCCCAGAGAATGCTCGCCGCACCCTCCTCGGTGCTCTTGCGCCGGGTCAACCGGCGCAGCCCGGGCTGGCGTTCGAGCAAGGGCACGAAGTCGGCGTCGGTCAGGTGATGGTGCAGGTTGGTCCCGGCCACTACCCCCGGGGCCACCGCCAGGGCGCGGATGCCCTCCTCGGCCAGGTGCAGGTCCAGGCCCACGGCGAACAGCACGTTGGCCGACTTCGACTGGCCATAGGCCGTCCAGCGGTCATAGGCCCGGTGCTCGAAGTTGGGATCGGCGAAATCGATGCCCGCCAAGCGATGGGCGCCCGAGGTCAGCAGCACCACCCGGGCAGCGGCCGCCTGGCGCAGTAACGGCAACAGCCGGGTGATCAACCGATGGTGGGCGATATGGTTGATGCCGAACTGGCGCTCCAGGCCATCGTCGGTACGAGCGAAATCGGTGGCCATGATCCCCGCACTGGCGATGACGCCGTCCAGGTGCGGCAACTGCTCCAGCAGCCTTGAGGCCAGCCGGTCGACGTCGCGCAATGACTCCAGGCGCACCGCCTCGAAGTGCAGCGACTGGCTGCCGGTGGCGGCCCGCAGCTCGGCCAGCGCGGCGTTGCCGCGTTCGGCGCTGCTGCCCAGCACCAGTACCCGGGCGCCACGGGCAGCGAGGCAGCGGGCGCATTCCTTGCCCAGCCCCGAAGTGCCGCCGGTCACCAGGTAGATCTTGCCGGAGAGGTCCAGGTCCCGGACCAGGTCCCAGGCTCGTGTATGGGTATCGAATGACATGTTGCTACTCCTTCCTTCATTGAATGAACAGGCTGGCATCCAGCTCCAGGGCCGCACCGGGTGCCTCCAGGGCCTTGACCCAGAGCAGCGCCACGGACAGCTGCAACGCCGCCACGGGCCCCAGCTCACGCTGCAATTGATGGCTGAACGCTTCCAGCAAGGGCTGGCTCGCCAGGGGGCCGGCCTCGATGCCGGGACACTTGAGCAACACCTGCAAGGCCGCCGGCTGGCCACCGGTGTCGAGGCGCCTGGCCAGGGCCCCCGCCGCCTGCTCCACGCTCGCCAGCGACAAGCTGCCGGCCTCGCCGCACGCCAGGCTGACCCAGGTTGGCCGCGGGGCTTGCGGGCGCAAGGCCAGGCCATCGATCTCGATCTTGAAATCCTCCAGGACCATGCCGTGGCCACGTAGCACGCACAGTTGCAGCGCCTCGGCCACCCTGGCATCGGCCCGCTGGCGCACAGCCTGCGTTACCAACTGTCGGGCGTGCTGCGGGTCCTGGTCGGCGCGCAGGTACAGGGTCAGGCGGGCCAGGTCGGAGCAGTCGGCGTCCAGGGCCCGGAGGCTGTCCTGGATCTTGTCCAGGATCACCTCCACCTGCTCCGCCAGACCGGGACGGACCTGCAGGTTATCGGCGCTGAAGCCACGCTCCGGCGCCAGCAGTTCCAGGGCCTCGAAACCGGTGAGGAACACCTGGCCGCGATACTCCAGGGCCCGCGCCACATCCATCGGCAGGTCGTCGAACAGGGCCCGCCGTGCCGGCGTGGCATGCCTGGCGAATACCGCCTCGAGCGCCACCAGCGCCCCTTCCCGGGACAGGTGTGGCACCCGGAAAATGGTGCCGACGCTGGGCTCCCGGACCAGCCCGGGGGCCAGGGCATGGCACTGGCGATGGAATGCCTGGATCGCCGCCAGCGGGTCCACGGCGCCATTGCGAATGGCAATGCTGTGCTTGAGCATCGCACCCAAGTTCAGCCCTCGTTCGGCCAGGGCTGCAGCCATGGTTTCGAGCAAGGCGGCAAGTTGCTGTTCCAGGTCACCGTCCACTGCCGCCTGATGCCAGTTGCAGAAGATCAGGTCCTGGGTTTGCACAAGGTTCATCGGGACTCTCCTCAAGGGATCAGTGGCGCCAGCCCAGCAACGGGTCGAGGGCGAAGTTCAGGCCCAGGCCGAACAACCAGCCGCTGGCCGGACGCTGTTCGGCGAAGGGGTTCTGGTAGCGACTGGGTTGCAGCACGTAGTTGATGAAGGGATCCAGGGTCACGCCGCTGCCCAGGACGAAGCGCCCATTGAGCTCGGCGACGAAACTGTCCCGTGGCTGCTCGTAGGCACTGCCCGACAGGCGTCCGGCATCCTTGAGGCGGGCCTGGTAGTCCTTGCTCACGCGAAACCAGCTCAGGCGTGCGCCAAGGCTATCCAGCGGGCGGCCCGGAATGACGTTGAGGGCATTGACCCCGATGAAGCCGAAGGCATCCACCCCACCGGTGACCCCGGGAGTCAGCGACGAGCTGAGCCCGCCTTCCAGGGTCAGGCTGCGCGGGTTGGTATCGAACGGGCGGCTGCCACCGTCGGCGCGGTACACCGTCTTCTGCCAATTGAAGAGAATGCCGTCGGCATGGTCCTGGACCTTGGGCGCGGAGCCTCGGTCGAGCAAGGTCGAGGTACCGGCCACCGTGCGGCTGGGGTTGGGCTGTTTCTTGGTGGAGCGATACAGGGCCAGCTCGAAACGACTGGGATAGAGCGCCTCACCAAAGCGGGTCTGGGTGCCGACCTGGGCCAGGAAGAAGCGCCCGTCGTGGCGTTCCTCGCGCCAGTTCCAGCCGGACTCGAAGGGGATCTGCCCATTGAGCAACCAGCCGCCCACCTGGGCAAAGCGGTTGTCGTCGAAGTTGTAGCGGGCCGTGGCGCTCCAGTAGGCGAACGGATAGGCGAACACCGAGCCGTTCATCAGCGTCAGCGGGTTGAAACAGGTGAACACGAAGGCGCAGGCCGGCTGCATGAACGAGGTCGCGGGGTTGCTCCGGCCCAGCTCCAGCTTCAAGGCATCCTCCAACAGGCGCTGCTCGTAGGACAGCTGTACCAGCCGCGCCTTCTTCGGCACGAAGGGCGCCACCGCGCCATAGATGTCCCCCAGCGCCGGACCGTAGTCGACGTTGCTGGCCACCGGGGCATAGCTCTGCTTGAGGTGCACGCTGGCCCCCTTCACACCCAGCAGCTTGTGCAGGTCGAAGTCGGCCGCCAGCATCAGGAACAGGTTGTTCTGGTCCTGGCGGCGCCCCACCCCGTAGGTGTTGTACAAGCTGTACCAGCTACCGAAACCGTGCACGGCGATGCCCTGGGCATCCAGCTGCTCGCCAAGGCTCGGTGCCCGGGCCGGCGCGACCGGGTTCGCGACCGTGCCGGGCTGATCCGGGCCGGCCAGCGCGCACCCGGCCCACAGGGCACAGCACGCCAGCACAGCCCCACGTTGGACGAAGAATCGATTGTTGTTATTGGAAGGATTCATGGTCGGACCTGTATGGGCGATGGACTCAAGGAGCAGGCACCCGCTGCAGTTGCCGGGCCTGGATTTGCACGCGCTGGCGGTGCAGGCGGTCGAAGTCGTCCGCCAACCGCTGCTGTTCGATGAACTCGATGAAGGGATCGCGGACCGGGGTCTGCAGGCCGGTCAGGGCCTCGATGGCGGCGATCGCGCAGAACGGCACGTAGACCTCCGAGTAGCCGCCCTCATGGACCATCACCAGGCGCCCATGGCCGAGGCGCTCGGCCACCGCCACCATCATCCGGGTCATCTCGCGGAAACTGCCGCTGTGCAATTGCATGTGGCCGAGCGCGTCGTAGGTGCTGGCGTCGTAGCCGCTGCCGATCACCAGCAGGTCCGGGGCGAAGCGCAGCAACGCCGGCACCACCAGCTGCGCCATGGCATGCAGGTACTGCTGGTGGCCGCAACCGGGCAGCAGCGGGATGTTGAGATTGCACCCCTGCCCAGCGCCTCGCCCAAGTTCGTCGGCGCCGCCGGAGCCTGGGGGAAAGCAGTTTTCCTGATGCAGGGAAATGGTCAGCACGTCCCCGCGTTCGTAGAACAGCGACTGGGTACCGTTGCCGTGGTGCACGTCCCAATCGACGATGGCCACGCGCCGTGCACCGAGCTCGGCAATGGCGTGCTCCACGGCGATGGCCGAGTTGGCCAGCAGCGTCGAGCCCATGGCCTGGTCGCGCAAAGCGTGGTGCCCGGCCGGGATGCAGGCGGCATAGGCCCGCTGGTACTCGCCGCGCATCACGCCCTCCACCGCCGCCCTGGCCAACCCGGCGGACAGCGCCGCCAGCTCGAAGCCGCCGGCGGCGAATGGCGCCGCCAATCCCAGTTCTCCCCCTTGCTGCTCGCTCAACCGGCGAAAGCGCTCCAGGTACTCAAGGTCATGGACCCTGGCCATCTGCGCCAGGGAGGCCGGCGCCGCGGACTCCACCCGCAACTGCCGGCTCAGGCCGCTGGCGTCCATCAATGCCTTGAGTCGCCGCAGGCAATCGGCCGAGGCCACGCCCGAGCCGCTGGCCAGCGGCTGGACCCAGCCGCCGACCGGGGCCGCCAGGGCCGAGGCCCGGCCGGAGTGGAACCACAGGCAGCGCTCGTCGAACAGGAACGCACTGGCGCCCGCTGAAGGATGCAATTCAGGCTTCATGGCAAAGACTCTTGGATGGCAGATGGAAGTGCGCGAGGTTGATCGCCGCGGCGGCCAGCAGGGCCAACAGCGCGCCGCAGCCGAACATCGCCTGGTAGGAAAAGGTTTCCAGCAGGTAGCCGCACAGCGCCGGGCCGCAGGCCAGCCCCAGGCCGAGGACCAGGTTGGTCAGGTTGATCAAGCCGCCCTCGCGGTCGTGCAGGCTGATCACCGTGAGCATGAAGGGCACCAGCAGGGTCCAGGTGAACTTGAACACCAGCACCGCGATGAAGGCCGCATCCGCCCGGGGCACCGCCGCCATCACCAGCAAGGCCAGGACCAACGCGGAGAACCCCAGCAGCAGGCATGCCCCGCGATAGCGATCACGCCCCAGCCAGGTGGCGGCGCCGGCGCCGAGGATGCCCAGCGCGCTGGACAGGGTCAGCAACTGGTCCAACTGCCCACGATCCATGGCCGTGGGCGCCTGCAAGGCACTGATGAAGGTCCAGACTCCGCCCAGGCACACATACAGCAGGAAGATCGAGGCCACCCCCAGCAGGCCATGCCTGGAAGCCCCCAAGCGACGGCGCCCACCGCTGGCAGCTAGCTGCGGGACCCGGACGAAGTGCCGGCACAGCGGCACGCAGGCCAGCATCAACAGCGCCTGCAAGGCGAAACACACCCCGGGACCAAAGTGCTGGAAGGCGCCGGGCAACACCGCCAGCCCCAGGGTGCCGAGGATCAATTGGCCGAAGATGATCGAGCCGAACGCCCGCCCGCGCTCGTCCAGGTGCGCGACGCTGCGGGTACACAGGATCAGCAGCGAACCGGCCGCCAGTGCAGTGACGCCCCGAGCCGCCAGGAAGGCGTCGAAATGGCGCTCCAGCAGCAGCGCCGAAGCCAGGTTGCCGCCGATGTACAGGCCCATGAACAGCAAGGCCCAGCGCTGCCAGTGAGCCGAGCGCAGCCAGTAGATGGCCGGCAAGGTGGCCAGGCTGCTGAAGATCAGTTCCAGGGAAAACATCGCGCCGATCCGACTCGGGCTCAGGCCGATCTGCGTGGTCAATTGCATGGACAGGGCCGGGGCCCAGAGGAAGGTCGCCGGTAGCACCGACGCACAGAGGGTGATGGTGATCAGCAGCCAGCGATGACTGGCCTCGCCCGGCAGGGCTGCAGGTTCGGCGGTAGCGCTCACGATAGGCACCTTCGTTATTGATTGTTATGGGTGAGGTGGCACGGCAACGGCTGCCAATCTAGCAACGGCCCTGGCGACGACCGGCTTCAATTGATGACGACTTTTTGTCTTTTCACGCCAATGTCCGCAGGCGCTATCAGGTTGGCCAGGCGCCCCGGCGAGCCGGGGCATTGACAAGCTCGATGGCGGCTTCGACCATCGGCGCCGCAACGGCCGCTGCCGGCCCATGACTCAGAAGATCAAGGATGAAGAGGCTTTCGCTGGCGCTGTGCCTGATGGCAGGCGTGGGCCCGGCTGGCGCGCAGGACCTGGCGGCTGCACGCCAGTCCCTGAAGAACTATGGCCTGGCCTACTGCATGGCCAGGCAGTTTCCCGAGCGCTCGGCCATGGGCGAGGACGTTGGGCATGCCATCGGCATGTATGGCGTCTTGGGCGCTGGCCTGCATCAGGTCCTGCAGGACGAAGACACACTCACGACCCTGCATGACCCCTATGACGCCACCACCGACTACGTCTTCAAGGCTTATGACCAGGTCGCGGCCAACAGCAAGCACCGCCCTGGCAAGGTCGTGCTGCACGCTTGCTTGCAGGTCTACAACTCCAGAGCCTTCGACCGGTTCATCCGGACCCAGGACTCCTACATCCGCCAGCAAGACCTGCAAGCTGCCGGCCCCAACTCCTGACAGCGCTCGATGTGCCAATGGCGACAGACTCGCCCTGGCCTGGCCGCGCACCGACAGCAACCGGTGGCAGGTGTCGCTTAAACACCGGTCGAGGTCGAATCCAGCGCTCGGTCAGCGGTGCCACTGTCCATACTCAGGCACTTGTCCCCGGTAATGGAATACGCCCGTGAACCTGCCGCAGCCGCCCGCCCCTTGCCTGGTCAATCCCCTGCCCCTGGACCCGCAACAGCGGCGGCTGTTCCACGAACAGGGCTACCTCAAGCTGCCGGGATTGCTGACCAGCGCCGCCATCGAAACGTTGCGTCAGCTGGTGGAGCAGCAACTGCGCCCGACCCAGGCCAGCGCTGGCGAGGGGTTCAACCGCCTGACCCACCGCCTGGAGCAGGACGGCATTCTCCGGCAACTCCAAGGCCAGCCGGCATTGGCCCAGGTACTGACTTACCTCACCGACAGCCGGCTGATCCTGTGCGAGGCCCAGGGCTTCGAGCTGGACCAGGGGCGCTCGGGTTTCGCCTGGCACTACGATTCGCTGAACTTTCGCTACATCCGCCCCCAAGACCCGGCCTACAGCCTGTGGCTGCCCCTGCAACCGGTACGCCCAGAGGCACAGGGTGGCGGCATGGCCTGGGTGCCGTTGTCGCTGTGCTCGGCCCTGGGCAACTTCCAGTTTTCGCGAATGCTGGCCCAGCAGTTGGCCCTGGGCGAGTCGATCGCCGAGCTGTCCGAGCTCTTGCGCCAGACCTACGCCAGCCCGGGCCCCTTGACCGAGCGTTTCGAGCGACAGCGCATCGAAGAGGCCTTCGAGCCCGGCGATGCCCTGCTGTTCAGCAAGTACCTGTGGCACCGCTCCAGCCCCTTGCTCGCCGGTGAGCTGCCACGGCGCCAGGCCGTGACCCTGCGCCTGGTGGCTGCCCAGGCACGCCTGGACCCGCTGTTGCAGGACGGCGAGACCCGCACCACCGGCGGCCTGGGCATGGGCCAGGAGCGCGGGGCACTCAAGCCGCTGTCCTATGGCTCGCGCTTCGTCGATATCCAGGCCGGCGACCTGCTCAGCCGCTCGGCCCACTGTGGGCCGCTGTTGTGAATCACATGCTGAAAAGCCGGCGAGAGTCACTAGGTCGATCAGCGGTTTACATGCAGAATGAGCGGCCTCCAAGCAAGAGTTCAAGCAACAACTGTCGCATTGAACCGAATCACCCATCATGGACGACTGGTAACCCACCGGTAGCGCATGGTCCCTACAGGACGCTCATAAGGATATTGAAATGCTCATCAGCTCTGCTTCGCCACAAGCACTCGTCGACTGGTTCCACACCCGGCAAATAGAACAACGATTACTCTGTGTAATGCTTGCCCCGAGCGACGCCGATCAGCAAAAGCTTGCGTCGCTGATTGCCAACCTGGATGAAGCAGATTCCGCCATGGGACGCAAAGTTGCCTTCATCCTGCTGGATCCGACGACTGACAATACCTTGGGTATTCTCGAGCAACCTGGAGGAAATGTTGTCGCGTTCCCGGGCCGCGCCTTTCCTTCACAGCAGACTGGCAACAAGCCCATACACGCCCTGCGAGACGAGCAGGCTTTTCAGGACCTGGGGCCAGGCTGGGAGGACCTGCGCAAGAGGATGGCGAAGAATTCGTCGAAAGCCACTGCACAGTTCGTTCCTGCATTCGCCGAACTCTTTGCCATTTCCCCAAGCGAGCAACCCTGTCTGTGTGTCCTGGTCAAAGGACTCGACAAGTCCGTGGTCCTGCCGCTGGGAAGCGATTGGAGCACGACAAGCCTGCTGGCGTTGATGACCCAGTTGCATGAAATCGCAAACCGCACTCCGGATTTTCGTAGCGCCTATCAGCAACTCGAGATAGGTGACCTCAGATCGCCTCTGCCGCCCATGCAAAAAGCCCTCGAGGAAATCGACGAATCCATTTCGACCTTGACCCAGGTCCTGGAAAAACTCCTGTCGCGCTATCAAGGCACCGACAGTGATCACCACATGGTGGCGAGTTTCATCGCCGACCGATGCCCAGGAACGAAGCGGCTGTTGCAGATCTTCAACGAACTGTCCTTCAACGCCGACCCTGACTTCCAGCAAGACCCTCAAGTACTGCGGGCCGAGAAGCTGATGGCACAGATCGGTAAGATCAGGAACAAGATCAGAGACGATCGCCAACGCCGGGAAACAGCCTTGTCCCTTGCCGATCGAGCGCAAATGATCGTGGAAAGCCGGGAACAGTTGTTTATTTCCCTGAGCAAGCTGCGGCCGTTGCGCGAGGTGTCCACCAGCACCATCAATATCCGATTGCTCGGCGGACTCAAAAACCAGCTGGAATGGATAGACCTGGTAGGTAACACCCAGGAAAAAGTCGTCAGCGCGGTTGAGTGGTGCCTCAAGCTCTTCAGCAAGTAACCGCCTCTCAAGTCCCCAGCAAAACCGGCTGGTGCGTGGCGCACAGCTCCATGAGGTAGTCCCAGACCACCCGCAGGCGCACCGACTTGTGCAGCTCGCGGCGGGTGCTGATCCAGTAGGCGCGCTGGATGCTCTCGGTGGGCAGCAACGGCACCAGCTGCCGATCCGTGGCGGCCATGTAGCACGGCAGCACCGCGATCCCCAGCCCCGAACGGGCCGCCTCCTGCTGGGCGATGACGCTGGTGCTGTGGAACAGCACCTGGGGGTTGCGACAAAAGCTGTTGAGGAACATCAGCTCCTGGCTGAACAGCAGGTCGTTGACGTAGCCGATCCAGGCATGGCGCCCCAGGTCCTCGCGATTGCGCAGCGGCGGCGCGCGGTCCAGGTAGGCCTGGCTGGCGTACAGCGCCAGGCGGTAGTCGGTGAGCTTGCGAGTCACCAGCATGTCGGCACTGGGCCGTTCCAGGTGGATGCTGATTTCCGCCTCGCGGTTGAGGATGCTGACGAACCGCGGCACCGCCACCAGTTCCACCTCCAGCCCCGGGTAACGCTCGAACAAACCGCCCATGCGGCTGGCGAGGAACTTGATCCCCAGGCCCTCGGTGACGCCGACGCGGATCTTGCCCAGCAGCGCGCTGGACTGGGTGATTTCCTCCTGGGCCAGCAGCGCCACGTTCTCCATGGCCTCGGCGTGCTTGAGCAGCGCCTCGCCGGCCGGGGTCAGCTCATAGCCCTGGGCGTGCTGGACGAACAGCGCGGTGCCCAAGGCCTTCTCCACCGCCTCGATATGCCGCGCCACCGTGGCATGGGTGGTGTTCAGCCGCCGCGCCGCGGTGAGCAGGCGCCCGCTGCGTTGCAGTTCGAGAAAAAAGCGCAGGTCGTTCCAGTCGAACATGGGGATTCCTTGCCGATATCTTGAGGCGAACACTGTTAGAAAACGCACAGCAGGTGGGCAAAAACTAACATTCTTTTGACGAAAGCTAACAACTAGGATGAAGCACAAGGCTGCCGCGGATGACGGCCTGCTGCTAACAGGCCCTTGAAAAATGTAGGCGAGGCAGCCAGCGCAAGGCGAAAACAGGCGAAAAAGCGCAATTTACATGTGGTAAATGAGCATTTTGAGCCTGTTTTCAACGCAGCGATGGCAACGCAGGTAGTTTTTCAACGGCCTGCTAATAAGAATCTGCCAACGAGGTCACGAATGCTTCCTGCCTTTGACGCTTTCGACTACATCGTGGTCGGTGCCGGTCCCGCCGGCTGCCTGCTGGCCAATCGCTTGTCCGCCAATCCCGAGCAGCGGGTGCTGCTGCTGGAAGCCGGCGGGCGCGACAACTACCCCTGGATCCACATTCCCGTCGGCTACCTGTTCTGCATCGGCAACCCACGCACCGACTGGTGCTTCAAGACCGAGGCCGAACCGGGCCTGCAAGGTCGCACCTTGAGCTACCCACGGGGCAAGGTGCTGGGCGGCTGCTCATCGATCAACGGCATGATCTACATGCGCGGCCAGGCCGCCGACTACGATGGCTGGGCTGCCGAGGGCAACCCGGGCTGGAGCTGGAACGAGGTCCTGCCGCTGTTCAAGAAGAGCGAGAACCACTTCGCCGGGGCCAGCCCGCTGCACGGCGCCGCCGGTGAGTGGCGGGTGGAGCGCCAGCGCCTGTCGTGGCCGATCCTCGATGCTTTTCGCAGCGCTGCCGAACAGAGCGGCA
Source organism: Pseudomonas sp. MSSRFD41 (assembly GCF_014230245.1). NCBI lineage: Bacteria > Pseudomonadati > Pseudomonadota > Gammaproteobacteria > Pseudomonadales > Pseudomonadaceae > Pseudomonas > Pseudomonas sp. MSSRFD41. Next base: position 146,372 of record NZ_JACKZK010000014.1, on the reverse strand, counting down.
TCCCCCGGATCGACGACTTCAACGGCGGCGACAACGAAGGCTGCGGCTACTTCCAGGTCAACCAGAAGGCCGGGGTGCGCTGGAACGCCGCCAAGGCCTTCCTCAAGCCCATCGCCCAACGCCCCAACCTCACCGTCCTGACCGGCGTCGAGGTCCAGCGGCTGCTCCTCGAAGGCGGCCGCGCCACGGCGGTGCGCGCCATGGCCCAGGGGCGCCAGCAGGACTTCAAGGCCCGTCGGGAGATCATCCTCTGCGCCGGCTCCATCGGCTCGCCGAGCATTCTCCAGCGTTCCGGCATCGGCCCGGTGGCGTTGCTGCAACGCCTGGGCATCGGCGTCGCCCATGCCCTGCCCGGGGTCGGCGGCAACCTCCAGGACCACCTGCAACTGCGGCTGATCTACAAGCTGGACAACGCCCGCACCCTGAATCAGATCGCCGGCAGCCTGTGGGGCAAGATGGGCATGGGCCTGCGCTACCTGTACGACCGCAGCGGCCCGCTGTCCATGGCTCCCAGCCAGCTCGGCGCCTTCGCCCGCTCCAGCCCCGAGCAGGCCACCGCCAACCTCGAATACCACGTGCAGCCGCTCTCCCTGGAACGCTTCGGCGAACCCTTGCACGACTTCCCGGCGTTCACCGCCTCGGTCTGCGACCTGCGCCCGCAAAGCCGTGGCCGGGTCGAGATCCGTTCCGTGGACGCAGGCCAGGCGCCGCTGATCCAACCCAACTACCTGAGCCATCCGCAGGACCTGCAAGTGGCCGCCGACGCTATCCGCCTGACCCGGCGCATCGTCGCCGCCCCGGCCCTGCAAGCATTCCGGCCCAGCGAGTACCTGCCCGGTGCGTCATTGCAAAGCCAGGAGCAATTGCATGAAGCCGCGGCGAAGATCGGCACCACCATCTTCCATCCGGTGGGCACCTGCCGCATGGGCCATGACACCCAGGCCGTGGTGGACGCCCAGTTGCGGGTACACGGCATCGCCGGGCTGCGCATCGCCGACGCGTCGATCATGCCGCGCATCACCTCCGGCAATACCTGTTCGCCGACCCTGATGATCGCCGAGAAGGCCGCCGAACTGATTCTGGCCACGACCACAAGGAGCCCTGCCCCGGAAAAACAAACCGCCTCCCCCGCCTGACCCCACCCTGGCAGGAGCGAGGACTGCGAAAAGATGCAGACAGCGACGCCATGACTGGCGCCGACAGTGGAACAACAAAAACAATCACTGTGAGGGATATCGATATGTCGGAACATGCTCAAGCGATGGACTCCACGGCCGTGGCGCCCACCAGCAAGGAAAGCCAGAAAGTCATCTTCGCCTCGTCCCTCGGTACCGTCTTCGAGTGGTACGACTTCTTTCTCTACGGTGCCCTGGCGGCGGTGATCAGCAAGCAGTTCTTCGCCGGGGTCAACGACACCACGGCCTTCATTTTCGCCCTGATGGCCTTCGCCGCCGGCTTCGTGGTGCGGCCCTTCGGCGCCCTGGTGTTCGGCCGCCTGGGGGACATGATCGGGCGCAAGTACACCTTCCTCGCCACCATCATCCTCATGGGCCTGGCCACCTTCGCCGTGGGCCTGTTGCCCAACTACGCCAGCATCGGCATCGCCGCGCCGATCATCCTGGTGGCCTTGCGCATGCTCCAGGGCCTGGCCCTGGGCGGCGAGTACGGCGGCGCCGCGACCTACGTGGCCGAGCACGCCCCCCAGGGCAAGCGCGGCCTGCACACCAGCTGGATCCAGTCCACCGCGACCCTGGGCCTGCTGCTGTCGCTGCTGGTGATCCTGGCCTGCCGCTACTTCACTGGCGATCAGTTCGACGTCTGGGGCTGGCGCTTGCCGTTCCTGCTGTCGATCGTGCTGCTGGGCATCTCCACCTGGATCCGCATGAGCCTGCACGAATCGCCAGCGTTCCTGAAGATTAAGGAAGAAGGCCAGGCCAGCAAGGCGCCGATCCGCGAGTCCTTCGGCAATTGGGAAAACCTCAAGGTGGTGCTGATCGCCTTGTTCAGCATCAATGCCGGGCAGGCGGTGACCTTCTACGCCGCGCAGTTCTATGTGCTGTTCTTCCTCACCCAGTTCCTCAAGATGGACCCGGCCCTGGCCAACAGCTTGCTGATCGCCAGCGTAGTGATCGGTGCGCCGCTGTTCATCTTCTTCGGCTGGCTCTCGGACAAGGTCGGCCGCAAGCCGGTGCTGATGCTCGGCCTGCTGCTGGCCACGGCGCTGTACTTCCCGATCTTCAAGGGCCTGGCCCACTACGCCAACCCGGCCATCGACCAGGCCAGCCGCCAGGCGCCCATCACCGTCACCGCCGACCCGGCCACCTGCACCTTCCAGTTCGACCCGGTGGGCAAGGCGCGCTTCGACAGCCCCTGCGACAAGGTCAAGACCTTCCTGGTGAAACAGGGCCTGCCCTACTCCAGCATCGCCGCCCCGGCCGGCAGCCCGGTGCAGGTCAGCATCGGCGAGGTGAAGATCGACGGTTTCGACGAGGCGGCCCTGCGTGGCGCGGTGACCCTGGCCGGCTATCCGCAACAGGCCGATAGCCGGAACGTCAACAAGGGCATGGTGGTGGCGCTGATCGTGGCCCTGATCCTGATCGCCGCCATGTGCTATGGCCCGCTGGCGGCGCTGATGGTGGAACTGTTCCCGACCCGCATCCGCTACACCTCGATGTCCCTGCCCTACCACATCGGCAATGGCTGGTTCGGCGGCTTCCTGCCCACCGTGTCCTTCGCCCTGGTGGTGTACACCGGCGATATCTTCTACGGCCTGTGGTACCCGGTGGCGATCACCGGGACCAGCCTATTGGTGGGTTTGCTGTGCCTTAGGGAAACCCGCAAGGTCGACATCAACCGCCACTGATCGCCACGGCTGCCGGCCAGGGCACGGCCCTGGCCGGCAGAACCGTCACTCAGGTGTTGTTGCAGCCCTTGGCGAGGGAGTCCTCATTGGAGGTGTAGGGGCGCGAGGGCTCCAGGTTCCACTGCGGCTTGTCCCGGGCGATGTTGAAGTGGCAGACCAGCTGGCGGCGCATGCTGCCCACCGTACTGTCACGGTTGTCCGGGTTGTTCTTCCACTGGGCGTCCAGGTAGTGGTCGCTGGCCAGCTCGTTGAAGAAGTTGTTGGTCTGGTTGTCCTGGACCTTGCGCCCGCAGTCGGTGGGGGTGACTTCCAGGGTCATGACTTTCTTGCCGAAACCCGGGTCGTCCCGCTCGATCCAGGTGGCGCTCTGCACATAGCGTTCGCAGCTGTTCTTTTCGGTGATGGGGTAGATCACCTGCTTCTTGTTGTCGTAGACGAAGCTCGCCTCCTGCTGGGGTGTCTGCGGCAACTTCATGTTGATCACCGGCAGGTATTGCTGGACCGCCTTGTACCACTGGATCTGGTTCAGGCGCGCGCCTTCCAGGCCGGCCTCCTCGGTGTAGAACAGCGCCAGGATCGACGGCGACTGCGGCGGCTTCTCCTCCCACTTGGCCAGGCGCAGCTCGTTCTGGGTACCGAAGGATTCGGCGGCGATCTGCGCCATGGAACGGATGCTCTGGTAGAACGCCGGACCGGCCGCGGCATTGCGTTCGTCACGCACGTCGAAGGAGCACTGGCGCGAATGGTCGCCACGGTTCTGCCGGTAGTTGGCACCCCATTGCTCGGCGGTGGTCACGCCAATCTCGTGGCAGTACTTCTCGACACTGCCCGGGGTACGCCGCGAGTCGGTGCAGCCTTGCTGCTGGCGATCGTCGGTGGCGGCATCGATGGGGAAGGAACACAGCACGGCGTAGTCCTGGTGATCCTTGGGGTTGCCGAAGATGGTGTCGAAGATGAAGCCGCTCTGCAGGCCGTAGGCCAGCTTGCGGAACTTGGAGTCCTTGCGCAGGTAGGACGCCGAGACACCGCCACTGGCCTGGCTTTTCGGGCTGATGCTGTAGAACTGGTAGTCGGTGGAGGGCCAGGTGGCGCGAAACAGCACCCCCGAGCAGAGGAACGCCGGCTTGGACGGACCGCCACAGTCCTGGCGGGTGTCGTTGTACAGCTGGTTGAGACGGGCCACCGTATCGCTGCCTTGGTCGGCCTGGACGGTGGGCAGCAGGCACAGGCCGGCCAGGCCCATGGCAAGGGAAATGCTGAGTTTCATGACATGACTTCCGTGTGGAGTGAGTTCCCTGGCCGGTCGCCAGCGCGACCGGCGCCTGCCAGAGGATAGAAGCGCGGCCTTGCGCCACAGGGGTTTTTCCGTTGGCTGTCCCTGATCGCCGCGGCCTCGGGTCAGCGCTGCGCGGCTTGAACAACGCGCGACTTTGCGCCACTGTCTCGGCATTTTTGCGCTGGAGACCTTGCATGCTGTTCATCTTTCCTACAGTGGCGGCCCTGGCCTTGGCCCTGTTGTTCTGGCGCCGGCAGAAAGCCCTGGTGGCACTGCGCCGCGAAGCCTTCATCCGCGACTTCAACCTGCCGCCCGGCTTGTTCACGCCCCTGCGGACCCGGCATCCGCAGTTGACCCTCAAGGATTGCCAGCTGGTGGCCCAGGGGTTGCGCCAGTTCTTCCTGGCCTACCTCAAGAGCGGCCAACGCTATGTGTCGATGCCCTCCCAGGTGGTGGACGATCTGTGGCACGAGTTCATCCTCCACACCCGGGAATACCAGGCGTTCTGCCACAAGGCCTTCGGCCAGTTCCTGCACCACACCCCGGCGGCGGCCCTGGGCCAGAATGCCGAGCGCCGGAGCGACGACGGCCTGCGCCGGACCTGGCAGCAGGCGTGCCGCGAGGAAAACATCCACCCCGCCCACCCCAGCCGCCTGCCGCTGCTGTTCGCCCTGGACGCCAAGCTGAAGATCGCCCAGGGCTTTCACTACGTCGCCGATTGCCAGTCCCTGCGGCGCCTGACCGATAGCGGCGCCACCAGCACGGTGATCCATTGCGGCAGCGAGTTGCACAGCAGCGCCTTCGACAACGACTACTCCAGCAGCAGCTCCGACAGTGACAGCTCGCGCTTCGGCGGCGATGGCGGCAGCAGCGATGGCGGCGGCGATAGCAGTGGTTGCGGAGGTGGTGGTTGCGGCGGCGGGGGCGGCGACTGAGCGCCGGGGAAACCTGTGGCGGCCGCGCTGCTACCGAACAGGTGGCGGGCCCTGGCCGACAGAGTGGAGGCGGCGCATCGCGCGCCGCTCCACTGGACCTGATCGATCAGGCGATGATGTCGGTCGTTGCTGCCTGGCCGACGATACCCACGGCGAAGTCCGCCGTGCCGTGACCGGCGAGGTCAACCAGCAGGCTGCTCTGGTGGGTGCCGGCGTTGTAGCTGAGGATCGCGTCGCCCGCATGGCCACTGAAGGCCTTGACGAAGTTCAGGGTTGCGCCGCCGGTGGCGAACTGCGCGATACCAGTGAGGTCGATCTTGTCCTGGCCGCTGGTGAAATCCATGATCCAGTCCGGCGCGCTGACGGTGGAATCCGACGCCGCGCCAAAGACGAAGGTGTCCGCCCCGCTTCCACCCCACAGGGTGTCGGCGCCGCCACCACCGTAGAGGATGTCGTTGCCGGCACCACCCTTGAGGACGTTGGCCGCGGCGTTACCGATCAGCAGGTCGTTGCCGGAACCGCCAATGGCGTTCTCCACGGTCACGCCATAGGCGATGGAGACGTTGCCCACCAGGCCGCCAACGTCGGAGAAGGCACCGGCGTTGAGGTTGATCTTCTGGTTATGGCTGAAGCCGGAGAAGTCCAGGGTGTCGTTGCCACCACCGTCCCACACCGCGAACACCAGCTTGTCGCTGTTGGAGTGGGCGCTGTAGAAGTCCCGGCCGGTGTTGGAGTTGAAGCCGTACACGGTGTCGTCGGCACGGGTCTGGTAGTTGGCGCCGTAGAGCTTCTGCACCGCGACGATATCGTCTACCAGCGGTGCCGAGGCATAGGCGCCACTGCCGTCCTTGCTGAAGTTCTGCCCGGTGTTGCTCTCACTCCAGTAGCTCATCAGGCTGTAGCCACGGGTGTCCTGGGCGTAGCTGGCGTCCTTGTAGGTGGGGTTGCCATTGCCGGCGTTGTAGGTACCCGGATGGGACAGGCCCAGGGTATGGCCGATCTCGTGGGTCAGGGTCTGGCGCCCGTAATTGCCGGTGCCGGGAGTCTCGTTGACCCGGTACTGGCTGTTGATCAGGTACCAGGACTGGCCGTCGTAGCTACCACCGGACGGCAGGTAGGCGAAGGCCGCGCCACCGGTGCTGACGTTGTAGTTGCCGAAGGTCATGTGCCCGTCGCCGCCCTTGGCCGCCTCGGTGAAGCTGAGGTTGGCCACATCCGCCCAGGATTGCATCGACAGCACGGCCTGGGCCTTCTGCAAGGCGCTGAACTGGCTGAAGGTGCCCAGGGACGGGTTGTAGTTGGCGGGTTTCTCGGTGAGGAAGGTGTAGGTCAGGTCGATCTTGCCGTCACCGTTCTTGTCGTGCCAGGACAGGTTCTTGCGCAGGATCGCATCCGCGGCCTGGTCGGCGGTGAACGACGGCTTGCCGTTCACCAGATCGCTGCCACCCCGGTCATAGCGGTGGCTGAAAGCCTGTACCTGTTGGTAGGCGTTACTGGCTTGTGCGGCCTGGTCGGCCCAGTTCCAGGTGATTTCCGACAGTGCTTTTGACAGTGTCTTTGACATTGCTACGTCCTTGTTCCAAACAAGATGATGTTCGATAGAACACAAACGACCCCGCCTGCGAGATCGTCCTATCACTCGCCCAAAGAGGCGTTGGAACGCTGACACACTGATCGGCGGCCAGTCCACGGTTTTCTGCGCCCGACCACGACGTGATGCCTCCACTGGCGCGGAGTCGATATTGCTCGCACGCATCGCCCCGGCGATAGGCCAGGGACTTGTCCGGTGCGGCCTGTGCCGAAGGCGTGCCACTGTCCGACGTCGCCTGCCCGGGCAACCTGGCGGTCGGTGCCGACCAGGACGGGCCGGTCTCCATCAACGGCAAGACGATGCAGAGCAGCGCGAGGATGACCGGCATTTCCAGGCCAGGACCCCACAGGCCAGCCTGTCCATCAGTGTCGAGGACAACGAGTCGGTCACGGTGAAGTACAGCGCCAGGCACGGTCCCCACCTTGTGGGCGAAGCCATCGACGACTGACTCATTCACTGGCCGTTTTGACAGCTCGCAGGGGGTACCGGGTTCTCTCAGAACAAGCCCATCTGCCCGCCCACCAGGGTCGAGAAGTCATCCTGCACGAACGGCAGGATGGCGTCCGCCACTGGCTGCAACTGGCGCGTCAGGTAGTGCTCGTAGTCGATGGCGGCGCGGCGGTTCTCCAAGGGCTCGGGGCCGGCCAGGGTGATCACGTAGCTGATCCAGCCACCGCGCTGGTATTGCAACGGCCGGCCCTGTTCACGGTTGTAGTCATCGGCCAGGCGCGCCGCGCGGACATGGGGTGGGACGTTACGCTCGTAGTCGTCCAGGGGCCGGCGCAGGCGCTTGCGGTAGATCAGCAGATCGTCCTGTTGGCCAGTCAGGGTGCGCTGCACGTAGTCGCGCACATAGTCCTGGTAGGGCTGGCGGTGGAAGATCCGCCGATACAGCTCCTGCTGGAACTCCCGGGCCAGCGGCGACCAATCGGTACGGACGGTCTCCAGGCCCTTGTAGACCATCTCCTGGCTACCATCGGCGCGCTGTACCAGGCCGGCGTAGCGCTTCTTGCTGCCCTCCTCGGCGCCGCGGATGGTGGGCATCAGAAAGCGTTTGTAGTGGGTTTCGAACTGCAACTCCAAGGCGCTTTCCAGGCCGTACTGCTCGCGCAGGTGATCGCGCCACCACTGGTTGACATGGGCCACCAGGGCCCGGCCGATCTGCCCGGCGCGCTCCTCGTCGTGAGTGCTACCGAGCCAGACGAAGGTGGAGTCGGTATCGCCATAGATCACCTGGTGACCCTGGGCCTCGATCAACTGCCGGGTACGGGCCATGATCTCGTGCCCGCGCAAGGTGATGGACGAGGCCAGGCGCGGATCGAAGAAGCGGCAGCCACTGGAGCCCAGCACGCCGTAGAAGGCGTTCATGATGATCTTCAGGGCCTGGGACAGCGGCGCGTTGTGCTCGCGCTTGGCCGCTTCCCGGCCCTCGGCCACCCGCTGGACGATGGCCGGCAGGCAATGCCGGGTACGGGAGAAACGCGCCCCGCGAAAACCCGCCACCGAATGCTGTTCGTCACTCTGGCGCAGGCCTTCCACCAGGCCCACCGGGTCGATCAGGAAGCTGCGGATGATCGAGGGGTACAGGCTCTTGTAGTCCAGCACCAGCACCGATTCATAGAGGCCGGGCCGCGAATCCATGACGAACCCGCCGGGGCTGGCCTGGGGTGGCAGCTCGCCGAGATTGGGGGCGACGAAACCCTGGCGGTGCATCAGCGGCATGTACAGGTGGGTGAAGGCCGCCACCGAGCCGCCACTGCGATCGGCCGGCAAGCCGGTGACGGTGGCGCGCTCCAGGAGGAAGGTCAGCAGCTGGGTCTTGGCGAAGATTCGCGTCACCAATTCGCAGTCCTTGAGGTTGTAGCGGGCCAGGGCCGGCTTGTCCTCGACGAACATGCGGTTGATCTCGTCCATGCGCTGGTAGGGGTTGTCGATCGACTTGCCCTCGCCGAGCAGGGTCTGGGCGACGTTTTCCAGGCTGAAGGACGGGAAGCTCCAGGTGGCCGAGCGCAGGGCCTCGATGCCATCGATGATCAAGCGCCCCGCCGCCGAGGCGAAGTAATGGTTGTGGGTGGCGTGCTCGCGCCAGTGCATCTCCTCGCCCCCCCGGCCCAGGCGCAGCGGCACCGCCAGGCGCCGGGCATGCTCATGCAGCACTCGCAGGTCGAACTGCACCAGGTTCCAGCCGATGATCGCGTCGGGGTCGTGCTCGGCCAACCACTGGTTGAGCTTCTCCAGCAATTGCTCGCGGCTGGCGCAGAACTCGAGGTCGAAGTCCACCGCGCTGTCGTCGGCGCGGGGCTTGCCGAGCATGTATACCTGGCGCTGGCCACAGCCCTCCAGGGCAATGGAATACAACTCGCCGCGCTCGCTGGTCTCGATATCCAGGGACACCAGGCGCAGCTGCGGGCGGTAGTCGGCGGCGGGTTTCATCTGCGCGTCCAGCAGCAGCCCGTCCGGCCCCGGTTGGCCATTGAACTCTACCGGCGCGGTGATGAAGCGCTCCATCAGGTAGCGCTCCGGCGGGCGGATATCGGCTTCGAACACCTCGACCCCGGCCCGACGCAGCGTCTTGTCCAGGCGGATCAACTGGTTGTGCTGCGGGCAATACAACCCCAGTACCGGGCGCTGGTGAAAATCACGCAGTTGCAGGGGGCGCAGCTCGACATCCGGATCGTCGGCCAGCAGGCGCTCGGCCTGGGGCCGCTGCACGGCCGGGATGAACGCCACGGAGGTCTGCAGCGGCAAGCGGAGATGGCGCGGGCCCTGGTCGGTAGCCAGCCAGAATTCGACTTCCGTGCCCGCTGGCGTATCGCGCCAGTGTCGCGTCAGGACGAAGCCTTGTTGTACATCCACCGTTGCAACCTCAGAGCCGATTCAAGGCGCCGATTCTACCTGTCCCGGCCTTGCTTGGGGGCCTGGATGATGGCGTTACGGCTTTTGTCGGACAATATGTAGTGCTTTAAAATTTTCACTACAAAACCGTTGACGAGCGAATTGCGCCCTTGCATGATGCAGGCGTCCCCCCGATCGGGGGATGAGGCAAAGGTGTCATGAGCAAGCTCGTCTGACCGCCGAGCTGTCGACCCGGATGTGTACTGCCCACAAGGCAGATTGATGAAACTGACCTGGCATTGACCGTCCGTGATTCGACGGGAAAGCCGGCGAGAACTCTTCAAGATGCTTGTGGCCGATGGTGGGAATGTCGGCAGCTTCATCCAGGTTCATGCTGCTTTTCTATCGTTGTGACGCTCTGTGCGTAGCAGTTGATCAAGGTGACTACACACATCAGGCTCTGGGCCTTATCTGTATCCGACAGACACCCTCTGTCGCCCTGTTTCCGGTATCAGGGTTCAACTTACCGAAGTAGCAAGATGAATTAGCGAAACAACTTAGATAGATCGATGAATGGTCAAGGGGGCTACAAATGAATCTTAACAACCAACCCACTATTGATGAATTGGCACGTATGTTCGCCGCACGTAAAGACAGCCACGACAGCCACATCCTGTGGATTGCCAAGTCGGGCCAAGTGCATATCGACTGCCTGTCGCCCCATAGCCATGAAGCAGAGTTCGACCGTAACAACCAAGAGCTGGCGGCCCGCCTGAAGATGTATCGCCGTGGCCAGGGCTACGTCGGCAAGAAAGCCGCCGCCGACAAGGACTTCATCGGCCGGGTCCTGGAGACCCTGAAGACCGAATGGCAATCGTTGCGCGGCAACTCGGAAGTTCGGGTCATCGATCGGTTTTGTTGAGACAAGTTTCATCTCGATATGAAACAACAGGGGGCGCTGAACTTTCAGCGCCCCTTTTTATTGGCCGCAATTAATCCGAACAACATCTTCCAACTCACTCATCGCGATTCATGAACACGATCACCCGGCAACTGGACAGCCTGATGGCTAATTAGTAGCATCGCCCCGCTCAAATCGGCCAGGCGGTTGGCAAAGAGGGCTGCCGTATTCACTGAAGCCTTGATGTCACCACCAGGCACGATATTCGAAAGCCAAGTCGAACCTTAAAAAAGGACTTTGTGTGACTGATCGCAGCGGTGTCTTGCGTTACATCATTGAACAGTATTACTCAGGAAGTATTGAAACTGCCTGCTCCCGTACCGGGTACAGCATCAAGCAGATCGAGAACTGGTGCTCAGGCCAATGCCAGCCCCAGCACCTCACCGTCGAGTACTTCATTCAATGCGCCTTCACGCCTGAATTCCAGTCGGTGATCGAATTCGCCGAGTTCAAGCCGGATCAACCGGTGATGAAGCAGTTGAAGGTCCTGTTCAAAGGACACGAAGACCGGGCCGGCATCTATGCGTTCTATGACTCGATGGCCAACCTCATCTATCTCGGCAAAGCCACCAACCTACTCAATGAAACCTATTCGGCCATACGCCGGGATGTGCACATCCAGTTCCCCGCGGGAATCAAGAAGAAGCCCGAGAAACGCTATGAACTGGTGCGCTACATTTCTGCCTACGATGTCGGCAGCTCAGAATGGCGAGACTTTCCAAAGCATGTCGAGTCCCTGATCCTGCGCATTTCCAAGCCAATCCTGAACAAGAACATCGGTCATATCGAACAGGCGTATGCCGCGCCTGGTGAAGGCTGAAACACTTGCCTCCCGCGAATGTCCAGCCAGCAGGCGACAGCACGCCGCAGCGTCCTGCCGCCCTTTTATCGGCTGGGTTCAAAAGGCAAAGCACGAGCAGCCAAACGCGCCCCAGAAGCCCTGGAAATCGCTGACCGGCACCTTGGCCAGGCGAGCCCGCTCGTGCCCGTGGGCATGCACCGCGCAAGGACCGCTGCACTGGTGCAACTGAGCCGACAACGGCGCGGCAGGCTTCCAGTGCCCTGGCACCTTGGCCACCGGCGACCAGTCCGGCGTCACGGGCAAGCTGGGTGGCGCCAGCGAGTGGAAGTCGCCGGCAGCGTGCACCACCTTGCCGTCCACCACCGTCAGCAGCGATTCGATCCACTTGATCGCTTCTTCCTCGACGCTAAAGTAGTCCGCCGACAGGGCCACCAGGTCCGCCAGTTGCCCGACCTTGAGCTGGCCTTTCTTGCCCTGCTCCGAGGAAAACCAGGCGCTGCCGTGGGTATACAGCTCCAGTGCGGTATCGCGGTCCAGGCCCTGGGGGTACAACGCCAGGCCACCGACGGTCTTGCCACTGACCATCCAGTACAACGAGGTCCAGGGGTTGTAGCTCGAGACCCGGGTGGCATCGGTACCGGCGCCCACTGGAATGCCTTCGGCGAGCATGCGCTGGATCGGCGGGGTCATCTCGGCCGCCTTGGCGCCATAGCGGTCGACGAAGTACTCGCCCTGGAAGGCCATGCGGTCCTGGATCGCGATGCCACCGCCCAGGGCCCGGACCCGCTCGATATTGCGCGGGCTGATGGTCTCGGCATGGTCGAAGAACCAGGGCAAGCCGTTGAAGGGGATATCGCGGTCGACCTTTTCGAAAACATCGAGCATGCGCGAAATGGACTCGTCATAGGTCGCATGCAAGCGGAACGGCCAGCGCTGCTCCACCAGATGGCGAACCACCGGTTCCAACTCCTGCTCCATGTCCTGGGGCAGATCGGGGCGCGGCTCGAGGAAGTCCTCGAAATCGGCGGCGGAGAACACCAGCATCTCCCCTGCCCCGTTGTGCCGCAGGAAGTCATCGCCCTGGCCGTAGCGCACACTGCCGGTCCAGTTCTTGAAGTCCGCCAGTTCTTGCTTGGGTTTCTGGGTGAACAGGTTGTAGGCGATGCGCACCGTCAATTGCTGCTGGGCCGCCAGTTGCTCGATCACCTGGTAGTCGTCCGGGTAGTTCTGGAAGCCGCCACCCGCATCGATGGCACTGGTGACCCCAAGGCGATTGAGCTCGCGCATGAACTGGCGGGTGGAGTTGACCTGGTACTCCAGGGGCAGCTTGGGCCCCTTGGCCAGGGTGGCGTAGAGGATCATCGCGTTGGGCCGGGCGATCAGCATGCCGGTGGGGTTGCCATTGCCATCGCGGACGATCTCGCCGCCGGGCGGGTTCGGCGTGTTGCGATCGTAGCCCACCACCCGCAGCGCGGCGCGGTTGAGCAAGGCGCGGTCATACAGGTGCAGGACGAATACCGGGGTATCCGGTGCCGCCTGGTTCAACTCTTCCAGGCTCGGCAGGCGTCTTTCGGCGAACTGGAATTCGTTCCAGCCGCCCACCACCCGCACCCACTGCGGCGCCGGGGTGCGCTGGGCCTGCTCCTTGAGCAGGCGCAGGGCATCGGCCAGCGATGGCACGCCTTCCCAGCGCAGCTCCAGGTTGTAGTTGAGGCCACCGCGGATCAGGTGCAGGTGCGAATCGTTGAGCCCGGGGATCACCGTACGCCCCTTGAGGTCGATGACCTGGGTGCTGCTGCCGCGCAAGGCCATGGCCTGGGCATCGTCGCCCACGGCGATGAAGCGCCCGTCCTTGATCGCCACGGCCGTGGCCCGGGGGTTGGCCCGGTCCACAGTGTGCAGGCGGCCGTTGAACAGGATCAGATCGGCAATTGCGTTGTGGTTCATGGCATGGCTCCGATTGAGGCGAAAAGGTTCAGGCCGCGCCGCGCGGTTGCAGCCAACGGCTGAACAGGCGGGTGACCCGAGGCATGAAAACGTAGACCACCAGCAGCACGATGCTCAGGGTGATCAGCACATTGGCCTGCACGTAACCGCCAAGCCAGGGCAGCCAGGCGAACAGCGGCTTCCACAGCTGTGGCACCAGGAAGGTCAGCGGCAGGATCACCAGGAAGGTCACGCAGGCTTGCTTCCAGCGCGGCGGCGGGGCCGGCGCGGCGCTGTCCTGGGGGGTGAACCAGAACTCGCGCTCGACATTGACCTCGGTCTGGTCGCCATCGGCCAGCAGGTGCTGGGCCTGTTGCACCAGCTGCCGACGGTCGTCGGAGTCCAGCCAGTCTTGCAACTGCTCGGTGCTGGCAAAGCGCAGCACGCTGGTGAAGAGCCCGAGGCCGCCGCTGTGGCCGCGCACCACATCGATCCCCAGGTGCCCCGGATAACTGCGGGCCTTGGCGATGATCTGGCGCAGCCAGGTCTCATAGGCCTGCTCCTGCCCCTTCTTGATGCGGTGGCGCACCAGCAGGGTGACCACGCCGTCGGTAAGTTCAATATTCATCTGCGACTCCGCACTGCCAGCACATTGAGCGACCAGCAGGGGCGCGCCCTGCTGCACGATATCCAGCGAGTGCCCGGGGGCACCGCCTGGCGAGCCATTACAGCCGGCGCTGCCCAGCCTTGTGCACCATGCTGTAGGCATAGTCGACACCCATGCCATAGGCACCGCTGTGCTCCAGCACCAGGGCCATGACCGCGTCGTAGGTATCCTTGCGGGCCCAGTCGCGCTGGTACTCGAGCAGCACCTGCTGCCAGGTCACCGGCACCGCGCCGGCCTGGACCATGCGCTGCACCGCCATGTCGTGGGCTTCCTGGCTGGTGCCGCCGGAGGCATCGGTGACGATGTACACCTCATAGCCCTCGGCCAGCGCCTCCAGGGCCGGGAAGGTCAGGCAGACCTCGGTCCACAGCGCCGCCATCACCAGTTTCTTGCGCCCGGTGGCCTGCACGGCCGCCACCAGGTGGCGATCCTCCCAGGAATTCATCGAGGTCCGTTCGATGGGCTGTTGCTCGGGAAACACCGCCAGCAGCTCCGGCCAGATGTAGCCGCTGAAACTCTCGGTCTCCACCGAGGTGAGGATGCTCGGTACGTTGAAGATCCTGGCGGCCTTGGCCAGGGCCACGGTGTTGTTCTTCAGGGCCTGGCGGTCGATCGATTGCACGCCGAAAGCCATCTGCGGCTGGTGGTCGATCAGGATCAGGGCCGAGTTGTTCGGGGTGAGCAATTCACGAATGGACATGGCGCGTTCCTTTTGCAGTCAGAGTGAGGGGCGAACATGACCGGCTGATGGCGCTGAAGACGCCCTGTGGGGCCGGCTTGGTGGTTAATCTAGGTTCTGGCTGAAACAGGAACAATTCCCTAAAATCGAGAATCATTGATTCTAAAATAGGGACAATCATGGATCGTATCGAATGCATGCGCGCCTTCGTCACCACTGTCGACGAAAGCGGTTTTGCCGCTGCGGCGCGGGCCATGGACGTGCCCCGCTCCAAGGTCAGCAAACAGATCCAGGCCCTGGAGGAAAGCCTCGGTGTGCAACTGCTGCAACGCACCACCCGCAGCCTGCACCTGACCGAGACCGGCGCCGAATACTACGAGTCCGCTCGCGAAGTGCTGGCAGCGGTGGACGAGGCCGAGCAGCGAGCCCGGGACGGTAGCGCCGAGCTGCGCGGAGTCTTGCGGGTCAATGCGCCGATGTCTTTCGGCCTGCGCCGGCTCGGGCCACTGGTGCCGCTGTTCCATGAATTGCATCCGCTGATCGAGTTGCAACTGGTGCTCAGCGACCAGCAAGTGGACCCGGTACGCGGCGGCTTCGACGTGACCCTGCGGATCGCCAGCCTGGCGGATTCCTCCCTGGTGGCCCGCCAATTGGCGCCGGTGCCACGGATCATGGTGGCCTCCCCCGCCTACCTGGAACGCGCCGGCGTGCCGCTCCAGCCCAAGGACCTGGGTAGCCACCGGTTTCTCGGCTACGGCTACCTGCAAAGTGGCGTCAGCCTGCAGTTGAGCCATGGCAGCGATACCCAGCGGGTGCATGTGACCGGCCCCCTGCATGCCAACAATGGCGACCTGCTGGCCCAGGCGGCGGAGGCTGGAATGGGAATCGCCCTGTTGCCGGACTTCATCGTCGAAGAGGCTCTGGAGACAGGACGCCTGGTGTCGGTGCTGTGCCAGTGGCAGGCGCCGCCCATCAGCATCAACGTGGTCTACCCTTCGGCCCGGCGAGTACCGCAGAAGACCCGGGCCTTCATCGACTTCCTGGTGAGCCGGCTGGCCCAGCCCAGCGCCTGAACCGGACCAACGCACACCTGGCCGAGCCAGCACGCTCCTACACTCAAGGGAGGTTCCTGATGCTTGTGCGGTCATCATGAAAATCTCTCCTCGACTGGCCCTCTCCAGCCTGCTGGGTGCCCTGGCCTACCTGAGCCTGGCGATTTGGGGCATGGGCGGTTTCGCCACCTTCTTCGGCCATCCGCAGTTGACCCTGATCACCCTAGCCACCCTGCTGATGGTGGTCGCTTCGCTGTACAGCGAGGTCAACCTCAGCAGCGGCGAACAGGAAGACCGGGACAATCGCTGGGTGCTGCCGGTGTTCGGCCTGATCGGCCTGGCGAGCGGTTTCCTGCCGGCCTATTGCGATCGCCTGGAGCTCTGGACCTTCGGCGGCGAGGCCCTGCGCTGGCTCGGCGCACTGCTGTTCATCGCCGGTGGTGCCCTGCGCCTGTGGCCGGTGTTCATCCTCGGCCGACGCTTCAGCGGCTTGGTGGCGATCCAGCCCGATCACCACCTGGTGACCGACGGCCTGTATCGCCATTTGCGCAACCCCAGCTACCTCGGTTTGCTGATCAACGCGGTGGGTTGGGCCCTGGCCTTTCGTTCCGGGCTGGGGCTGTTGTTGGCGGTGCTGACCCTGGTGCCGCTGATTGCCCGGATCCACGCCGAGGAAGCGCTGCTACGCAAGCATTTCGGCCAGCCCTACGAGGACTACTGCGCCCGTAGCTGGCGCTTGTTGCCCGGCCTCTACTGAAATGCCGTAAAAAAAATTAGACATCTCTGCCACGACCAACGCCGCGCTCTAGCCCGGGACTTGGCAGCGGTTCCATGGCGGCTTGCCGGGGCTGACGAGCCCCACTCCCCCCTTACATTGGCCAAAGGATTCTTGCAGTATGGGTTCGCCTCGGGGCTTGCTGCCCCTGAGACACCCGGAAGAATAAGCACAACGAACTCGACAGCGAGATCACCGGCCGATGTCCCTCACGAACCCGTACCACGGATTCGCCCGCCCCGCCCCCACGGCTTGCAGCCAGGGTCGCACGGGCATGGCCGTCGCACAGGGCTCGCTACCTGTTCGCCACCTTCGCCACTTCGCCCATCCCCCTCATGAGGTCCATGAGGGTCGCGCCGCCGTCATCGGTTATTACCTGCTGGACAGGTCCTGCCCATGAAGCTCCTGGTCAACCTGCCCATGGCCTTGTGCCGTTCCCGCCTGCGCCACTCCTCACGTCCTCCGGATCACTCGCTGCTGGCCTGATCGCACAACGTTGCGCATCACCCTCCAGATCTGTTTTGCGTCCCTGCGAACGCCCCATGCGTGGTGTCGTCGCAGGACCTGAAAACCTGTGCGCCCTGAAGGCGCAAGCGAGAACCCGCATGCATTTTGCCGCCCCCGAAGAGGCCCGTGATTTCCTGGCCGCCAACCCCGATATCGACATGATCGAGCTGTTCATCCTCGACGCCAACGGCGTGCCCCGAGGCAAGCTGCTGCACCGCGAGGAACTGCTGGCGGTGTATGAGAGCGGCCGCCCCCTGCCCAGCACCATCCTCGGCCTGACCCTCAATGGCGACGACGTGGAGAACTCCGGACTGGTGTGGGATGTGGGCGATATCGACTGCCGTGCCTACCCGCTGGCGGGCAGCCTGGTGCGCCTGCCCTGGCGCCAGATCCCCACCGCCGCGGTGCAAGTCAGCATGCACCCGCAGGAAGGCCAGCCGGCCAACATCGCTGACCCGCGCCACCTGTTGATCAAGGTCATCGACCGGCTCAAGGCCGACGGCTACCACCCGGTGATGGCCTGCGAACTGGAGTTCTACCTGCTGGACGCCCGGCGCGACGGCCATGGTCGCCCTCAACCGGCGCTGGATGCCGACGGCGGCCGACCGCGCACCACGCAGGTCTATGGCCTGCGTGAGCTGGAGCAGATCGAGCCCTTCCTCGCCGACCTCTATGCCGCCTGCAAGCTGCAGGGGATTCCGGCGCGCACGGCGATTTCCGAGTACGCCCCAGGCCAGGTGGAGATCACCCTGGAACATGGCGATGCCCTCGCCGCCATGGACCAGGCCGTGCGCTACAAGCGCCTGGTCAAGGCCGTGGCCCACCAGCATGGAATGCAGGCCACCTTCATGGCCAAGCCCTTCGACCACCTGGCCGGCACCGGCATGCACATGCACGTGAGCATCGCCGATGCCGCCGGCCACAACCTGTTCGCCGCCCAGGACCCGGCCGGCACCCCGCTGCTGCGCCATGCGGTGGGCGGCATGCTCGCCTCGCTGCTGGACTCGTTGCTGCTGTTCTGTCCCAACGCCAACTCCTACCGGCGCTTCCAGGCCAACAGCTATGCGCCGCTGGCCCCCACCTGGGGCGTCGACAACCGCACCGTGAGCCTGCGGGTTCCGGGCGGTCCGGCCAATAGCCGGCACATCGAACATCGCATTTGCGGCGCCGATGCCAACCCTTACCTGGCCGCCGCGGCGATCCTCGCCGCGGTCCATCGAGGCCTGGACGAACGACTCGACCCGGGTGATCCGGTGCAGGGCAACGGTTATGCCCAGGCCAAGGAACTGCTGCCCACCGACTGGCTGACCGCGCTCACCGCCCTGGAGCGCTCGACCTGGGCCCGCGAGGCCCTGGGCGACGAATTCCTCGGGGTGTACCTGGCGGTCAAGCGCGCCGAGTACCGCCAGTTCATGGCCGAGGTCGGCGAGCAGGACTGGCGCTGGTACCTGACCCAGGCCTGAGCCCCCCTGCTGGCAACCCGACTTGCTGGCCGCTGCCTACCGGCAGCGGCCCGGTTCATTCTTTTGCGAGGAGTTCCCCCATGACCACCGCCTTCGATCCGCGGACCCCGGCAGCCGAGCGCTGCCCCAGCTACTACAGCGCCACCCTCAACCAGGAAACCCGGTACCCGACCCTGCAAGGCAGCCAGCAGGTGGACGTGGTGATCATCGGTGGCGGCTTCACCGGCGTTGCCAGCGCCGTGGAGCTGGCCGAACGCGGCCTGAAAGTGGCCATCGTCGAGAGCCACAAGATCGGCTGGGGCGCCAGCGGGCGCAACGGTGGCCAGGTCACCGGCAGCCTGTCCGGCGATGCCGCCATGCGCAAGCAGATGCGCCGCAGCCTGGGCGACGAGGTGGATGACTTCATCTGGCACCTGCGCTGGCGCGGGCACCAGATCATCCGCCAGCGGGTAGAGAAATACGCCATTGCCTGCGACCTCAAGCACGGCCACCTGCATGCCGCCTACAAGCCCGGGCACCTGGCCGAGTTGCGCGCCGCCTACGATGAAGCGGTGGAACGTGGCATGGGCGACGAGGTCAGCCTGCTGGACCGCGAGCAGGTCCGCGGCCTGCTGGAAAGCGATCTCTACCACGGCGCGATCAAGAACACCCGCAACCTGCACCTGCACCCGCTGAACCTGTGCATCGGCGAGGCCCGTGCCGCCGAAAGCCTCGGCGCGCTGATCTTCGAACACAGCCCGGTGCTGGAGATCGTCCATGGCCCGCAGCCGGCGGTGGTCACCGCCCAGGGCCGCATCGAGGCCCGCCAGGTGCTGCTGGCCGGCGACGTCTACCACAAACTCGAGCCCGGGCAACTCAAGGGCAAGATCTTCCCGGCCATGGGCGGCATCGTCACCACCGAACCCCTGGGCGACCTGGCCCGGCGCCTGAACCCCGAGGACCTGGCGGTGTACGACTGCCGCTTCGTCCTCGACTACTACCGGATGACCGCCGACGGCCGCCTGCTGTTCGGCGGCGGCGCCAACTACAGCGGCAAGGATTCGCGGGATATCGCCGGCGAACTGCGACCGTGCATCGAGCGTACCTTCCCGGCGCTCAAGGGCGTGGCCATCGACTTCCAGTGGAGCTGTGCCATGGGCATCGTGATCAACCGCATTCCGCAACTGGGCAAGCTCTCGGACAACGTCTGGTACTGCCAGGGCTACTCCGGGCATGGCGTGGCCACCAGCCACATCATGGGCGAGATCATGGCCGAAGCCCTGACCGGCCACCTGGGCCGCTATGACACCTTCGCCGCCTGCCAGCACATCCGCGTACCGTTCGGCGACCAGCTGGGCAACCCGATGCTGGCCGCCGGCATGTGGTACTACCAGATGCTGGAAAAACTGCGCTGAAGCCAGTTGGAGGGCATGCTAGATTCGCCCTCCAGCCACTACGGCACACACCCTGGAGAGAGACCAGCATGAGCGCAGAGATGTACCAGGGCGGCTGCCTGTGCGGGCAGATTCGCTTCCAAGCCCAGGGGCCTGCCGCCAATCCCCATACCTGCTCGTGCAAGCTGTGCCAGCGCCATAGCGGCGCCTTGACCCTGGCCTGGGTCGAGTTCCCCCGCGAGCGAGTGCGCTGGACGGGCCCGGGCGGCGCCCCTAGTACGTTCAGGTCGTCGGACTATTCCAGCCGGGCGTTCTGCGCCCAGTGCGGCAGCTCCCTGGGCGCCATCGACGACGCACCCACGGTCGCCCTCCTGCTGGGGACGTTCGACAGCAACAACCGCAAGGCCCTGATGCCCACCCACCACTCCTACAAGAGCCAGCGACCGCGCTGGTGGCACGCCGGAGAAACGCCATGAACCCAGGCAGCGGCCACGAAAAACTGGCGACGAATATCTGGACCTGGTACGGCCAGGACCAGTACCGCTGGCTCATCCTCCTGGGCGAACTGGGACCGGCCCTGGAGTTCCTGGCCATGGATGCGGACCGGCAACGGGTGGAGATCGGTTGCTGTGCGGAATGCAACCTGTGGTCCGATCAGCTGGATTACCTGGAGCGTTTCGTGCGGGATTTCCCGGCGCGGCTGGACCCGGCCCTGCACCAGCACCTGCAAGCCTTGCTGACGGCCTGTGAAGGGCTGAGCCCGGAAGCCTACGGCATGACCCTGGAGGACAATGGTTTCGAACACCGGCAATGGCAGCCATTGCGCCAGGCGGCCCA
The DNA here is from genome assembly GCF_014230245.1 of Pseudomonas sp. MSSRFD41. Taxonomy (NCBI): domain Bacteria; kingdom Pseudomonadati; phylum Pseudomonadota; class Gammaproteobacteria; order Pseudomonadales; family Pseudomonadaceae; genus Pseudomonas; species Pseudomonas sp. MSSRFD41. The sequence continues at coordinate 125,830 of NZ_JACKZK010000014.1, read as the reverse complement.
GCAAGCGCTGGAGGACCTGGGCTGGCCCGAGGCAAGGGAGCACATGCCCGAGCTAGTCGCCGATTGCCGTGCGGCCCTGGACAAGTGGCGCGATGGTTGAAACCGCCTGTAGCCGCTGCCGCAGGCTGCGCATGGCTCGGCACGAGCCACATCTGGGATATCCGCGATTGGCCTGATGTACCCATCGCCAGGCTTGGCGGGCGCTGCGCACCCGGTCGCAGTCTCGCCCGCTCGACAGCGGCTACAGAGGCTGGGTACGCGGAGCCGGAATGCGGGGCAAGGCGCGCTTGTGGGCGGTGCGCTGGTAGGCGTTTTCGATCAGTTGGCGCACGGTGTCGGATACCGGCTGGCCCATCAGGTAGGCGTCGATTTCCTCGTAGCTGCACCCATAGGCGTCCTCGTCCAGCTTGCCCGGGGCCAGTTCCTCCAGGTCGGCAGTGGGCGCCTTGCGCACCAGGTGCCCGGGGGCGCCAAGGGCATCGGCCAGCAGCCGCACCTGGGTCTTGGTCAGGCTCGACAACGGCGCCAGGTCGCAAGCGCCGTCGCCGTACTTGGTGAAGAAACCCATCAACGCCTCGGCGCCATGATCGGTGCCCACCACCAGGCCATTGCTCAGGTTGGCCACCGCGTACTGGGCCAGCATCCGGGCCCGGGCCTTGACATTGCCCTTGGTGAAATCCGTGAGGGCCGCCGAAGGTTGCAGGCCGTCGAGCTGCACCTCACGCATCAGGCCATCGACGCTGTCGGCGATATTGCAGGTGCTGATCTCATCGGGACGGATGAACGCCAGGGACGCCTGGGCGTCCTGTTCATCCGCCTGGTGGCGATACGGCAGGCGCATGGCGATGAAACGCACCTCATGGCCGGCCTCGCGCATCTGCTCCACCGCCAGTTGGCACAGGCGCCCGGCCACCAGGGAATCAACGCCGCCGCTGATGCCCAGCACCAGGCTGTGGCAACCGGAGTCACCCAGGACCTGCTGGATGAATGCCACGCGGCGGGCAATCTCGGCAGGCTCGCCACCAGCGACCAGTTGCCGGTCGATGCCCAGTTCCCGGGCGATACGTTCTTGGGTCGGATGGGTCATGTCAGGCCTCCAGGGGCGAGTGGGCAAGATCGACGTTGAATACCTGCGCCGCATAGCGAAGGAAGGAGGGGTCTTCACAGACGTTCTTCACCGGGTCGTCGGAGAACTTCACCACCGGCTCGCCATGCACCCGCACCAGCTTCATCACGATGCTCAGCGGCTCCACGCCCTCCACATCGCAGGCCAGGCTGGTGCCCATGCCAAAACCGAAGCGAGCCTGGCCGCGCACATGACGCAGGATCGGCAGGCATTTCTCGAAGTTCAGGCCATCGGAGAACATCAGGTCCTTGCTCCGCGGATCGATGCCCAGTTCCCGGTAGCGGGCCAGGACCTTGTCGGCCCAGACCAGCGGGTCACCGGAATCCTGGCGCAGGCCGTCATACAGCTTGGCGAAATACAGGTCGAAGTCCTTGAGGAAGAAGTCGGTGCTGATGCAGTCGGTCAAGGCAATGCCCAGGCGTCCGCGATATTCATGCACCCAGTTCTCCAGCGCGGCGTTCTGGCTTTCCCGCAGCCGTCCCAGTTGCTGGTGCACCATCAGCCACTGGTGGGCCATGGTGCCGATCAGCGGCAGGTCGAACTCGTAGGCCAGGTGCGCATTGCTGGTGCCGACGAACACCCCGGGAAAATCACTGTGCATGATCTTCACCACTTCACGCTGGGCCTTGAACGACAGGCGCCGGCGGGTGGAGAAGTCCGAGACCCGCAGCTCGGCCAGCTCTTCGCGGCTGGCGTTTTTCTCCAGCCATTCGAACTTCTGGTAGAGCCGGCGGGTGACGTCCGCCAGTTCGACATCCGGGTATTTGTCGCGATTGCGCAGCTCGCTGACCATCGCCAGCACCGGCTGCTCGAACATGATGCAGTGCAACATCGGGCCACGGACGCGGATGCTCAACTGACCCTCGACGGCGGCCACATGGATGTAGCGCAGGTTGAAGCGGAACAGCCCGAGGAACTGCTCGAAATCAGGGGTCAGGTATTCGCGAAAACGCTTGTTGAACAAAAAGCGCTGCTCGCCTTCGCGCATCTGCAGATCGGCCAGTTTCTCCAGCTCCTGGCGGATCTCGGGGATCAGGTGCACCAGGGACTCCTTGGAGCGAACGATGAACTGGTACTCGACCTCGACATTGGGGTGCTGGTGCAGCACCGCCTGCATCATGGTGAAGGTGTAGTAGTCGGTGTCCAGCAGGCTCTGGATCACGCCGTTGTCGCGGTCAAATGCACTTTCCATGGTGACTCCTCAAACGCTGGCCAGGCTGGCGGTTTCTTCGCGGGTCGCGGCTATCGCGATACCGGCTTGCTGCATGTCGGCGATGGCCTGGGTGGCGCCCTCGGCGCTGATGGCCCGGCACGCAGGCAGGTGGATGATCACCTTGAAACCGGCGGCGGCCAGTTGCAGGGCGGTGGTCTTGACGCAGAAGTCCAGGGCCAGGCCGCCAACGATGACCCGTTGCACGCCCTGGCTCTTGAGGTACTCGATGACCCCGGTGGACAGCTTGCCGTGCAGGTCGTGGTAGCAGGCGCCATAGGGGTGCAGGTCCGGCTCCACGCCCTTCCATACGAAGTAGTCGTAGTCATAGGGGCTGGGCAATTCGTCCAGCAGGGTGAAGCCCTCGGTGCCTGGAACGCAGTGGCTGACCCAGGTCAGGTCGGCATGTTCCAGGCCGGTGGGCTGGAGCATCTGCGCGTGCCCGGCCACCACCCAGGGCGCCTGGGGACTGTGGGCGTCCTTGCTGCCAACGCGCAGGCTGGCCAGGGTCGCCATGAAGTTGAGCTCGCCACCGATGCGGTCGCCCTCGGCCACCGGCAACTCGTCCGGGCACAGTGGGGTGAAGCTCTTTTGCGCATCGACATCGAAAGAAGCGGTCTTCATCGTTTGGCTGTTCATGCTGGGTCTCTCCTCTGCATGGAGCACAAAGTACACGTCATGTACTTTTATGGCAATCCCCCCTGCTTCAGTTTTTTTCAGTCTCGCCAAATCGATAATAAGTTTAATGACAGCCTCAAACAGCAGTTGCAGCAGGACAAAGCGGTGGTAAAGTACACGTCATGTACCTATTGAGGATAAAGCGATGTTCGAACTGGCCCTGTATGGCGGCGCTTTCAATCCGCCCCACGCCGGACATGCCCAAGTGATGCTCGAGGCCGCGCGCCATGCCCGGCGCGTCCTGGTGGTGCCCAGCTTCCGCCACCCCGATGGCAAGCGCATGGCCGATTTCGAGCAACGCGCGCTCTGGTTGCAGGCCATCACCACGCACCTGCAAGCACAATGCCCGGCCGAGCTGGCGGTGAGCCGCCTGGAGCGAACACTGGCGCTGGCCGATCCCGGCCCGGTGTACAGCATCACCCTGCTCGAGCGCCTGGCCGACGACCTGGCCCTGGAGGGCAAGCGCATCGCCCTGGTGGTCGGTGAGGATGTGGCGCGGCAGTTGCCCAGGTTCCATCGCGGCCAGGAGTTGCTGCAGCGCTTTTCCATCCTGCGCATCGAGGAACAGCCCGGCGTGCGCAGCACCGTCCTGCGCCAATGCCTGGCTCGTGGCGAAACACCACCCAGCCAGTGGCTGGCTCCGGGGATGAATCCGCTAAACTACGGCCTCTACGCCGTCCACGGAAGTTGATATGCACGACCGCCCCACCCTCGCCAACGCCTACCTGCACACCATCGACCTGTGCCTGTTGCGCTACAACCGTGACAGCGGCGAACTGGACATCCTCCTGCACCAGCGGGACAGCGAGCCCTTCGCCGGGCACTGGGCACTGCCCGGGATCGTGGTCAACGGCGATGTCGAGGACCGCAGCCTGAACGACGCGGTGGAACGCTTGCGCCGCTCGAGCAAGGTGGACATGCCCCTGGCCTGGCTGGAACAGGTGGGCACGGTGGGCGATGCCTTTCGCGATCCGCGCTGCTGGTCGTCCTCGACCTTCTACCTGGGGATCGCCAGCGAACCCGTGCAGCCTGGCCCGCAGCAAGGTTTCTTCGGCTTGCGGCAGGTGGCCAGCGGCGCCTTCAAGCTGCCCTTCGACCACAACAGCCTGGTGGCCCAGGCCCATGAACGGCTGCTGTCCAAGTCCCTGTACAGCAGCCTGCCGCTGATGTTCCTCGGCAACGAATTCAGTGCCCCCGAGGCCGTGGCGATCTTTTCCACCGTGCTGCAGCGCCCGGTGCTCAAGACCAGCATCCGCCAACGCCTGCTGAAGATGAGCGAAGCCGGCTACCTGCGCGACACCGGGCGCAAAAAGAGCGGCGATGGCGGCCGCCCCCAGGCGACCCTGGACAACCTCAAACCCGAGCAGGTGTACCTGTTCGATCGCTGCTTCCTGGAGTGACCCACATGAGTTCGAACCCCGATAACCAGTGCCTGCTGGAAACCCCCTATTTCAGGGTGGTCCGTGAGCAGGGCTACTTCATCATCAAGGAGGCCCAGGCAGTGAACGGCGTGGTCGCCGTACCGACCCTGGCCGATGGCCGGCTGATGCTGGTCGACCTCAGGCGCCGGGCCATCGGCGGCCAGTCCATCGAGTTTCCACGGGGGGCCATCGATGCCGGCGAAAGCCCCTGCGACGCCGCCGCCCGCGAGTTGCTGGAGGAAACCGGCTGGCAGGCATCGCAGGTGCGCCAGCTGGGACTGCTGCACAGCAATACCTCGCTGATCGCCAGTGCCGTTGCCGTGTGCCAGGTGGAAATCGCCGAGCAGCAGGCCGGCGCCACCGATGGCGAAGTGGACAAGGTGCTGTGGGTCAGCCGCCAGGAACTGCTGGCGATGATCGCCGCCGGGCGCATCACCGACGGCCATACCCTGTCGGCGGCGATGATGCTGCTGGCCCACGAGGCGAGCTAGGGCCGCCCCCACTTCTCCAGGGCGAACTCGACGAAACTGCGCAGCTTGGGCAACCGGTAGCGGTCCTGGGCATAGAGCAGGTGCATCGCCCGCAGCGGCAGCTGGTAGTCCTGCAACACGGCCACCAGCCGCCCCTGGCGCAAGTCTTCCTCCACCAGCGCATCGGGCATCATCACGATCCCCAACCCGCCCCGCGCCGCGCGATGCAGGCCGGAGGAGGTGTTGGCCAGCAATGAGCCGGACACGGGTATCAGCACATCCCCCTCGGGCCCGTGCAAGGGCCACTGGGTCGCGGTGGAACTCCACTCGTCTCCCGCCGGAAAGGCGAAGGCCAGGCAGTTGTGCTGCGCCAGGTCCTCGGGCACCTGCGGCGTGCCATGGCGTTCCAGGTATTGCGGGGCGGCGCAGATGGTCAGGGTGTAGTCCTGCAGCGGCCGGGCGATCAGCGCGTTGGTGTCCAGGTTACCCAGGCGGATGGCCACGTCGAAGGCCCCGTCGGTGAGGTCGAAGCGCTGGTTGGCCAGGTTCAGCTCAACCTTGACCTCGGGGCAGCGCTGGCGGAATTCACTCAGGGCCGGCGCCAGGCGCTCGGTGCCGAACGTCACCGGCGCGGTGATGCGCAAGGTCCCGGACGGCGTGCCCTGGGCCTGCTCCGCCAAGTGCTCGGAGTCGGCCACCAGGCCCAGCACCGCCAGGCAACGCTGGTAGTACTCGGTGCCGAACTCGGTCGGTCGCTGGCGGCGGGTGGTGCGGTGGAGCAGGCGCACCCCCAGGCGTTGCTCCAGGGCCCGCAGGTGATTGCCCACCATGGTGGTGGACAGGCCGCACTCCCGGGCGGCAGCGGTCATGTTCCCCGCTTCCACCACCTTGACGTACACCGACATCGCCTGGAACAGATCCATTATCAAGTCCTGCTTCAAGATCATTAAAGATCTACCGAGTTTATCTAGCCTGGCTGGCTAACGATACTGGCGACACCCCCACCCGTGATGGAAGTGAACCGCCATGAGCGCCGCCTTGATGAGTACCTACCAGCCTTTGTCCCTGAACTTCAGCAAGGGCCTGGGCACCCGCCTCTGGGACCAGGCCGGCCGCGAGTACCTGGACGCCATCGCCGGCGTGGCCGTGACCGGTGTCGGCCATTCCCACCCGCGCCTGGTCAGCGCCATCAGCGAGCAGGCCGGACTGCTGCTGCATACCTCCAACCTGTACAGCATCGACTGGCAGCAGCGACTGGCCGGCCGGCTGACGGCGCTGGCCGGCATGGACCGGGCGTTCTTCAACAACTCCGGGGCCGAGGCCAACGAGACCGCGCTGAAGCTGGCGCGCCTGCATGGTTGGTACAAGGGCATCGAGCAACCGCTGGTGGTGGTGATGGAGAACGCCTTCCACGGCCGCACCCTGGGCACCCTGTCGGCCAGCGACGGGCCGGCGGTACGCCTGGGCTACGGACAACTGCCCGGGGATTACCTCAAGGTGCCCTTCGGTGACCTGGCGGCCCTGGAACAGGCGGCCAGCCGCCATGGCGCACGCATCTGCGCGGTGCTGCTGGAACCGATCCAGGGCGAAAGCGGCATCCAGCTGGCACCAGCGGGTTATCTGAAGGCGCTTCGCGAGCTGTGCTCCCGGCGCAACTGGCTATTGATGCTCGACGAGATCCAGAGCGGTATCGGTCGCACCGGCCGCTGGTTCGCCTGCCAGCACGAAGGCGTGGTGCCGGACGTGATGACCCTGGCCAAGGGCCTGGGCAACGGCATTCCCATCGGCGCTTGCCTGGCCCGGGGCAAGGCCGCGCAGCTGTTCACCCCCGGCAGCCATGGCAGCACCTTCGGCGGCAATCCCCTGGCCTGCCGGGTGGCCTGCACGGTCTTGGAGATCATCGAGGAACAGGGCCTGCTGGCCAACGCCGAACGCCAGGGAGCGTTGCTGCTCAAGCTGTTGCGCGAGGAACTGTCGGGGCATCGGCAGGTGCTGGAGATTCGTGGCCTGGGCTTGATGATTGGCATCGAACTGCGGCATCCGGCGCCGGACCTGGTGCAGGCTGCCGCCCGGGATCATGGGCTGCTGATCAACGTCACCCGGGGCAAGACCATCCGCCTGCTGCCACCGCTGGTGATCGATGAGGACGAGGTACGGACGATCGTCCAGGCATTGCGCCAGTTGCTGGATCGCCCTTGAGCGCCTGCGGGAAACATCCCGCTGCGCGGAGCAATGCCGGGGGCTAGCGCAGCCAGCTCCCGGCAGCTCCCGAAAGCATGCTCAGTCGTCCAGGGCCTGGGGCGCCGCCGCGGGCTTGGCCTGCTTGCCGGCCTTGGCATTCTTGGCCTGGGGTTCCGGCGCCGGCGCCGGGGCGGCCGCCTGCTTCTCGGCTGCCGGCAATTGGTCGATGGCGCTGAACACGTCCTTGAGTTCGATGGCCCCGGAATGCTCCAGCTTCTTCTCCCCATCCTTGCCCACCAGGATCACCTTGGTCTGGGCGCCGGCACCCAGCTTGAGGCTGCGGATCAGGGCCATGGTGGATTGCGGGTCGATGTCCTTGCCATCGCGCTGGCCGATGGTATTGAGCACCGTGTACAGGACCATGTTGCGCTCGTTGAAGGCCTGGCGATTGGCCGGCTCCTCCAGGGACTTCTTCAAGCTCACCAGGGTCGGGTCGACGCTGCTGGGGGCGATCACGATCAATGGCCGTGATTTGCCCAGGTCCTGGGTCAGTGGGCCATCGTTGTCGGCAGCCAGGACGGGGCCTGCGACAGCGAGCAGAGTTGCGAGGGTCAATGACCGAATGAACATGCGTCTCTCCTTATATTTTCCACGCAGTAATGATTGCGCATTGCGGGAAAAGGTCCAGGCCGCTACTCAAAATCTGATATTTTTTTGGCCGCTCGCCCACGCTTGCCTACAGGCTTTCTACAGGTCGCGCAAATCAAGGAACCCGGCGATCCGGCAAGCCCCTGCAGCAGGCTGCGCGGTTAGTTCTTGTTGCATATTGGCAGGCTGGTGGTGACAGGGAAGCAACTCGGCCCATTAACTTTCATGCTCCACACCTGACCGACCGAGCATTCAAACACTGACTCGTTCCACATCGGTCTATCCGAACGCGAAGCCGCCACAAATAATAAAAAGTTATTTAACGATCAATTGAAAGTTATTTACAAAGTGTCATTTTTCAAACGCCAGAAAACAGTCGAAAGACCCTCTGAAAACCGAGCAAACCCCCGCCCTGACTAGCCCTCCCCACATCCCCTGAAAGTTGAACCAGCATCTTGAGTTGCCATCCCAGACACTGGAATTGCATTGAACAATGACTTGGAACAAACAACCCGATTACCCACTGCTTGTTCTTTGATTATCCGTCGCTCTATAGTTCGGCGCGGCACGGACAGCCTGTAACAAACACAATACAAACGGCAACTCGTTACATTCTCCAACACTATCCACTTGCGGATTTATGCGAATGAGCGTCCGATCCCGATGATTCCCCTCCTCGTCTGCGACGATTCGAGCATGGCCAGGAAGCAGGTGCTGCGTACCCTGCCCGGCGAATGGCGAGTGTCCGTGACCCAGGCCTGCAATGGCCGCGAAGGGCTGGAGGCATTGCGCAAGGGACTGGGCAAGGTGGCCCTGCTGGACCTGACGATGCCGGTGATGGACGGCTACCAGGTCTTGAGCGCCGTGCAGGAAGAAGGCATCGACACGCAGATCATCGTCATCTCCGGCGACATCCAGGAAGAAGCCATACGTCGTACCCGCGAGCTGGGCGCCCGGGCTTTCCTCAAGAAACCTTTCGACCCCCAGCAATTACGCAGCCTGCTCCACGAGCTGGAGCTCTTGGACAACGGGCGCGGCAGGCCGGTGCCCGATCCATCGCCGGCACCGGTGGTGACCTTCCGCGATGCCTTTCGCGAGACCGTGAACGTCTCCATGGGCTACGCCGCAGCGCTGATCGCCAAGGTCCTGGATGTGTTCGTGCACCTGCCGATTCCCCACGTCAACATCCTGGAGGCCGGGGAACTGCAGATGCTGCTGACGGACGCCAACCGCTCGCGGCAACTGACGGCCATCTGCCAGAGCTACATCGGCAGCGGCATCGCCGGCGAGGCGCTGCTGATATTCCATGACTCCTCGGTGGCCGACATCGCCCAGCTGATCGAACAGGGCACCGACCCCTACCTGGAAATGGAAGTGCTGATCGACCTCTCCAGCGTGCTGATCGGTGCCTGCCTGAGCAGCATCGCCGACCAGCTGGACGTGTTCTTTTCCGTGGGCCATCCCCAGGTACTGGGCGAGCAGACCAGCATCGACGAACTGATCGTGCTCAACCAGCAACGCTGGAAAAACACCCAGGCGGTGGAGATCAGCTACAGCCTGGATGAGCAGAACATCCACTTCGACCTGCTACTGCTGTTCACCGAGGACTCCCTGGCCCTGCTGGAACAGAAACTCGCCTACCTGATGAGTTGAACCATGCCCAAACGAATGGATTTCAGTGAACTGCACTGGCTGCTGGCGGTGGTCCACGGCATCGACGTGGGAATCGTCGTGCTGGACCTCGAATGCCGGGTCCAAGTGTGGAACAGCTTCATGGAGAACCGCTCCGGCGTGGCCTCCAGGCAGGCCATCGATCGCTCGTTCTTCGAGCTGTTCCCGGAAGTCGAGAAACCCTGGTTCACCCGCAAGATGGGACGAGTCGTGGCCCTTGGAACACCCGCTTTCACCATCTGGAAACAGCGGCCGTACCTGGTGCGCTTCAAGAACTACCAGCCAATCACCGGCCAGGGCGAGTTCATGTACCAGAACACCACGCTGCTGCCCCTGCGCTCGTCCAACAGCGAGATCCACCACGTGTGCCTGGTGATCTACGACCTGACCGACGTGGCGATCAACAACCAGGGGCTGCACAAGGCCAACCAGCAACTGCAACAGCTGTCGCGCACCGACCACCTGACCCAGCTCTACAACCGTGGCCACTGGGAACAGCGCCTGCAATTGGAATATGCCCGTCACGACCAGGCCATCGCCCTGCTGATGCTGGATATCGACCACTTCAAGTCGATCAACGATCGCTACGGCCACCAGGCCGGCGACGCGGTGATCAAGCGCCTCTCGGAGCTGATCCACCAGCATCTGCGCGACAGCGACGTGGCCGGGCGCTATGGCGGCGAGGAGTTCGCCATCCTGCTGCCGCGCACCGAGCTGAGCGGCGCCCAGAGCCTCGCCGAACGCCTGCGCCAGGCGGCGGAGAACCAGACGGTGCTGCACAACGGCCAGGTCATTGCCTTCACCATCAGCCTGGGCATCGCCTGCCTCGACCGCCCGGCCCGGGATCACCGCTGCCTGATCGAATGGGCCGACCAGGCGCTGTATGCCTCCAAACATGCAGGACGCAATCGGATCAGTACCTACACGCCTTGAGCAGCACTTCACGCCCTTGAAAAAAAACCATCTGCAACGGATAAACTGCGCGTTTTTCCAGTCCATCTCCGGTCTGCTACGCCTTTTCCAGCGCCACAAGGAGTCCTGCGCGCATGTCCCTGTCGAATTCGAATCTCTCCCCGCAACAGCAGTGGCACCAAGCTGTATTGATGTACGCCAAGCGCATCAACCGCTATGTCGAGACCGGCACGCGGGAAGGCTTCGACGGCCTGCCCGAACCACGCATGCCGGACAGCACCCACCTGTTGCCGCACTGGCAAGCGGCCCTGGAAACGAGCAACCAGGGCCCCCACGATGAAGCCGCGCGCCAGGCCTTTCGCCAGGACTGGCCGCCGGCGCACTTCCCGCTGTTGCCGCGCCTGGAAAGCCAGGGGCGAATGATTCCCGCCCTGGCGCTGCTGCCGGACGGCAGTTTGCTGGCGCGCATCGGCGCGCCCTACGAGGCCGGCTCCGTGGTGCATATCGTCAATGACCAGGTCGAGACCCTGGAACACGTGGAATTCTTCGGCATGTGCCCGCGGCGGCGCTATGTCGCTTGGGCGCGGACCGAGGGCGTGCAGGTGACCGACGGCTGGAATGGCCCGCAGGTGGCGAGCTTTCCCTGGCCCGATGGCCATGCCGACCTGCCCCAGGGCCTGGACCAGCAGGACACCGGGCGTCCCAGCCCCAGCCGCCTGATTCCATTCCCGGACGGGCGCAGGGTGCTGCTGGTGAGCGCCGACGGCATCTTCGTCCTGGCGGCCGATGGCGCCACCCGCCTGCTGCGCCGGCTGGAAGACATCCAGCAAGACCTGGCCGATGGCGTGGCGCCCGATGACCTGACCGTCGGCCTGTGCATGGAACATGGCGCAGTGTCGCCGGACGGCCAGTGGATCGCCGTGGGCGAACAATGCGGTTCCCATCTGGTGTTCGATGCCCGCCTGCAGCCTGTGGCCGAGATCGGCCCTGCCAGCGAGTACCCGCACTTCGCCTGCTTCAACCAGCGCGGCGATCGCCTGCTGCTCAATGCCTGCCACTTCTACAGTGGCGCCAGCCTGGGCGTCGCCGTGACCGACCTGCCGGGGCTGGCCACCGATTTCTACAGCGACGACCCGCGCACCCCGGTACTGCAGGATGGCGCCCGGGTATACGCCGCGGCCTCGCGGGGCGACGAATTCATCATCGGCGATGCCTACGGTTACCTGCGGGCCTTCAGCGAAGCGGGCGAAGAGCGCTGGCAGCACTACGTCGGCTCGACCCTGTGCGCCATGGACATCAGCCCCGATGGCCAGACCCTGGTGGCCGCTACCTACGCCGGGATCATCGTGCGCATCGAGCTGGACCGTGGCCGTCCGGACTGGCAGATCGGCACGGGCGAGCACCATGAAGTGCAGCGCTGGCTGTTCTGGAAGGACCTGGCCAAGCCACTCCTATGGTGAAAAAGCTCAACCCGGCTAACGCGAGAACTCAACCTGCATCTGCAAGTGGAGCGGATCGTCGATGGCCCGCAGGTACTGCTCAAGGCTGACCTCGCCGGCGCAGGCGCGGGCTCCCGGGAGCAGCGACTGGCCATCGAGGACCTTGAGGATCACCGCTACCGCCGCGCAGCTGGGAATCTCCGGACCATGATCATGGGTGGCCGTCAGTTGCGCGGCCATCGACAGCGGCTGGCCATCCTGGCCCAGGCCATGGACATCGACATACATGGCGCTCAGGCCATCGCCCAGCCACTCGAACCAGGTCCCGCAGCGATGCAACCGTACGGCCCAGGGCGCCGGATCGCGCACCAGCCCCAGCCTCACCGCCTGGGCCAGCAAGGCGTTGGCCAGCCCGGCGACCTTGAGCCCGGCACCCGCCTTGAACGACAGGGTATGGGCGCCATAACGGGCAGCGAACAGATCCAGGTCCGGCACATCGACATTGGCCACCAGCCGCGTGCCCAGCCTTGGCAGCTTGCGCAAGGTCAGGCCCTGCCAGCCGATCACCGGGTGCGGCTGGCCGTCCTTGAGCTGCAGGATCGGCCGGCCGGCATAGGCCAGCACCCCGAGGATGGTGGACAGCCCGGGCATCTTCGCCGAGGAGGAAATACCGTGCTCGATACGATCGATCCGGGAGAAGCGCTGGCGATGCTCATCGATGATCGCCGTCGACAGGGTCGGCACCGAGCTGCAGCCGCTGAGTACCGTCACCCCGGCGGCCCGGGCCTGGGCATCGAGGCCGCCGATACCTCCCACGAATTGCCGGCAGTCGGCCAGGTCACAGTAGTTCACCCCGGCCTCGATGCATCCCTGGGCCACGACATAGGACTGGCCCTGGAAGGGCCCACCGGTGTGGATCACCCAATCGATGCCCAGGGTCTTGAGCGCCGGCGCCCACTCCTCGCCCATGGCATCGCCGCACCAGCCTTCGCAGGGCTGGCCGCCCTCGGCGCGCAAGGCCTCGACCTTGGCCGCCAGGCGGGCCGGGTCACGTCCGGAAATCACCAGGTGCACGCCCGGACGGTGGATGAGGTAGCGGCAGATGATGCTGCCAAAATTGCCATAACCACCGACCACCAACACTCTGAGCGTCATTACCTGCATCCCTGAAATAAATACGTTGCGCCGCTGAATGAGCGGACCTTGCGGCGCGGCAGCTTCCGCGATTTGCCCTGGAGCGACAAGTGCCGGCAGCCGCCGGATAGCTTCCGGCGAGGGTCCGGCAGGGCTGCGCGGAGCACTTGTAACATTAAGTTGCTAAAAAATTGCCAATGCCAGTCCGGCATAATGCTATGCAAATTCCTCATCCTCTACGGCCCGGGAGCGTGTTAGCCTCGTCCTGCTATGTCGGCCTCGCATAACAAACCCGCCGCTTCATCCAATCAAGCGGGATAAAGACGCCTTGCTACCCCCCTGCTTCACCTTCATCTGCCCCACTAACGTTTCGCTGCGAGCCTTTCGATCATCGGCTCGCCAAGGGAACTGATTGCAAAATTCGATTCGACCCGAAGGTCGATCTCTCGATCCTATCTCGGAGCTGTTATGTCCAGGCTTTCCCATCAAGATTTGCGCCGCGGTTTCCGTGAACTGATCGCCTCTTCTTCCTGCTATCACACCGCTTCCGTGTTTGACCCGATGTCCGCCCGGATCGCCGCCGACCTGGGTTTCGAAGTGGGCATCCTCGGTGGTTCCGTGGCCTCGCTGCAGGTCCTGGCGGCCCCCGACTTCGCCCTGATCACCCTGAGCGAGTTCGCCGAGCAGGCCACCCGCATCGGCCGCGTGGCCCAGTTGCCAGTGATCGCCGACGCCGACCATGGCTACGGCAACGCCCTCAATGTGATGCGCACCGTGGTCGAGCTGGAACGCGCCGGCGTCGCCGCGCTGACCATCGAGGACACCCTGCTGCCGGCGCAATTCGGCCGCAAGTCCACCGACCTGATATCCGTCGCCGAAGGCGTGGGCAAGATCCGCGCGGCCCTGGAGGCCCGGGTCGATCCGGAACTGGCGATCATCGCCCGGACCAACGCCGGGATCCTGCCGGTGCAGGAAATCATCAGCCGCACCCAGCAGTACGAACGCGCCGGCGCCGATGCCATCTGCATGGTCGGCATCCGCGATTTCGAACAACTGGAGCAGATCTCCGAGCACCTGAGCGTACCGCTGATGCTGGTGACCTACGGCAACCCGGCGCTGCGCGACGACGCACGTCTGGCCCAGCTGGGCGTGAAGATCGCGGTGGACGGCCACGCCGCCTATTTCGCGGCGATCAAGGCCACCTACGATTGCCTGCGCGAACAGCGGCAGATCTTCACCCAGGCCTCGGACCTGAGCGCCACCGAACTGGCGCACACCTACACCCAGCCCGAGGAGTACATCGTCTGGGCGCGGGAGTTCATGAGCGTCAAGGAGTAACGCCGGCAATTGGCCGGGGTGAGGCGCAATGCCTCAACCCTGGGCCGATTTCAACGCGCCTTCCACGCAATCCAGGATCTGCCCGATGGTCCAGGGCTTGCGGATGAAGGACACCGGATAACGCACCCCGGAACTCTCGGGAGTCTCGTATCCCGACATCACCACGATCGGCATTCCCGGCCAGTGTTCGCCGCACAGGTTGCTCAGGCTTGCACCATTGAGCCGGCCAGGCATGGTGATATCGGTCAGCAGCAGCGCCACGTCCGCGGCCCGTTCATGGAGGAATTCCCAGGCCTGGTCGGCACTGTCCAGGGCCTGGGTGGCGTAGCCCTCGTCCTCGAGGATCTCGCACAGGAACTCCAGCACCGTCGGCTCGTCCTCCACCACCAGGATCAAGCGCCCGCAGGCGTCGCTATCGATGGGCGAAGCTGAATACATGGATGACACTCCCTGGCAGGTTGGATGGGCGAGCCAAGCCGCCGACACACTTATGAGCGAAGGCGCGAAGATAAATTCACTTGCCGCGACCGTCGGCGGATAATGCCAGCCCCGCAAGCGCCACCCAAGTGGTGCCGTGATTGAAAACGGAGGTGGTTCTTTTCATGGAGTTCGATCCCAAGCGACTGGCCCAGTCCAGGCACCTGGTGGTATTCAGCGGCGCCGGAGTCTCGGCGGAAAGTGGCATCCCGACCTTTCGCGATGCCCTGACCGGCCTCTGGGAACACTTCGATCCGGCGCGCCTGGCCACGGTCCAGGCCTTTCGCGACGACCCGGCGCTGGTCTGGGGCTGGTACGAATGGCGGCGCCAGAAGGTACTCGCGGCCCAGCCCAATCCGGCCCACCTGGCGATCGCCGAACTGGGCCGGCGCCTGCCGCGCCTGACCCTGATCACCCAGAACGTCGATGACCTGCACGAGCGCGCCGGCAGCGTCGATGTGCTGCATCTGCACGGCAGCCTGCACACGCCCAAGTGCTTCGCCTGCAATCGGCCCTTCGCCGGCACGCTGCCCATGCCCTCCGTGCCAGAGAGCGGCGCGCGCCTGGAGCCGCCACGCTGCACCGGCTGCAATGGCAAGCTGCGCCCTGGCGTGGTGTGGTTCGGCGAAGCACTACCGGAGGCGGCCCTCAAGCGCGCCTTCCAGGCTGCCCGCGAGTGCGACCTGCTGCTGTCGGTGGGCACCTCCGGGCTGGTGCAGCCGGCAGCGCAGATTCCCCAGCTGGCCCTGCAGCAAGGTGCCTGCGTGGTGCATATCAACCCGCAGCCACAACCCGGCAGCGCCCCCGGGGAATACCACCTGGTGGGCAAGGCCGGGCAGGTGCTGCCACAACTGCTACAGCAGGCCTTTGCCTGATTTCCGGGTGGCCCGCAGTGGGCCACCCTCTGCTTTCAAGGACGTTTGAAGATGTCGGATACCCAAGACTTTTCATGGTTCGAAGCGGCCTGGGAACAGCGTGAGGATCAGGTCTACCGGAGCTTGTTCGGTGATCTCGGCCGCGGGATCTACCCCCTGGACCCGAGCCTGTTCCGCGATGCCGAAGTCGACCCGCGCTGGCTGAGCCACGGGGTCTTCGAGTCGCCCCCCAATGCCCGGCGCGAGAGCTGGCTGTACGTCACCTCGGGCCTGTCCAATGCCTGGCACGCGGAGCAGCCCGAGCCGGACGGCTGGTCCGGCATGGGCCGCGAACTGCTGCTGGAAACCCGCGAACAAGCGCCATGGGCGCTGTACCTGCTGCGCCACTTCTGCGCCTACCAGCTGCTGCTGTCCGCCGGCCATTTCGGCGAGCGGCCGCTGTTGGACGAGTGGGACCGCATGCGCCTGGGCAACCCCATCGACGGCGCCGGCAGCCTGGTCGAGAGCGTGCTGTTCATCGCCGCGCCGGGTTTTCCCGGGACCCAGCAATTGCTCTCCGGGCGTTTCGACTTCCTGCAACTGGTGGGCCTGACCGCCGCGGAACACACCTGGGCCCAGGCCGAAGGCTACCCCGAGCTGCTGCAACGCCTGGCCCAGGCCGGTGCCTCGCCGGTGATCGATCCACGGCGTGCCAGCATCCTGTGATACGCCCCAAACCCGGGGGCAAGGGCGCGCCTCATCATTTTTCCCGCCACGACGGGTCGTCATGAGGTAGATTCATGCAGCGAACACCCTCGCAGCGATCGCCGCTTTCTTGCCCTGCCGCTGGAAACCAGCCCCCCGAATACGGGCGGCCCCGTTCACTGCCCCGCTCTTTCGCGCCCCCGCCCCCGGGATCGGTGGCGCCGCTTTCAGGAAATGGATGAATGCCGCAAAGACATGTGATCAATGCTTCGGTCAGCCCGAAAGGCAGCCTGGAGACCCTCTCGCAACGTGAAGTGCAACAACTGAGCGCCGCCAGTTCCGGCAGCATCTACACGCTGTTCCGCCAGTGCGCCCTGGCCATCCTCAATACCGGCGCCCACGTCGACAACGCCAAGACCATCCTCGACGCCTACCACGATTTCGAAGTACGCATTCACCAGCAGGATCGCGGCGTGCGCCTGGAGCTGCTGAACGCCCCGGCCGATGCCTTCGTCGATGGCGAGATGATCGCCAGCACCCGGGAAATGCTGTTCAGCGCCCTGCGCGACATCGTCTACACCGCCAATGAGCTGGACAGCCAGCGCATCGACCTGGACAGCTCCCAGGGCATCACCGACTACGTCTTCCACCTGCTGCGCAATGCCCGCACCCTGCGCCCCGGCGTGGAGCCGAAGATGGTGGTGTGCTGGGGCGGCCATTCGATCAACACCGACGAATACAAGTACACCAAGAAAGTCGGCCACGAGCTGGGCCTGCGCAAGCTGGACATCTGCACCGGTTGCGGCCCCGGCGTGATGAAGGGCCCCATGAAGGGCGCCACCATCGCCCACGCCAAGCAGCGCATGAGCGGCAGCCGCTACCTGGGCCTGACCGAGCCGGGCATCATCGCCGCCGAGGCGCCCAACCCCATCGTCAATGAACTGGTGATCCTGCCGGACATCGAGAAGCGCCTGGAGGCCTTCGTCCGGGTCGGCCACGGCATCATCATCTTCCCCGGTGGCGCCGGCACCGCCGAAGAGTTCCTGTACCTGCTGGGCATCCTGATGCACCCGGACAACCGCGACCTGCCGTTCCCGGTGATCCTCACCGGCCCCAAGAGCGCCGCGCCGTACCTGGAGCAACTCAATGCGTTCGTCCTGGCGACCCTGGGCGAGGCGGCCAGCCAGCACTACCAGGTCATCATCGACAACCCGGCCGAAGTGGCGCGGCAGATGACCGAGGGCCTGAAGACCGTCAAGCAGTTCCGTCGCGAGCGCAACGACGCCTTCCATTTCAACTGGCTGCTGAAGATCGACGAAGGCTTCCAGCATCCCTTCGACCCGACCCACGAGAACATGGCCAACCTGCAGCTCAGCCATGCCTTGCCTCCCCACGAACTGGCGGCCAACCTGCGCCGGGCGTTCTCCGGCATCGTCGCCGGCAACGTCAAGGACCAGGGCATCCGCCTGATCGAGCAGAAAGGCCCCTACAGCATCCATGGCGACCCGACGATCATGCAGCCGCTGGACCAACTGCTCAAAGCCTTCGTCGAGCAGCACCGCATGAAGTTGCCCGGCGGCGCCGCCTACGTGCCCTGCTATCGCGTGGTGAGCTGAACCCTCTGTGGCGAGGGAGCCTGCTCCCTCGCCACACGACCCGCCTGGCGGCTAATGCCGATCAATTAAGGAAACGGTAGGAGCGAAGCTTGCTCGCGATGGTCGTTAACGGTAGCGCGTGTTGACTGGATACACGCAGCGCTCTCAACTCCATCGCGGGCCAGCCTCGCTCCTACAGGGAGATCGCCTCGCTTAACTGACGGGTATCAAGCCTGGCGCCCCCTTGCCGCCGGCTGGTGCTTCACCTTTGGCTATAGGCATAAGAATTTCCTAGAAGGCAGGACGCCGAAAGCTCCCTACCATGCCACGGACCCCGTTCAGCGGGGCCCTCAAGGACCACGACCGGTCTCCCGCGACAATGCTCGCAGGTACCGGCCGCATAGGTGGAGAGCAGCATGGTGCAAATAAGAAAACCGGGGACCATGTATCCCCAGCCTCTGGAACCTCATCATTTAAATCCCCGTCACCTGACCGTTGCCGTTGCCCTGGCCCTGGCCCTGGCCCTGCCGGCCCAGGCCGAAGATTTCCGGCTGGGGGAAATCAGTGGTCGCCTCGACTCATCCCTGTCGATCGGTGCCAGCTGGGGCCTGCGCGATGCCGACAAGGCGTTCATCGGCGTAGCCAACGGTGGCAGCGCGTCCACCCGTACCGGTGACGATGGGCGCCTGAACTTTCGCAAGGGCGAAACCTTCTCGAAGATCTTCAAGGGCATCCACGACCTGGAGTTGAGCTACGGCGACAGCGGAGTCTTTGTCCGAGGCAAGTACTGGTACGACTTCGAACTCAAGGACGAGCACCAGCACCTCTACGATATCGATGACCACGGTCGAGACCGTGCCGCCCGAGCCTCGGGAGCAGAGTTTCTCGATGCCTTTCTCTATCACCACTACAGCATCGCCGACCTGCCGGGCAGTATCCGGGTCGGCAAGCAGGTGGTGAGTTGGGGCGAAAGCACCTTCATCGGCAACTCAATCAACGCCATCAACCCTGCTGATGTCGCCGCCCTGCGCCGTCCTGGCTCTGAGCTCAAGGAAGGCCTGATTCCGGTCAACATGCTCTACATCAACCAGGGCCTGAGCGACAACCTGGCGATGGAGGCCTTCTACCAGTTGAGCTGGCAGAAGACCGTGCTGGACAACTGTGGTACCTACTTCGGCAGCGACGTGGTGGCCAAGGGTTGCGACCTGGGCATGACCATCAACGGCACGGACCTGGAGCGCACCGCTCCCAGCTACGGTTACGTACCGCGCCTGGACGACCGCGATGCACGGGACGGTGGCCAGTTCGGCGTGGCCTTGCGCTGGACAGTGCCGGAGCTCAACGAGACCGAGTTCGGCGTCTATGCCCTCAACTACCACAGCCGCACCCCGGAAAGCGCCTGGCTGGTAGGCAAGGGAGCCTTTCTCGACCCGGTCGGCGGGCTCATCGGCCAAGGCGGCGCCAGCACCGCGCGCTATTACCTGGAATACCCCGAAGACATCCGCCTGTATGGCCTGAGCTTTGCCACCAACCTGGGCAGCACCGCGGTATCCGGCGAAATCAGCTACCGACCGAACATGCCCATGTCCCTCAACAGTACCGACGTGTCCACAGCGGCCACCCTCGGAGCCGCCGCGGTCCACCCGGCGATCAATGCCGGCCTGCCGGTCTTCGACAGCGGTTGGGCCAGCTCGGCCTACGGCTCGCGAATCCAAGGCTACAAGCGCCTGCCCTATACCCAGGCACAGCTCACCGCGGTCCAGACCTTCGACCAGGTATTGGGGGGTGATCGCCTGACCCTGGTGGGCGAAGCCGGCATCGCCCACATCGGCGGCCTGGACGGCAGCGATGGCTCAGGCCTGCGCTTCGGTCGCAACAGTGCCTACGGCAATGGCGAACTGGCCAACGCTGGCAATGCTGCATGGCTCGGGGTCTCTGGCAACGACATTTGTCGCGCTCTGAATTCGGCCAATCCGCGCCAGTGTACCGACAAGGGTTTTTACACGCGTAGTTCCTGGGGCTATCGCCTGCGCGCGGTACTGGAGTTCAACGACGCCATCGCCGGGGCCAACCTCAAGCCCAACCTGTCGTTCGCCCATGATGTCGAGGGTTACGGCCCGACCTTCAACGAGGGCAGCAAGGCCCTGAGCATCGGCCTGGATGCCGACTTCATGTCCAAGTACACAGCCAGCCTGAGCTACACCGATTTTTTTGGCGGCGACTACAACACCAATACCGACCGAGATTTTCTCGCCCTGAGCCTGGGTGTGAGTTTCTAGGCCCTGCCTTCAAGAGGTTAACCATGGAACATCCACGACTGTTGCAGATTGGCGGCCTGATTCTGAGCCTGTTAACGGGCTCGGTAATGGCGGCGGTACCCAACGACCAGGCCGCACGCCTGGGCCATGACCTGACGCCTGTAGGAGCCGAGCGCGCCGGCAATGCCGATGGCAGTATTCCGGCCTGGACCGGCGGACTGTCCGCCAGCACCGGCAAGATGGACGCCGACGGCTTCCTTAAAGACCCGTACGAGACCGAAAAGCCGCTGTTCACCATCACGGCCCAGAACCTGGAGCAGTACAGAACCAAGCTCAGCCCCGGCCAACTGGCCCTGTTCAAGCGCTACCCACAGACCTACCGGATGCCGGTCTACCCCAGCCACCGCAGCGTCAGCCTGCCGCAGAAAAGCCTCGAGGCCACCCGGCTCAACGCCATGCATACCACCCTGGTCGAGGGTGGCAACGGCCTGGAGAACTACAGCCCGGGCGCGGTGCCCTTCCCGATTCCCAAGGATGGCCTGGAGGTGATCTGGAACCACATCGGCCGCTACCGCGGGGAAAGCCTCAAGCGCATCGTCATGCAGGCTTCGCCCCAGGCCAACGGCAGCTTCACCCCCAGCGTGGTCAAGCAGGAGTTGGCCTACCCCAGCGGCCTGACGGATTATCAGCCCGCCGAGATGGCCAACATACTCAACTACTACCGCGAAGAGTTCCTCTCGCCGGCACGACTGGCCGGTGGGGTGCTGCTGGTCCACGAAACCGTCAACCAGGTCAAGGAGCCACGCATGGCCTGGCAGTACAACGCCGGCCAACGCCGAGTACGCCGTGCGCCGCAGATCGCCTACGACAGCCCGGCTGCCGAGGGCATGCGCACACTCGACGATTTCGACCTGTTCAATGGTGCGCCGGACCGCTTCGACTGGAAGCTGGTAGGCAAGCAGGAGATGTACATTCCCTACAACAGCTATCGCCTGGAGTCTCCCAGGCTCAGGTACAGCGACATCATCCAGGCCGGCCACCTGAACCCCGAGCACACCCGCTATGAACTGCACCGAGTCTGGCACCTGCAGGCGACCCTCAAGCCGGGCCAGCGCCATGTCTACTCCCGGCGCGATATCTATATCGACGAAGACAGCTGGCAAGCAGCGATCACCGACGCCTACGACGGCCGAGGCGCCCTGTGGCGCGTGGCCGAAGGGCATGCCAGCTTCTTCTACGACGTCAAGGTGCCGTCCTTCGCCGCCGAAGCCCACTATGACGTGCTCTCCGGACGCTATGCCGTGAACTCCCTGCGCAACGAGGAAAAGAACAGCTACCAGTTCAACCTGCCCTTCAGTCGCAAGGAGTTCACGCCATCGGCCTTACGCGCCACGGGCATTCGTTGACACCCTGCCGCCCGGCCTTGCGGTTGCCTGGCAACCGAACGCTGCCTCGCAAGATCGCTCCGTGTAGCCGCTGCCGCAGGCTGCGCACGACCGCGCAGCGGGCGCCAGCCCCGGGTTTGCGACTGCTGCGCAACCAGGCGCAGCCTCGCAAACGCATCAGCGGCCACGGAGATTGGCTACTCTCCCATCCCCCATGACAGGGTTTATGGCTTAGATTCAAGCTCCCATCCCTCGCCGGAATCTCGCCATGAAGCTGCATCAGTTGCGCGCCCTGGTCTCTATCTGCGAAAGCGGCAGCATTCAGGAGGCCTCGCGCCTGCTGCACATCTCGCAACCCGCGCTGTCCAAAAGCATCAAGGAGCTGGAAGCGGAACTGGGCGTACCGCTGTTACTGCGCTCCAATCGTGGCATCACCGCTACCGAATACGGTGAACGCCTGGTGCGCCGGGCACGCTTGATCCTGGAGGAGGTACGCCGGGCCGCCGAGGAAATCGATACCCTCAAGGGGCGCATGGACGGCCGGCTGTCCATCGGCGTCTCGCCAGTCACTCCCAGCCCACAGTTCGTCAGCAGCCTCAATCGCTACCGCCAGCGCTACCCCAAGGTCCAGGTACAGATTCATGAACTGCGGCCCTCCAAGCTCATGGAAGGCCTGCGCGAAGGCATGCTGGACATGGTGCTCACCTCCCTGCCTGCCGCACGCAATGCCGATGGGTTCCATTGGGAAGAACTCTATGCCCAGTCGACGATGCTGGCCGTACGCAAGGGCCATCCCCTGAGTCATGCCCGGCACCTGAGCGAACTGCGAGATCAGGAATGGCTGCTACAGGACTCCCTGGAGCAATCCATGGCCGGGGTCATGTTCAAGGAGCATGGCATCCAGCCGCCGGAGAAAGTCATCGAATGTGCTTCGGTGGTCTTGCTCGCGGAACTGGCCATCACCAGCGATGCGGTCAGCTACTGGTCGCAGCGGCTGCTGGAAAGCGCCCCCATGTTGATGCAGAAGCTGGAAATCCTGCAGATTGCCGAACCTGTACCGCCCATGAACATTTCCCTGGTATGCCGCGATCCGGAGTTGATGACCCGCGAAGCCAAGGCCCTGGCCGATGAGTTGATCTATGTCTACAAGGGCCCCGTGGCCCCACCGCCGAACCGCATCCCGACATTTGCCTGAACCACTCGCCCAGCAGCCCTTGATAACCACAGCCGATAAGCATGCACAGAGGTGATTATTCAGCGCTGTGACGCTGGGCCATGCTGCAGGCCTCCACCCGTCATCCGGTATGCATTTCATGACTGCACCCTGCCCGTCCCTGATTCCGCAGATTCTCGCCTGGCAGGACGAATTCGTCCGGCTGCGCCAGGAGTTCCACCAGCACCCCGAGCTGGGATTTGCCGAGCACCGCACCAGCGAGCGGGTCGCCCAATGCCTGGAGCAATGGGGCATCGAGGTGCATCGTGGCGTCGGCGGCACCGGTGTGGTCGGTGTGCTGCGCAATGGCGGCAGTCCTCGCAGCCTGGGAATCCGTGCCGACATGGACGCACTGCCGATCAACGAAACCAGTGGCATGCCCTGGCAAAGCCGGCAGCCGGGCACCATGCATGCCTGTGGCCATGACGGCCACACGGCCATCCTGCTCTGCGCCGCCCGCTACCTGGCCCAGACCCGCCGCTTCCTGGGCACGGTCAACCTGATCTTCCAGCCCGCCGAGGAGACCCTCGACGGGGCCCGGCGCATGATCGAGGACGGATTGTTCCAACGCTTTCCCTGTGACGCGGTATACGCCCTGCACAACATGCCGGGCTTGCCGGTGGGGGCATTCCTGACCCGACCCGGAGCCATGGGTGCCTCCTCGGACAACGTGCATATTCGTCTCAAGGGCATCGGCGGCCATGGCGCCATGCCACACAAGGCCCGCGACCCGGTGGTGGCCGCGGCCGAACTGGTCCTGGCCCTGCAATCGATCGTCGCGCGCAACGTGCCGGCCGGCGCAGTGGCGGTCATCACCGTCGGCTCGCTACATGCCGGCCAGGTCGCCAACGTCATCCCCGACCATGCGACCCTGGAGCTGAGCGTGCGCACCACCGACCCCAAGGTCCGCGCCCTGCTCAAGCAACGCATAGGCGAAGTGACCCACGGCGTTACAGCCGCTCATGCCCTGGAACTGGACTACCAGTACGACGAGCGTATCGGGGTCCTGCTCAATAGCGCCCCGCAAACCGCCTTGTTGCAACAGGTAGTCCATGACCTGCTGGGCCCCGCAAGCCTGCTGACCGACATTCCCTCCGGCTTTCTGGGCAGTGAGGATTTCGCCTCGATGCTGGAACAACGCCCGGGATGCTACATCGTCATGGGCAACGGCACCGAGGGCGCCCACGGCCGCACGGTGCACAACCCAAACTACGACTTCAACGACGCGGCACTGCCCTATGGCGCCAGCCTCTGGGCACGACTGGTGGAAACCGCCTTGCAATGCCCCCGATAACAACAACCAAGGGTTATTCGCTCCATGTCGATAGCTACCGCAAGACCCCGGGCCCTGATCATGGCGCTGCTGATGGCGGTGATGGTCATCAGTGTGCTGGACAAGACCATCTTCGCCTTCGCCGGCGTACAGATCATCGAAGAGTTGCAACTGACACCAGAGCAATTCGGCTTTGTCGGCAGCGCCTTCTTTTTTCTCTACTCGATATCAGGGATCGCCGTAGGTTTTCTCGCCAACCGCTATCCGACTCGCTGGATCCTCACGTTCATGGCGCTGGTATGGACCAGTGCCCAGCTGCTGGTGACCTTCGCTGGCAGCCTCGCGGCCCTGACCGCCAGCCGTTTGCTGCTCGGCGCGGGTTGCGGCCCGGGCACCGCGGTGACCCAGCACGCGGCGTTCAAATGGTTCGGTACTCGGGAACAGGTCCTGCCGGCCTCGCTGATCCAAGTATCGATCATGCTCGGCGGGCTCTTGGGCGCACTCGCCCTGCCCTACGCCATCAGCCACTACGGTTGGCGCTCGGCGTACCTGGGCCTGGCGTTGTTGAGCCTGGGCTGGGTGTTGGCGTGGTTGTACTACGGGGCCGAAGGGCGACATGACGAACGACCGGAGCAGATGCAACCTGGCGAGCCGACAGTCTCCTACCGGCACTTGCTGCTCAATCGCACCTTTGTATGGATCTCGCTGATGTGCTTTGTGGCCTACCTGCCCAACGCTCTTTCCTTCAGTTGGTCGGCGGTGTACTTGCAAAAAGGCCTGGGACTCGACCCGATGCAAACCGGCTATGTCATGTTCGCCGCCACCTTCGGCATCATCCTGCTCAACCTGCTGGTATCCGGCCTGTCGCAGTGGCTGCTCAAGCGCGGAGTCAGCGTGCAGCACGGCTTGGTGCTGCTACCGATGCTGTGTTGCATGTTCGGCGGCCTGGCCTTGAGTACCCTGGGTTCGCTATTCAATGCCCTGGAAGCAAAGCTGCTGCTGTATGTCGCCGGCGCGGTACTGCTCAACAGCGTCTTTGCGTTCGGCATGACCATCACTTCGTATATCTCCCCAACCCGCCAGCGTGGCGCCATGCTGGCGATCCATGTGGGCTGCATGACCATGTCCGGCATGCTCGCGCCCTGGCTCGTAGGCAAGCTGGTGGTGCTGTTCGATAACGACATCGCCCAAGGCTTTGAAACCGCGCTCAACGGTATCGGCCTGACAGCCCTGGCCTGTGCCTTGCTGGGGCTCTGGGTCATCACCCCAGGCGTTACTCGCGAACGCCTCCTGGCCCGGGGCCACGACACCCTGCCAAATCCGGCACCGGTTCAAGCAGCCTGACTACGCCTGATCGACCGCCTGGCGGTCCCCCTCTTCATTCTCCCTGGGACTACCAGCACCCGTGGCACGTCGGATAACGACGTGCTTCGCGATTGGGTATCCCCCATCAGGAAGCCTTTCCATGAATCTTGCGAGCTTCTCCGACAGCTACGCCGAGGCCCGGGACAAGTTTCTCCGGGCCTGCGAGCAACGTGGCTTGCCAGTGCAATCCCACATCCATCCACTCAAGGGCCGTGATCAAGAAGTCCTGGCCATCGATGTCTGTCGTGCCGGCCCCAGCGACGCGCGCAACCTGATGGTGATCAGCAGCGGCTGCCATGGAGTCGAGGGGTTTTGTGGCTCGGCGATCCAGATCGACCTGCTGGGCGACGAGCGATGGGTCCGCTGTACCGAGGCGCCAAGCCTCGCGGTGCTGTACCTGCATGGACTGAACCCCTATGGTTTTTCCTGGATACGCCGGACGACCCATGAAAACGTCGACCTGAACCGCAACTTCCTCGATTTCAGCCGTCCCCTGCCGGATAACCCCGGCTACCGTGCCATCGACCACCTGCTGCTGCCCCGAGCCTGGCCGGCTGGCATCGGTCAGAGTGCCCGGCTGATGCTGTTCGCCGCACGCCATGGCCGCCAGGCCCTGCAGCAAGCCATCACCCGTGGCCAGCATAGCCATCCCGATGGCCTGTTCTTCAGCGGCCTGGAACCCACCTGGAGCAACCTGCAAATCCGCCAGATCCTGCGCCAGCACGCCCAACGGTGTCGACGCATCGGCTGGATCGACATCCATACCGGCCTTGGCCCCAATGGTGTAGGCGAACGCATCTACAAGGGCCGTGCCAGCGCCGCCGACCTGCAACGGGGACAAGACTGGTGGGGCCCGCAGGTGACCAACAGCTTCGATGGCAGCTCCACGTCCGCCCAGCTCGACGGCACCCTGGACCTGGCCGTGATGCAAGAATGCCCCCAGGCGCAATACAACGGCTTGACCCTGGAATATGGCACCCTGCCCGGCCCTCAGGTGCTCAACGCCTTGCGCGCCGAGCAATGGCTGGAATGCAACCCCCAGGCCTCGCGCACGCGCCACGAACAGATCAAGCGCCAGATGCGCGACGCGTTCTATGACAACCGTACGCAGTGGAAACAGCAGGTCCTGCAGCAGGCTCGTGAGGTTTGCGACCTGACCCTCGCCGCCCTGATGGAGCCATTCGATCCGCGCTGACGAACGCCCTGTCACGGCTGGGCAGCACTGCCATTGGGCTCCAGCGGCGGCAACTGGCCTTCGATTTGCCGCCCCAGGTAATACACCCCCGCCATGACCCCGTGCTCAGGATCGTGCAGGTGCTTGAGCCAGGCCTGGTCGAACGCGGTTCCCAAATCGCGGCGGGTCTCGGCCTGCAGGTCCGGGCGCGCATTGTCCTGCACCAGCGCCCGAACTCCGGCTACCCCCACCGAAATCAGCGCTCCCGCCACCCGCCCCACGGCCGCTGCCACGGCTCCGGCCACGCCTCGCCCGGCAAACTGGGCCTGGAGTTTTTCGCTGGTCTGCACGGCCACCCGGGGCACGCCCGATGCCGTGCTGGCCGGCTCGGCCTGCGCCGGCGGCTGGAGCTTGTGCAACAGCGCGCCATAGACCGGCAAGCGGGCGATGGGCTCCACTTGCAGCAACTGCCGAAGGGTGGCTCGCTGGGCGGGCTCGGGGCCCAGGTCGATGGCCGTGACCCGCTCCAGATGCTGGTCCAGCTGCGGTGCGGGCAACTGGTGGCGGCGGCTGGTCACCGCCACCTGCTGGCGCAGCAACTGCACGTAGAATTCCATGGCTTGGGCGGTGATCTGGCCGGCATCGATCTCCAGCGCCACCGGTTCCAGGACTCGCTCCTGGTATTGCTGCTGCAAGTAACCGGCCAGGCGCCTGGAAGCCTGCTCGCTGTCGCCCCGGCTGTTGAGCGAATACCAGCCAACCTTCAGCGACAGCCATTCCTGGGTCCAGTAGCCGCTGAACCAGGGCAGGAAGTTTTCGTCGGTCTGCTGGTAGACCCGGGTCCGCCAATGCTCCATGGAACCCCGGGCGTAGACTTCGGCCTGTTCGGTGGCGGAACGCGAAGCCGCCAGCAGCTCACTGTCGACCTGGAGCCAGACGGCCGGGGCCACCGCGGGTTGCACCGTCGGCTCGGGCACGCGGCTGGCGCAACCGGCCAGGATCAGCAGCGCGAGGCCGACGCCCACTGATCTTGCGTACGCACAGAGTCCTGTCGGAGAGCACAAGATGGGTACCTCCTGGCAACGCAGCGTCGGGCCCGGTCTCCCGACCTTTTTGCAGTATAGGTAGCGCAACACCGGTATATTGCCCGCCGGCGCCCCCGCCACGGACGCTCTCCCCACAAGGACTCTTCATGCTCTACCGCATCGCCGCCGACAGCCTGGTGCTGTTCCACCTGTCCTTCATCCTCTTCGTACTGCTGGGCGGCCTGCTGGTGCTCCGTCACCCTCGGCTGATGCTGCTGCACCTGCCGGCGGCGGCCTGGGGCGTGGCCGTGGAAGTGGGGCACCTGGAATGCCCGCTGACCCGCTGGGAGAACCTGCTGCGCCATGCTGCCGGCCAGCAAGGTTATGAGGCCGGGTTCATCGAGCACTACCTGATCCCGCTGATCTACCCCGCGGGGTTGACCCCGGGTATCCAGGTGGGACTCGGCGGCGTGGTGCTGCTGATCAACCTGTCGGTGTACGCCTGGCTGCTCCGACGCTGGCTGCGCCGGCGCCACGGCTGAAGCCCATGGGGCTGGCCACTGGCCCCGATTTGGCGCGCAACGGACAAGCAGGCCATCCAGGCCGTCGCTACGCGGCATCTGCTGCTGTTCATCGCGGCAACGACCCCGTCCCACCCTGGCCTTGGCTGGCAGAACGCCCTGGTCCTGGGCCGTGGGCACTTCGGGCCTGGGCCAGAGCACTGGCGCTCTAAGGTTCCGCCAGCTGCGCGCAAGCCTCGCCCAGGGCCTGCCAGGTGGCTTCGTCGGCCGGGATCAGGTGTTCGATGCGCAGCGAGGCGACCGTGATGTCCTGGGGCATGCCGAAGGTGGTGAAGGTGGACAGGAACCGCAGTTCGCCCTGGGGCCCACGGACCCGAGTCAGCAGCAGCGGCGCCGACACTTCGGCCGCATCCACCGCCAAAGGCACCGGCAGGGTCGCCAGCAGCGCCGCCAAGCCGGGAGCCTCGCCGGCCTCCCGGGATGCCCGCTGCCAGGCCACCTGGCGGATCTGCTCGGCATTGATCAGGCAATCCCCCAAGCCTGCGGGCGCCAACAGCGTCACCAGCAGGTTGAAGCCTTCGCCCTGCGCTTGCCGGGGCAGGCCCAGCAACTGGAACAACGCCTGGGTCGCCCGATTGGCCACCAGCACTTGCCAGCCGCTGTCGATGACGATCGCCGGCGCCGGGTTGTTGGCTTCCAGCAAATGCAGCAACGCCGTGCGCACCGGGGCCAACCCCGGATCGCTCAGTGGCAGCGCGGCGTAACGCGGCGCGTACCCGGCGGCGAGAAAAACCCGGTTGCGCACTTCCAGGGGCGTTTCCAGGGTATCCAGAAGGCGCTGCAACAAGGCCGGGCTGGGTTGTGCCCGACCGGTCTCGACGCAGCTCAGGTGCCGTTGCGACAAGCCGGCCTGCAAGGCCAGGTCCAGCTGGCTCAGGCGCGCCTGATGGCGCAGCCGGCGCAACTGCATGCCTACGGCCTGCCGGTCGACGCGGGAATGCTCGAGGGTATCGGTCATGGAGACGGCCATCCTTTACGTCTGCGCGCTCAACGCAGGGTCTTGCAGAAGATCAGTTCCGGATCCTGCTCGTCGAGGTTTTCGATCACCCCGCTGGGGAGGAACCCGGCCTTGGCGATCATGGCCTGGGAGGCCTGGTTCGACTGGTTGCAAGAGATGAACAGCCGTGGGGTACGACACGCCTGCTCGGCGGCCATGAGCAAGCGCAGCGCCACCCCCTGGCGTTGCTGCCAGGGGGCCACCACCACCAGCGCGACGAAGCCGTATTCGAAGAACTCATGGTTGAGCAGCAGGTAGCCGACGACTTGCCCGTGCGCCACCTCGACCCAGCCCTCGCCCCGGGCGACGGCCTCGTCGACCTGCCGCCCCCGGGCCGGATGCTGGCGGGCGTAGGGATCGCACGCGAGCATGGCCGGCACATCCGCGGGGTCGGCCAGGCGAATCGATCGGCCAGCGCCGGCTGCTGGGTTCGGCTGGTGGGTGCTCATGGTGGTTCGTCCTTGAAGAGAGGGGCATGGGCTCTAGCACAACGCATCGCTGCGCGGCTGTCTATGACCTGCGGGGTCATTGAGTGGCGCAGCGCTCGCCACTTAGCCTGTTGGCCTGACATTGTTCAAGGAGTTTTACCGTGCAAACCACCTTCTGGATGCTCTGTGTCGCGCTGTTCGCCGGCCATGAACTGGACGCCGTGGCCCGGGCCGAATGGCGCCTGCTCTATGGCCTGCGCGACCTCGAACCGGCGCTGGCCCAGCAGTTGTTCATCGCCTTGCACGTGCCCCTGGGCGTCGCCTTGATGGCCCTGGCCGGACACCCCCGGGATAGCCTGCGGCACAGTACCCGGCGGGCCCTGGCCGGGTTCGCGGTGATCCATGCCGGGCTGCATTACCGCCTGCAAGAGCACCCGCTGTACCTGTTCGATTCGCTGCTGTCCCAGGGACTGATCCATGCCTGCGCGGGTGCCGGCCTGGGCTACCTGCTGCTGGACTGGCGAACCCGGCATCCGCGATTCGCCAATGCCCACCGCCCCTGATCGAGGAACACCCATGCCCCGCCCCTACCCCGCGCTCCTGGCCTTGCTGGCTTTCAGCGGCTACACCCTGTTCACCCTGCTGCAGGCCGAGCAATCGCTGCTGCAGTTCGGCCTGCAGCTGATGTCGCGCCCGGACACCGCGCAAGTGGTGATCGACCTGTACCTGATGGCCATCCTGGCCGGACTGTGGATGCTGCGCGATGCCCGCGCCCGTGGACGATCGGCGAGTTCGGTATGGCCCTACCTGCTGCTCACCGCCGTGTTCGTCTCCATCGGCCCGCTGCTGTACCTGGTGGTCTGTGGCTGGCGGGACCGACGCCAGCCCGGGAACGGCTGAAGCCGGGGCTCAGATCAGGCGCTGGATCTGCTTGTGGCGCCAAACCAGCTTGAAGTAGCTGACCTGCAGTACCAGCATCGCCAGGTAGGCCACCGGGAACGCCATCCACACCCCTTGCAGGCCGAACTGCGCATCCAGCAGGTAGGCCGCCGGCAACTGCACGCCGAGGATGCAGAAGATCGAGATCGCCACCGGCATCAGCACCGTGCCGCTGGCGCGCATGATGCCGCCGACCACCGCCTGGAAGCCGAACACCAGCAGGCTCCAGAGCATGATGTGCAACAGGTGCCCGGCCTGGGCCAGGGCCGTCGGGTCGATGATGAACACCCCCAGTAGCCAGTGGGAAACCAGGTAGCCCAGCAGCACCAGGGCGCCGGTCAGGCACAGGTTGATCAGCAGCCCGGTGCGCAGGATCGGGGCGATGCGCTCCAGGCGCCCGGCGCCGATGGCCTGGGCCCCGAGGATCGAGGCGGTGATGGCGATCGACAGCGCCGGGAACTGCACATAATTGACGATCTGGGTCACCGCGCCATAGGCCGCGGTGGCCTGGGAACCGTGGTGGTTGACCAGCGCCAGGATCACCAGCTCCGACAACGAGATCACCACCATCTGCACCCCGGTGGGCAGGCCGATGCGCAGCACCTTGGCCAGGATCGCCCGGTCCAGCCGCAACGCCGCGAACAGTGCCCGGTCGAAAGCCAGCGGATGGGGCTGGCCCCGCAGGCGCCAGACCAGAAAGCCCATGGCGATGAGGTTGCTGGCCAGCCCGGCGAAGGCCGCACTCTGGATTCCCAGGGGTGGCAAGCCCAGCCAGCCTTGGATCAGCGCCGGGGTCAGGAGCAGGCCCACCAGGGTCGAGACGATCAGCGCCAGCAACGGCGACAGGGTATCGCTGACCCCTCGCAGCAACTGGGTGAAGAGCACGAAGACCAGCAGCAACGGCAAGATCAGCATCATCACCCGGGCATAACCCACCGCGTCATCCAGCACGTCCGCCGGGGTGCCCAGGCCCTGCAGCGCCGGCCGGGCGAAGAGCATGCCCAGCAGCGCCCCCACCAGGCCGATCATGGCCCCGAGCAACAGGGTGCTGCCGGCCACCGACTTGACCGCATCCAGCTCCCGGGCGCCCCAGGCCTGGCCGATCAGCACCGAGGCCCCGGCCCCCAGGCCGATCACCAGGGCGATGAAGAAAAACAGGATGGGGAACATGCCCGACACCGCCGCCAGGGCCTGGGTCCCCAGCAACTGACCGATGTAGATCCCGTTGAGGGTGCCGGAGAAAGACTGCAAAAAATTCGACAGCACCATGGGCAGCAGGAAGATCAGGTACACCTGCCAGAGCGGTCGCTGGGGGGCAATGGACATGGAGCGGGCAACCTCGAATCAGGAATGCGAAAGAGCCGCGAAAGGACCCGGGGAATTTGCCGGCCGGGTGTTCCACTCGGATCTACCGTGGGCACACGCGGCCAGCGAGGGATCAGCGGTTCACATCGACCACGACCCGTCCACGGATCGTGCCAGCGAGCAGCTCATGGGCAACCTCGATGGCCTCGCCCAGCGCCACTTCGCGGGTGATCAGTTCCAGGTGCTCAAGGTCGACCTCGGTGGCCAACCGCTGCCAGGCATGGACCCGTTCCTGGTAGGGCCGGGTCACGCTGTTGATGCCCAGCAGGCTGACCCCACGCAGGATGAAAGGTGCCACCGAGGCCGGAAAGTCCATGCCCTGGGCCAACCCGCAGGCGGCCACCAGGCCATCGGCGGCGGTACCGGCGCAGACGTTGGCCAGGGTATGGCTGCCCACCGAATCGATGGCCGCCACCCAGCGCTCCTTGGCCAGTGGTCGTCCCAGCTGCGACAGCTCGGCACGTTCGATCACCTGGCTGGCGCCCAGTTGCCGCAGGTAGTCGGCCTCTTCCGGGCGGCCGGTGGCGGCGATCACCGAGTACCCCCGGCGTACCAGCAAGCTCACGGCAAAGCTGCCGACCCCGCCACTGGCGCCGGTGACCAGCACCTCGCCCTGCCCCGGGCGCAGGCCGTTACGTTCCAGGGCGATCAGGCAGAGCATGGCGGTGTAGCCGGCCGTGCCAATGGCCATGGCCTGGCGCGGGGTGAAGGCTTGCGGCAGGTGGATCAGCCAGTCGCCCTGCACCCGGGCTTTCTGCGCCAACCCGCCCCAATGGCTTTCGCCCACGCCCCAGCCATTGAGCAGGACCTGGTCGCCAGCCCGGAAGCGAGAGTGGCTGCTGGACTCCACGGTGCCCGCCAGGTCGATGCCGGGGACCATGGGGAACTGGCGCACCACCGGGCTCTTGCCGGTGATCGCCAGGCCGTCCTTGTAGTTCAACGTGCTGTAGGCAACCTGCACACTGACCTCGCCCGCGGGTAGCCGGGCCTCTTCCAGCCGCGTCATATCGGCGCGATAACCTGCAGTGTCTTTGTCGATCACAATGGCGTTGAACATCCGGGACTCCTGCTTGGAAAGTGGTCTGTCGGCAACGGGCAAAGGCCGGGGGCACCTGCACGGCACAGGGACATGCCGGCGAAGGCGCCATCCTACGCAAGGCCCCGCGCAGCGTCCACGTTGACGCCGACATGGCGAACCCGGGTATCGCGGCGTTACCATTGCCCCCGAGTTTTTGTTGATCGAACGGATTCCCGACCTTGTCCCACCTTCTGGAAAAAGCCGCCGCCCGCGGCGACCTCGCCACCCTGACCCGCCTGCTGGATGCCGGCGCGGATATCGAATGGAAGCACAAGGGTACCGGCCGCACCGCCCTGCTGGCGGCCACCATCGCCGGGCGCCTGCCCGCCGTGGCATTGCTGCTGCAACGGGGCGCCGACCCACAACAACCCTGCAAGGCCCTGGGCTACAGCTCGCTGTCCTGGGCTGCCGGCAACGGCGCTTGCGCCATCGCCAAGCTGCTGATCGAACACGGCGCGGCCCTCGACCAGGTCTCCCCGGACCTGCGGCGCAGTGCCTTGATGAATGCCGCCCAGGGTGGCCACGCCGAGATGGTCAGCCTGCTGCTGCAGGCCGGGGCCGATGCCCACCTGCTGGACTTCCAGCAGCGCAACGCCTGGTCCCTGGCCGAAGACAAGGGCCACGAGCGGATCATGCACCTGCTCGCGCAAGCCGGGGCCGGCGCCCAGCAACCCAGCGCGCCCGCGCCGCACCTGCCCTGGCCGGAACTGCCGGCCGCCGGCGACAGCAGCGCCGACCCGGTCACCCAGGTGCGGGCTTATACCCTGGCCCTGGAGGCCTGGGAGCGGCGTGGCAAGGCCCAGGCACGCGACGGCCTGGACCAGGACTTCTGGGCCGAGCCCCGGCAGTTGCTGGAGCGCTTCTGCACCCTGCGCGACAGGGCCTACACCCGCTCCTGCTATGGCTCGCCCACCACCTACTCGAAGGACCACGAACTACTGGCCTGCCAGCTGCTCAAGCCGAGCCAGGCCGAAGTACTGATCCGCGACCCTGCTTCGCGCAGGCTGCGCTACGAGTACCGTTTCCTGGTCAAGCGGGTGACCGGGCAATGGCGGATCGACAACGTCAAGCGCCGCCTGGCCGGCACCGAGAAATGGGAAAACACCCTTCTTTGAATCGCCTGCACACAAGGACCCGTGCCCGATGAAATATGACGACGCCTCCTGGCATTACGGCGGTGATTTTCCCAGCGACCTGCCACCCAGCGCCGGGGCCACCCATATCGGCCTGTTCCTGGCCTGGATGCTGCTCAACGGCTTTGCCAGCGAAGAACTTGAAGAAAACGCCGCCGAGGAACTGGCGCAGCTGCGCTCGCGCAAACTCGACGGCCGTGAGTTCCTGTTCAAGATGCTCGATGAAAGGCTCTACGACGAAGACTTCAACGCCGAAGGCAATGCCTTCGCTGCTGCCTACTATGCGGGAAAGGACAGCAACGTCCGCTACAGCGACGACTATGAGCAGCTCTTGGCGCCCATCCCCGATACGATCTACCGAGTGGAGAACAGCTGGAGCAACTACGACCTGCTCGCTCCGGTGCTCGATGGCCGGCTGGCGCAATGGCGAGCCATGGGCCGCCCGGAATACCTCGACTGAGCCGCGCCGGCCAACAATTGTGGTTAAATGCCGCCCCGAAAAATTGCCGGTCGCGCCGATGAATCCTCAAGCCCTCGCCACCCTCAACCAACACCTGCTGGACGCCCTGGCCAACGCCCCAAGCGAAACCCGGCGCCTGTTCCACGGCCGTGGACGCTGCTGGCCGGGCCTGGAGCAGGTGACCGTGGATTGGCTGCAAGGGGTGGTGCTGGTGTCGCTGTTCAAGGAAGTACAAGCCGAGGAACTGGCGGCCTTGAAGCAGCTGCTGGTGGCCCTGGGCTCCAGCGCGCAATGGCAGGCCAGCGGCGCCACCAGCCTGATGCTGCAACACCGCTACCTGCCCGACAGCCTCGGCGAATGGCTGCTGGGCGAGCCGGTGGAGTCCTGCATCATCACCGAGGAGGGCCTGGACTACCGGGTGGACCTGGGCAGCAAGCAGAACAACGGCTTGTTCCTCGACATGCGCTACGGGCGCAACTGGGTGCGGGCCAATGCCCAAGGCTTGAAGGTGCTGAACCTGTTCGCCTACACCTGCGGATTCTCGGTGGCGGCGATCGCCGGCGGGGCCGAGAAAGTGGTCAACCTCGACATGTCCCGGGCGGCCCTGAGCCGTGGTCGCGACAACCATCGGCTCAATGGCCACGACCTGGGCCGGGTGAGTTTCCTCGGCCATGACCTGTTCAAGTCCTGGGGCAAAGTCAAGCAAGGCGGCCCTTACGATCTGGTGATCATCGACCCGCCCTCCTTCCAGAAAGGCAGCTTTGTGCTGAGCAAGGATTACGCGCGAGTGCTGCGACGCCTGCCAGAGTTGCTAACGTCGACGGGCCGGGTGCTGGCCTGCATGAACGATCCGGCGTTCAGCGTGGAGTTCCTGCTGGACGGCATGGCCGAAGCCGCGCCAGGGCTGCATTTCGAACAGCGCCTGGACAACCCGCCGGAATTTCCCGATGCCGACGTGCAGTGCGGCCTGAAGGCCCTGGTGTTCAACCAGCCAGCGTAGCCGTGGCGGCCACCGGGTCGGCCTGGCGACCGCATCGTCCTTTTTACGGCCGCTGCGCGCCCGGACGCAGCCTCGCCAGCTCGGCAGCGGCTACAACCCACACACGCTTGGTGCAGCCGCTGCCGCAGGCTGCGCACGGCTCGGCACGAGCTTCCAGGATCGGCGCGGGGTTAGAGTGGCATCCGGTATTCGATGAATCCCGAATTGGCCGCCACCCAGTCATAGAGCTTTTGCGCGCGCTTGTTGGTGGCGTGGGTGTGCCAGTACAGCCGGGCGCAATCGTGCTGGCGGGCAAAGGCCTGGACCCACTCGATCAGCTGTTTGCCAGTGCCGCCACCCCGCACCTGCGGCGCCACGTACAGGTCTTCCAGGTAACAGAAGTCCGTGGTGGCCCAGGTCGAGCGGTGCAGCACGGAGTTGACGAACCCCACCAACTCGCCACCTTGCACCGCCACCGCCGAATACACCGGCTCCCGGGGATCGAAGAAACGCTCGAACGTGCGCTGGCTCACCTGTTCCGAAAGGTTCACCTGGTAGAAATCCTGGTAGGCCAGCCATAACGCCTGCCATTGCTCCTGATCTTTGGCCTGGATGGCCCGTACCACTACCGCTTGTTGCTGCTCGCTCATGACGCTCTCCTCATGAAAAACCGGGAAGACCACGG
The DNA here is from genome assembly GCF_014230245.1 of Pseudomonas sp. MSSRFD41. Lineage (NCBI taxonomy): Bacteria > Pseudomonadati > Pseudomonadota > Gammaproteobacteria > Pseudomonadales > Pseudomonadaceae > Pseudomonas > Pseudomonas sp. MSSRFD41. The sequence continues at coordinate 89,633 of NZ_JACKZK010000014.1, read as the reverse complement.
CTTCCCGGGGATATCGAAGAGCGCCAGCTTAGGCAGCGAGCGGCCCGTTGTAGCAGGCCAATTCCACTTTCAACAGCAGACCACTTGCCCTCGCCTGCCAGTGCCTCACAACGCCGGCAATTGATGGGTCACGCAATGGATCCCGCCCCCACCTGCGGCAATCGCATCGATATCCAGCTGCACCACCTCGCGCCCGGGGTAGAGCTGGCTAAGCAAGTCGTGGGCCTTGGCGTCGGCCACGGGATCGCCGAACTGCGGGGCGATCACCGCGCCGTTGATCACGAAGTAATTGATGTAGCCCGCGGCGAAGTCTTCATTGCCCCGGCTGAAGCGGCTCTTGCGCGGATTCAAGGGCGGCGACAGGGTGTGCACCTTGAGCTTGCGGCCATCGGCATCGGTGGCGTTGCGCAGGATCTCCAGGTGCGCGCGGGTCACCGCGTAGTCGTAGGAGTCCGGATCGTTGTCGAGGTTGGCCACCACCACCCCGGGAGCCGCGAAGCGCGCATAGAAGTCGACGTGGGCATCGGTGATGTCGTGCCCCTTGATCCCCGGCAGCCAGATGATCTTGCGCAGGCCCAGGCAAGCCTTGAGCTCGGCTTCGACCTCGGCCTTGCTCCAGTCGGGGTTGCGATTGCGGTTGATCCAGCTGCTCTCGGTCATGATCCCGGTGCCGTGGCCATCCACCTCGATACCGCCGCCCTCGCCCACCAGTTCGCTGCGCCAGTAGGTGGCGCGCGCGCCATCGGCCACCTGGCGTGCCAGGCGCGCATCCCGGGAATGGCGCTGCTTATTGCCCCAACCGTTGAAGTTGAAGTCCACTGCGCCCAGCTCGCCTCGGGAGTCGACCACGAAGTTGGCGCCGATATCGCGCATCCAGATATCGTCCAGTTCGGTGATCACATAGGTGACGTTGCGAGTGCCACACAGCTGCTCGGCCAGGTCGCGCTCATGCTCGCGGCAGAACAGGGTCAGCGGCTCATGGGCGGCAATCGCCCGGGCGATCCGGCCCTGGGCCTCCTGCACACCGCCGGTGAAGTCTTCCCAGATCGCATCCTGGGCACCGAAGGCCATGAAGGCCCGCTGGTGACGATCGCCTTCGTCGGGCATGACCCAGTCCTCCTGTTCTTGGGCCAAGACCCGACGGGCGCCGAGGCCCAGGGTAGTCACGGCGGCGAAACCGGCCAGCAGCGAGGCCTGTTTGATGAATGTGCGTCGGGTCGACATCGGTCTTTCTCTCAAGGGGATTGCCTGAAGTGGAACGGCTCAGGGTGCTTTTATCGTAGCCGTCTTGAACTGGGTCCAGATGCGCATCCGGGCGCGCATGTCGGCCTGGGGAATATCGCGCCCCGGCACCAGGCGGGCAAAGGTCGCTGCATCCGGGTAGATATCCGGATTGTCCACCATCCGTGGGTCGATCCGCGGCCGCGCCTTGGCATTGGCCGTGGGGTAGCCGGTGAAGTTGCTGATGGCCGCCATGTTCTGCGGGCGCATGACGAAGTTGATGAAGGCATAGGCGTACTCCGGGTGCCGGGCATCCTTGGGGATCGCCATGGTGTCCATCCAGACCGTGGTGCCCTCGCGCGGGATGCGGTACTGGAAATCGACCTTCTTGCCTGCCGCGTCGGCGGCGCGCTGGGCCTGGGTCACATCGCCGCTGTAGCCCAGGGACAGGCACAGGTTGCCATTGACCAGATCGGTCACCGGCTGCGACTGGAACTTGCGGATGTAGGGGCGCAGCTTGAGCAGCAGCTCGCCAGCCGCTTGCAGGTCTGCCGGCTTGGCGCTGCGCGGATCGCGTCCCAGGTAGTTGAGCGCCACCGCCAGGACTTCGTCGGGCGAGTCGATCACCGAGATCCCGCAATCGGCGAAATGCGCCGCCAGCTCCGGCTTGAACAGCAGGTCCAGGCTGTCGACCGGTGCGTTGGGCAGGCGCTGGGCGATCTGCCCGGCGTTGTAGGTCAGGCCGATGGTGCCCCAGGTATAGGGCACCGTGGCCTGGCTGGCCCTGGGGTACTGCACGCGCAAGGCTTGCAGGCCGGGCTCGATGTCGTCCATCTGTGCCAGCTTGCCGGGGTCGAGGCTCTGCAGGCTGCCGGCGTGCATCAAGCGCTCGGCCACGGTATCGCCGGGAAAGATCAGGTCGTAGCCGCTGCCGCCGGTCATCAGCTTGGCCTCCAGGACCTCGCTGCCTTCCATGACGTCATAGATCACCTTGATCCCGGTTTCGGCGGTAAAACGCGCCAGGGTGTCCTCGGCGAAGTAGTCGGCCCAGTTGTACAGGCGCAGGGTCTTTTCTTCAGGCGCGGCCTGGACCTGCGCGGCCATCAATGCCAGTGCCAGCGCGCCGAGGCGCAATATGCCAATGCGGTTCATGCTCATGCCTCCCGAGGGTTCCAGCGTGAATGCAGGTGCTGGCCGTCGAGGCTCAGCAAGGGCCCGTACATTTCCGGACGGCGGTCGCGGAAGATGCCCCAGGTCCGGCGCTCCTCGGCCATGGCCGCCAGGTCCAGCTCATGCAGGAGCATGCCGGTGGTGTCGCGGTCGGCCTCGGCCAGCAGCCGGCCCTTGTGGTCGCAGATGAACGAGGAACCGTAGAACTGCATGTGCAGCCCTGAGTCGCTGCGGGCCACTTCCCGCCCGACGCGGTTGGCGGCCACCACCGGCAGCAGGTTGGCCGCGGCGTGCCCGCGCATGGTCATCTGCCAGTGATCCCGTGAATCCAGGTCGGTCGCGCCGGGTTCCGAGCCGATGGCCGTGGGGAACAGCAGCACCTCGGCGCCCTGCAAGGCCAGGCAACGGGCGGTTTCCGGGAACCACTGGTCCCAGCAGATGCCCACGCCCAGGCGGCCGAACGCCGTGTCCCAGACCTTGAAGCCGGTGTCGCCAGGGCTGAAGTACTCCTTCTCCTGGTAACCGATGGCGTTGGGAATGTGGGTCTTGCGGTACACCCCCAGCAGGCGTCCGTCGGTATCGGCCACGCTCAGGGAATTGAAGTAGGCAGTACCGGCCCGCTCGAACCAGCTCAGCGGCAACACCACCCCCAGCTCCTTGGCCAGGGCGGCAAAGCGCTGGAGTAGGCGGCTCTGGCCATACTCTTCGGCCAGTGCCAGGTGCCGGTGCTGCTGTTCGATGCAGAAGTATGGCGTGGCGAACAGTTCCTGCAGCAGGATCACCTGCCCGCCCCGGGCCGCGGCCTCGCGCACCAGTTGCTCGGCGCGCTCGAGGTTGTCCGCCAGGTCCCAGGTACAGGGCATCTGCAACGTCGCGACGGTCAAGTTGCTCATGCCGACACCTCCAGTGGCCAGCGCGGTTGCTGCTGGGTGATGCAATGCACGCCACCACCGCCATGGGCCAGGTGGTTGATCTGCACCGGCACCACTTGCCGCCCGGGGAAGGCCTTGGCCAGGACCTGGGCCGCGACCTGATCGGCCTCGATGCCGTAGGCCGGCATGATGATCGCGCCGTTGGCGATGTAGAAGTTGGTATAGGAAGCGCAGAACACCTCGGCCTGGGTGTCCACCGCGGCAGTGGCTTCGAACAGCTCCACCAGTTCGAAGGCGCGGCCCTGGGCATCCCGGGCCAGTTCCAGGGCACGGCGGTTCTCGCGCACCACGTCGGCGTACACCGAGCCTTGGTCATGGGTAGCATCCACCAGCAGCAGGCCGGGACGGGCGAAGGCACAGACGCCATCGACATGGCCATCGGTCATGTCGCCGGTCACGTAGTCCGGATCGCCGGGCAGCCAGATGGTTTTCTTCACCCCCAGCAGGCGCTCGAAGATCTCTTCCATCTCGGCCTTGCCCAGGCCCGGGTTGCGATTGGGATTGAGCAGTACCGACTCGGTGGTGATCAGGGTGCCTTCGCCGTCCACATGGATGGCGCCGCCTTCGTTGGCCAGGTGGGTGCCGAAGCAGTCCAGCCCCAGCTGGTCCAGCAGGCGCCGGGCCAGGCTGCGGTCCAGCTCGTGGGCCGACTTGCCACCCCAGGCATTGAAGCGCCAGCTGACGCCGGCCAGCCCGTGCTGGGGATGGCAGACGAAACTCGGCCCGGAGTCGCGGCACCAGCTGTCGTCCACGGCCTGGACCACCAGCTCGACGTTGGCGCCGCAGTGGCGCCGGGCGCTCTCCAGGGCCGAAGGATCGACCACCAGCTTGACCGGCTCGAAACGTGCGATGGCATTGGCCACCCGGGCGAAATCCGCCTGTACGTCGGCCAGGGTCACGCCCCAGCCCGACTCCCACAGGTCCTGGTTATGGGGCCAGACCATCCAGGTCGCCGCGTGGGGCACCCACTCGGCGGGCATCCGCCAACCGCTGTTTCGACTGTCATTGCTGTGCATGGGAATCGCGCCTCTCGATTAAGGTTTTGTTATCAGCCAACCACTACCGGTGCAACCAATGGTGCCCATGCTATGGCTTTGAAAATCCCGCAACAAACGATAGATTTAGTGAAATTCTGATTAGCCGGGCTTATCGATAATGTTGAAACACTGGCCTCCCCTGAACGCCCTGCGCGGCTTCGAAGCCGCCGCGCGCCTGGGCAGCTTCCACCAGGCGGCGCAGGAGCTGCACCTGACCCAATCGGCCATCAGCCAGCAGATCCGCAGCCTGGAAACCTTCCTCGAACAGCCGCTGTTCTACCGCAGCGGGCGCAGCGTGACCCTGACCGATGCCGGGCATGACCTGCGCAGCACCACCCAATCGCTGCTGCAACAACTGGCCGTGGGCATTCGCCGCCTGGAGCAGTACCGCAAGCCCAACCAGCTGGTGGTCAACACCAGCCCGGCCTTCGCTCGACACTGGCTGCTACCGCGACTGGGCGAATTCAACCGCCTGCACCCGGAGGTGGACCTGTGGCTGTTCACCAGTTTCGAGCCGCCGGACATGGCCACCCAGACCATCGACGTGACGATCCGCGACGACCTCAGCGCCCAGGCCGAATGCAGCTACCTGGAGCTGTACCGCGACCAGCTCTATCCGGCCTGCCACCCGTCCCTGCTGGAGCAGCCCCAGGCGCTGCGCACCACCTTGCATGGCGAACGGGAAATGGACTGGAGCCACTGGGTGGTGGAAGGCGGCACCGACGTTGGCCAGCGCAGCAACGGCCTGAATTTCTCCGACCCGGGATTGCTGCTGGACGCCGCCTGCGCTGGCCACGGCATCGCCCTGGTCAGCCAACTGCTGGCCCAGCAAGCCCGGGTCCAGGGCCAGTTGCAGCCGCTGTGCGAACAAAGCGTGCGCGGCCCGACCTGGGCCTGGCTGGTGCATCGCGACAGTGAAGGCAGCTCGCTGACCCGCAGCTTCTGCAACTGGTTGCACAACGCCCTGGAGCAGGCCGGGCAGGCTTGAAAAACCGCTTTGCATTCCTGGCGGTAACCCCTGCCCCGGCGCCGCCTTAAGCTGGCGCCGGTGCAATCCGCACTGCCTCCAAGGAATCGCGCGTGCCCCCGATCCACGACATCAACTGGTCATTGTGGTTGTCCACCATGCTGCCCATGGCCCTGAGCGCCGGCCCCGGCAACCTGATGGTGGCCAGTTCCGGCGCCCGCAGCGGCGTGCGCCATTCCCTGCGCTTCATCCTCGGCCTGGACCTGACCTACTTCCTGCTGGCCCTGTTGGTGGGCCTCGGGCTCTACCACAGCCTGGCGCAGCAGCCACAACTGCTGCGGGGCCTGCGGATCGCCGGCAGCCTGTACATTTTCTGGCTCGGCCTGCGCCTGTTGCTGCGGCCCCTGCGCACGCCCGGCGAGCCAGAACAGGCGCTGTTGTTCCGCGATGGCGTGGTGCTGCAACTGGGCAACGTGCAAGGGCTGGTCATGCTGCTGGTGATGTTCTCCACCTTCAGCCCGGCCACCGGTGCCGGCAGCCTGGCGGTGGTGGCGCTGAGCGCCGCGCTGATCGCGGTGAACCTGCTCGGCCACCTGCTCTGGGCGGGCCTGGGCTCGAGCCTGCAACCGCTGCTACGCGCCAGGCCGGGCTTGCTCAAGGCGCAGAATGTGCTGTTCGGCATGCTACTGATGGGGGTGGCGGCGTGGCTCTTCCTGCGTAATGGCCCGGCCTGAGCCGCGCGCCTCAGTGGTCTTGCAGGCCATGCTGGTGCAGTACCCGATCGATGAACTGCACCACCTGCTCGACCCGCTCCTGGCCCTGGGTCGCCAGGTTGCGCAGCAGCCAGATATCGGCCCGATGCGCCGGGACATCCGGCAACACTCGGCACAGCCCCAGGGGTTCGGCGATATAGACCGGCAAGGCGGCGATGCCCAGGCCGGCCTGCACCGCCTGGAGCTGCGCTTGCAGGTTGGCGGTGCTCATCCACAGCGGCTGGCCGCCACTGAGCCGGTCCAGCCAGCGGGCCAGGGGCATATGCCCCAGGGCCTGGTTCCAGCCGATCAAGCCATGCCGGGCCAAGTCTTCGGGCGCTTGCGGACACCCCTGGGCCTGGGCATACCCCGGGGAGCAGAACAGCGCCTGGGTCAGCGTGCCGACCTTGCGCAAGGTGAAGTTGCTACCGGCTTCTGGCCGGTGCAGGCGCAGCACCAGGTCACTGTGGCTCTGGGTGAGCTTGACCGAGCGCGCGGCATTGACGAAGTCGAAACGGATCTCTGGATGGCCCGCGCGAAACGCCGCCAGGGCCGGGATCAACAGGTGGCTGCCCATCAGCTCCGGGCAATCGATGCGCACCACCCCGGCCATGCGCGCCCCGGGCCGGGCCAACTGGCGCTCCATCTGGCCAAGGCGCTCCTGGGTCTCGAGCGCCATGGGCAGCAAGTCGCGACCGGCCTCGGTGAGGAAATAGCCCTGGGTGGTCTTCAGGAACAGCGGCGTGTGCAAGGCCTGCTCCAGCATCTGGATCTTGCGCGAGACCGTGGCCGCCGACACCTTCAGCGCCTGTCCGGCATCGGTGATGTTGCTGGCGTTGGCGACCGCAATGAAGAACCGCAGATCATCCCAATTCACGGTTACCTGCCCGTCCTTGCGAAATCAGGCCGAGATCTTATGCGAAAAATACTCTGGCGCGATCAGAGTTTTCTTAACCCCTGGCGCTGAAGCGGTAGAGTAAGGGCATCGCCCAACCCGAGGACAAGGACCGCTCCATGCTGGAACTGCACACCGAACGCCTGCACCTGCGCTCCCTCACCGCCAATGACTGGGAGCTGTTCCTGGCCCTGCACAGCGACCCCGATAACCTGCGCTATGTCTGCGACCCGCTTTCCCGAGCGCAGATCGAGGAGCGCTTCACCTCGCGCCTGCCGCACTGGAATACGGATTCGACCCACTGGCTGTGCCTACTGATCAACGATCGTCACAGCGGTGAGGGCCTGGGTTTCACCGGCCTGCGAATCAGCGACAGCAACGCCGCCGAGGCCGAGGTCGGCTACTTGTTGCGCCCGCAGCATCAAGGCAAGGGACTGGCCGTGGAGTCCCTGCGCGCCGTCATCGAGCACGCCCGGCACACCCTGGGCATCAAGCAGTTGATCGCCACGGTCACCGACGGTAATGCAGCATCTTGCAAGGTCCTGGAGAAATGCGGCTTCGCCTTCCTGCGCCGTGACGAACGGGCCTTCCAGCTGGGCGGCGAGGATTTCGACGACCTGATTTTCGGCTGTCGCCTGACGGCTTGAGGCGGCGCCTTGTCACGGGTTTTTCTTGACAGGAAAAATTCGCCACGGCTATTGTCTGACAACCTGACTTACAAGGTTTACCCATGCTCGAACTCCAGCGCCCCGACTCTCTGGTCGTAAGGGTCGTCAACGCCATCCGCAACGAGATCGACTCCGGTCGACTGGCTCCCGAATCGCGCCTGCCCACCGAACAGCAATTGGCTGAACAGCTCAATGTCAGCCGCTCGGTGGTGCGCGAGGCCATCGCCCAGCTCAAGGCCGATGGCGTGCTGATCGCCCGCCGTGGCTTGGGTTCGTACATCTCCAAGACCCCGGCCGGCACGGTGTTCCGCTTCCCCCAGAGCGAAGGACGCCTGGCGGACCTGGCGCAGATGTTCGAGATGCGCCTGTGGATAGAGACCCAGGCCGCGTCGATCGCCGCCCAGCGCCGGGATGCCGGCGACCTGCAACGGATGCAGGCCGCGCTACAGGAAATGCACGACAAGCGCAGTGATTTCGAAGCGGCGGCCCTGGCCGACGTAGCGTTCCACCGGGCCATCGCCGAAGCCAGCAAGAACGATTACTTCGTGGCCTTCCACGACTTCTTGCGCAGCCAGCTGGCCAGTGCCCGCAAGACGGCCTGGGAAAACTCGGCGCTGCGCCTGGTCGGCGGCTCGGCCGATGCGGCCCAGGAGCACCAGGCGCTGTACCAGGCCATCGCCGCCGGTGACCGCCAGGCTGCCGCTGGCTGTGCCGATGCCCATTTGCGTGCCTCGGCCAAGCGCCTGGGCCTGGAGTTGCCTACCCTCGACTGACCCTAATGCGCCAGACCGCAGGCCGAGCCTGCGGTTTTTATCGGACTACTTAGTCTGACAACCTGATAACCAGACTGATACGGACACCTGGAACCATGATCTACGACTTTTGCATCATCGGCGGCGGCATCGTCGGACTGGCCACGGCAATGGAGATCCTCAAGCGCCAGCCCGGCGCTTCGCTGGTGGTCCTGGAAAAGGAAAGCGTGCTGGCCAAGCACCAGACCGGGCACAACAGCGGCGTGATCCACGCCGGGATCTACTACGCGCCAGGCAGCCTCAAGGCCGACCTGTGCAAGCGCGGCGCCGAGGCCACCAAGCAGTTCTGTACCGAGCATGGGATCAAGTTCGAGGTCTGCGGCAAGGTGCTGGTGGCCTCCAATGCCCTGGAAGTGCAGCGCATGGAAGCCTTGTACCAGCGCTCGCAACTCAATGGCCTGAAGGTCGAGCGCCTGGATGCCGAGCAACTGCGCCAGCGCGAGCCGAACATCGTCGGCCTGGGCGGGCTGTTCCTCGACGCCACCGGCATCGTCGACTATCGCCAGGTGTGCGACACCATGGCCCGGGTGATCCGCCGCGCCGGTGGCGAGATCTGCCTGGGCCAGACCGTCACCGCGATCCAGGAGCACGCCGACAGCGTCAGCGTCGGCACCCATGGCGGCAGCTGGCGGGCGAAGAAACTGGTGGCTTGCGCCGGCCTGCAGTCCGACCGCCTGGCGACCCTGGCCGGGGTGCAGATCGATCACCAGATCATCCCCTTCCGCGGTGAGTACTTCCGCCTGCCGGCGGCGAAGAACGACATCGTCAACCACCTGATCTATCCGATCCCCGACCCGGAACTGCCGTTCCTCGGCGTGCACCTGACCCGCATGATCGACGGTAGCGTCACCGTCGGCCCCAACGCGGTGCTGGGCCTGGGCCGGGAAAACTACCGCAAGTTCTCCATCGACTGGCGCGACGTCGCGCAGTACGCCAGCTTCCCCGGGTTCTGGAAAACCATCTGGCAGAACCTCGGCTCCGGCACCACCGAGATGAAGAACTCGCTGTTCAAGTCCGGCTACCTGGAGCAGTGCCGCAAGTACTGCCCGTCCCTGGAAGTCAGCGACCTGCTGCCCTGTGAAGCGGGCATCCGCGCCCAGGCGGTGATGCGCGATGGCAGCCTGGTCCACGATTTCCTGTTCGCCGAAACCTCGCGCATGTTGCATGTGTGCAACGCGCCCTCGCCCGCCGCCACCTCGGCGATTCCCATTGGCTCGATGATCGCCGACCGGATCTTCCAGGCCGACTGAAACACCCTGGCACACGCGTTGCCCGGCGCCTCGGCGACGCCGGCAGGGTCGCGTGCTCGTGTCACCCGACAATAAATACAATGATCCAAGAGGATGCACCCGATGACCGCAGTTGAAACCAGCATTACTGCAGCGCAAACCCCACAGCAAACCAGGAAACGCCTGCGCAAGGTCGCGGCGGCCACCATCTTCGGCTCGATGCTGGAGTGGTACGATTTCTACCTCTACGCCACCATGGCGGCGATCGTCTTCTCGAAGATCTTCTTCGACACCAGCAACCCCAACAGCGCCATGCTGATGTCGTTCTCCACCTTCGCCATCGGCTTTATCGCCCGCCCCTTCGGCGGTGTGCTGTTCGGCTACCTGGGCGACAAGTTCGGGCGCAAGCAGGTGCTGGTGCTGACCTTCTGCCTGATGGGCGTGTGCACCGCGCTGATCGGCCTGATTCCCAGCTACGCCTCGATCGGCATCTGGGCGCCGATCATCCTGGTGGCGATCCGCATCATCCAGGGCCTGGGTGCCGGCGCCGAACTGTCCGGCGCGGCGGTCACCTCCTATGAGCACGCCAGCGAAGGCAAGCGCGGCAGCCAGGGCGCCTGGCCGGCACTGGGGCTGAACCTGGGCCTGCTGCTGTCGTCGCTGACCATCTACCTGCTGACCATCAACGGCAACGAATTCCTCTTGGCCGGCGGCTGGCGCATTCCCTTCGTGTGCAGCATCGTGCTGGTGGGCGTCGGCCTGTGGGTGCGCAAGAGCATTCCGGAAACCCCGCAGTTCAAGGAACTGGACCAGCAGAGCCGCAAGGCCCAGGCCTCGCCGCTCAAGGCACTGTTCAAGAACGACCTCAAGGGCCTGGCCGTGGTGTTCTTCGTGGCCATCGGCTACAACGCCCTGAGCTACATCTTCAAGACCTTCTCCCTGGCCTACCTGACCCAGTACAAGCATGTCGATGTGCACGTGACCTCGCTGTCGGTGACCATCGCCAGCCTGGTGGCCATCGTCGCCGTACCGTTCTTCGGCTGGCTGTGCGACAAGTGGAGCAGCAAGACCGTCCTGGTGCTCGGCGGCCTGTTCTCGGTGCTGTTCGCCTACCCGTTCCTGGCCCTGCTCAATACTGGCGACAGCCTGATGATCTACCTGGCCATCGGGGTCGGCACCGGCCTCCTGGCACCGATGATGTTCGCGCCGCAGGGCTCGTTCCTCAGCCGCCAGTTCCCCACGGCGACCCGCTCCTCGGGCTTCGGCACCGGGCGCGAGATCGGCACCGCCATCGCCGGTGGCCTGGCTCCACTGGGCGCACTGTCGCTGGTGACCGCCTCGGCGACCCACTCCACCGACGGCGTGGTGTTCATCCTGGCCATCGCCGCGGCGCTGGTGGTGGTGTTTGCCCTGTGCGACCAGGGCCACAAGCACTCGACCTTCAAGAACTGAGCGATGCAGGACTGCGGCAGGCGCCAAGCGGCCTGCCGTAGCCTGTTAAGCTGGCGCTGGTTTTTTCTCACAGGCCATCCCATGCAAATGCCCAGTACGTTCGGCGTCGATACCGAAGGCTCGATCAAGCTGCCTGCCGAGCCGCCCCTGCAACCCGAGTTCAGTGCCTTGCTCGATGAGCTGTGCCACAGCCTGGACCAGCCATCGCTGCACAGCCTCTACCTGTACGGCAGCCTGGCCCGGGGCGAGGCCCGGGTTGGAATCTCCGACCTGGACCTGACCCTCATCCTGCGACAGCCACCTGCCCCAGGGCTGCTCGATGAGCTGGAACAGCTGCGCCTGCAGTTGCAGGCGCGGCACCCCGAGGTGTCGAAGATCGATTTCGATATCGGCCACCTGGAGCAAGTCCTGGCCAGCCACAATCGCCCCAGCTGGGGTTATTGGCTCAAGCATCATTGTCGCTGCCTGCTGGGCGAGGACCTGCGCCAGCGCTTCGCCCCGTTCAAGCCCAGCCGGGAAATAGCCCTGGCGGTGAACGGTGACTTTCTTGCAGTGCTGAACGACTACGCCACGCGCCTCGACCACGCCTCAACGCCTGGGCAGGCCCTGCGCCTGCAACGCGAGGCCTCGCGCAAGCTCCTTCGCGCGACCAACCTGCTGCGCCCGGAGCAGGAACCGAGCTGGCCCCGCAGCCTGGACGAACATGCCCAGTTGTTTGTGCGGCACTACCCGCAATGAAGGCAGTCATCGACGAGTTCCGCCAAGCCGCCGAAGCAACAAGTCCCGCCGATGCCGGTTTCAGCAGCCTCTTGCGGCAGATGGCGCAGTGGATGAGCCAGCAAGAAAGTGGCGGACAGGTTCGCTGAAGTAGAAGCCCTGCTCTGGTAACTGCCTGGAGTCAGACCTGCAGTACCTCGACTCCCTGCTGTCGATAGCCTTCGAGCTCCGCGCTCGCCACTTCCTGCTCTGTAACCAGCCGGTGCAGGCGGTTGCAGGGCGCCACGACAAAAGGCTCCATGGCCCCGAGCTTGTCGGCGGTGGTCACGGCAATGACTTGCGCGGCGCTGTCGAACATCGCCTGCTTGATCGACACTTCATCGAAATGCAGGGAGCTGATGCCGATCTGCGGGTGGATCGCACAGACCCCGGTGAACAACAGGTCGGCCTTGATCCCCTGGAGCATCCGCAGCGCTTCATGGCCGCTGGCCGCCAGCGTCGCCGGGTTGAGCTGGCCGCCGGCCAGGATCACCCGGACCCTGGGGTATTCGGCCAGGGCCACGGCGATCAGCGGCGAGGCGGTGACCGCGGTCAGGCCGATGTCCCGGGGCAGCGAGCGGGCAATGTGCAAGGTGGTGGAGCCGGAGTCGAACAACACCGTCTGTCCCTCCTGCACCCACTGTGCGGCGAACTGCGCCAGGTGCATTTTCACCGCGTCGGTCTCGCCCACCCGGGTGAAATAATCCTTGCCGCTGTCCCTGGGCCGGGGCAGCGCACCACCGTGGACCCGCTGCACCAGGCCGGCGGCATCCAGCTCCGCCAGGTCGCGGCGGATGGTGTCCTCGGAGACCGAAAAATGCCGGCTCAGCTCGGCGGCCATGACCTTGCCGTCGCGCTCCAGCAGCAGGAGGATCTTTTGCCGGCGCAGGGACGGCAGTTCAGCGGTGGAATGCAGGTTTTGCATGTTCATGCCCGTTTCTGCGTGTTTATGCGAGATTATCCAGGCCAGAGCAGCGGTACAAGTCCTTCTATCCAGCACCACCCGAAGGCCCTGCGGGCCTTGGCGCAGCCTCGCCGGGGCTCGACAGCGGCTACAGGAGCCATGCGTTGAGGCTTCGTGTAGCCGCTGTCGCAGGCTGCGCACGGGCGCGCAGCGGCCGCAAGGAACAGGGTCAGACCAGGCGCGGTGCCCGAGAGCGGTGCAAGGCCGCTTCGCCCAGGCGCTCGCGCACCAGCTCCTGGGCCTGGCGGGTCAGTTGGTCGAGGTGGCGGTCGCGCTTCTTCTCCGCCTCGATCATCGCCTTGCGCCCATGCTGCGCCAGCAGGTAGGCATGGATCTGCCGCACCTCCACCGAGTTGTAGATCGGCGCCACATCCAGCACTGCCAGCAAGCCATCGCTGCCATGCTCGCGGGTGTTCATCAGCACCTGCGGGCCACGGGCGCCCAGCAGTTGGAACCCCAGGGCCTCGAAGCACTGGAGCTTGGCCGGGCTGCAGGCCAGCTCGGCATGGGGATAGCGTGCGCGCATCGCCGCAAGCATTTGCCGGGCAATACCCTGGCGGCGCAGGTCCTGGCGGACCGCCATATAGGCCACGGCGCAAGCCTCGGGGTCGTCCTTGAGCGGCAGGTAGAGCAAGAAGCCCTGCACCTGCTCCGGGTCCAGCGGGTCGCTGGCCACCAGCAACTCCACGGCGAGATCCCGGGAACCGTCCATGGCCTGCAGGTACAGGTGCACCTCGTAGCCGACGCCGTACTGGTAGAGGTTGTACAGCGGATTGCTGGGAGCGATGGCGACCGCACTGATATCGGTGATGTAGTCCACCACCATCTGCTGGATCTGGCTCTGGATGGCTTCGGCGGGCGGGGCCTGGAACAGGGTGATACTGGACATCTGGGCGGTGACTCCGAGGGTTGGGGCATGTCCGCCGGGAGCGGGCGCGCCATGATACCCCTTCACGCAGGCGCAGGGGCGCATCGCCGCATGGCGAGGCAAGGCAAGATGGGAAAGGCTTGGGGAGTTTGCTGACCCATTGCGGCAGCGATACGCCACCGCAATCGGAACAGCCAGCCGATGCCAAGGGCATCGGCGATGTCCCGCCCGGCGAACGCGGGCGGGAGCGGGGCTTACAGCGCCATGTCGGCCGCTGGGTTGCTTTCAGGCTTGGCCAGGCTGGCCGGCGCTTGAGGAGCCGCACCCTTGACCGGTGGCGGCGGGGTCAGTTGCAGCACTTCGGCGGTGTAGGCCCATTCTTTGGCCACACGCTCAGGGCTGTCGTTCAGGGCAGTGCCGTAGCTCGGTACGATCTGCTTCAGCTTCTCCTGCCAGGCTGGAGTGGCCACCTGGTCCTTGAAGACTTTCTGCAGCACGCTGAGCATGATCGGCGCGGCGGTCGAAGCGCCCGGGGAAGCGCCCAGCAGGCCGGCGATGCTGCCGTCCTGGGAAGCGACGATCTCGGTGCCCAGTTTCAGCACGCCGCCCTTCTCTTCGTCACGCTTGATGATCTGCACGCGCTGGCCGGCCTGCCACAGGCGCCAGTCTTCCTGCTTGGCGTTGGGGAAGTATTCCTTGAGCGCCGCGAAACGGTCGTCATCCGACAGCATCAGCTGGCCGGCCAGGTATTCCACCAGCGGGTACTGCTCGATGCCCACCTTGGTCATCGGCCAGATGTTGTGGGTGGTGGTGCTGGTCAGCAGGTCGAAGTACGAACCTTCCTTGAGGAACTTGGTGGAGAAGGTGGCGAACGGGCCAAACAGGATCACGCGCTTGCCATCCAGGACGCGGGTGTCCAGGTGCGGTACGGACATCGGTGGCGCGCCGACCGAAGCCTTGCCGTAGGCCTTGGCCAGGTGCTGCTCGGCAACGCTGGCGTTGTCGGTCACCAGGAACGAGCCACCCACTGGGAAACCGGCGTATTCGTTGGCCTCGGGGATACCCGATTTCTGCAGCAGGTGCAGGGCGCCGCCGCCAGCGCCGATGAACACGAACTTGGCGTCGGTCTCGGTTTTCGAACCGTCCTTGAGGTTCTTGTAGGTCACGCGCCACGAGCCATCTTGGTTGCGCTCGATTTCTTCTACTTCGCTGGACAGCTTCAGGGCGAAGTTGGGCTGGGCCTGCAGGTGGGCGACGAACTGGCGGGTGATCTCGCCGAAGTTGACGTCGGTGCCGATCGGGCTCCAGGTCGCAGCGATCTTCTGCGCCGGGTCACGCCCTTCCATCATCAGTGGAACCCACTTCTTGATCTGCTCGGCGTCTTCGGAGTACTGCATGCCGCTGAACAGCGGGCTGGCTTGCAGGGCCTCGTAGCGAGCCTTGAGGAACTTGATGTTGTCATCGCCCCAGACGAAGCTCATGTGCGGCGTGGAGTTGATGAACGAACGCGGGTTCTTCAGGACGCCGGTCTTGACCTGCCACGACCAGAACTGGCGGGAGATCTGGAACGCTTCGTTGATCTCGATGGCCTTGGCGATCTCGATCTTGCCGTCCTTGCCTTCAGGGGTGTAGTTCAGCTCGGCCAGGGCCGAGTGGCCGGTACCGGCGTTGTTCCAGCCGTTGGAGCTTTCCTCGGCCACGCCATCCAGGCGCTCGACCATCTCCATGGACCAGTCCGGCTGCAGCTCGTTGAGCCAGACGCCGAGGGTCGAACTCATGATGCCGCCGCCGATCAGCAGCACATCCACTTTTTTTGGCTCGGCCGCATGGGCGGTCGTCAGCCCTATCGACATCGCCAGCCCGATGAGGGCCGTGTTCACTTTCTTCAACATTCTGTAGTACCTACGATAGAACGCCATCCGCCGCCCGATCCTCGATCCTGTGAATCCCGGAGGGTGCGAAACAGGCATTTCGCAGGTCCTGGATGAACGCATTCATGAGAACTGGGGGGTGGGCACACAAGGGCCGACGAAACGCGCTCGACCTCAGTTTTATATCGCTCCGGTGCTGACTTCTTGTCGTTGTTGGCTCAGCTACATGAGTGACACTTGTTACTCGGGGCTCGTCACGGGACACAGCCGACAGGCAGCCGCCCTGCTCCTTTCCATGTGCCGCTGGCGCCGAATCGACGGGCAACGGCGGTACCCGCCTTCGCGGGAACCAGCAGGGAAAAAGGGTCGGATTCCACCAAGGAAGGTGGATGGACACTGCCTGACATTACGCTCGGCAGGTTTGCCAGAGACACCCGCACGCTTGCAAAGGACCCGTTCAGGCCATTTGAAGCAAAGCACAGGGGGCATATTTTTGCACAAACGATGAACCGATTCAGCGCAAGAATATCATTACGGCATCAGCCTGTCTTGGCTGCAGCGCCCTTGGCAAACCCCGAGGCACTACGACATCCGCCGCAATCAATGCGTCACAAGGACGCTGGCGCAAATCCTTTCCCGGCGCCGCCGCAGACCTTGGCCTGTGGCACCACCACGGGCATCATGGCCGACCGCGCTACCCGCCAGACCATCGTCAAGGACAAGAACAACCATGCACGCGACTTCCCTGCAAGACACCACCGCGCCCGAGGGCGTCTGCTTCGGCTGCGGCAGCAGCAACCACCATGGCCTGCACATCAAGAGCCATTGGCACGAGGACGGTGTCCATGTGGTCGCCGAACACCTGCCCGAAGCCAAGTACTGCGGCTGGCCGGACCTGGTGTATGGCGGCCTGATCGCCATGCTGGTGGACTGCCACTCCAACTGGACCGCCATGGCCTACCACTACCGCAACGAACAGCGGACCCCGGGCAGCCTGCCGCGCATCGACTGCGTGACGGGCAACCTGGGGATCAAGTTCATCAAGCCGACCCCCATGGGCGTGCCCCTGACCCTGCGCGCCCGGGTCGAAGGTGAAGTCGCGCGCAAGAGCCGGGTGGTGTGCGAGGTGTATGCCGGCGACGTGCTCACGGCCATCGGCGACTCGCTGTTCGTACGGGTCGATACCCAGCAACTGGCCAACGCGGCCCATGGCCGTGAAGGCTGAGAAACGGCCGGGGTGGCCTTGCCGACGAGCGCGCCAGTCCCCTTACCAAGACAAGGAAATACGCCCGAACATGGATATCCAGGAAATCCAGCGCCAGTTGGCCAAACCGGCGCTGAAGTTCACCGCCGGCGGTTTTCGCCCCAGCCATAGCGATGAAGAGAGTTGGCTGGGCCGAGTCTTCCTGTTTCGCGAAGACGAAGAGCTGCCACGCAACAGCGCGGGGGAAACCCTGCTGCCCTTCGCCCAGTTCCACCTGCCCTCCCTGCCCTTTCGCAGCCCGCCTTTGCAAGGCGTCAAGGTACTCACGGTGTTCATCGCCAACCCCTTTCCCGATGAGCTCGAACCCATGGGCGAGCGTTGGCTGGTGCGCGAATACCGTGACGAGGACGCATTGGTGCGCAAGGAGCTGACGGCCGATAAGGCCTTTCTCAAGCCCTTCCCACTCAAGGCCGAGGTGGTACCCGCCGACTATCCGCTGTGGGACGGCGGCGGCGTGCCCCGGGACCTGGAGCTGGAAATCCTCGAACTGGAACGCTCCGGTCGCATCGAGAGCTACTACGACCTGACCACCCACTGCTACGAACACAAGCTGGGGGGCTACCCATCGTTCTGCCAGTCGGGGATCGACCCGGGCGAAGGCTTCGAGTTCGTGATGCAGATTTCCTCCGACGCCAAGATCAACCTCAACGTGGTGGACAGTGGCAGCCTGATGTTCTGGAAGCACCGGGACAGCGGCGAATGGGCGCTGTACTACGACTTCTACTGAGGCGCGCCGGCTGACGCCGATTTCATCCGCCCATGGATGAAAAGCCCTGGCGGCGAGTGCATCATGGGCACGTCCGATTCCTGGGAGACCTTCATGTCCATGCGTTCATTGCTGTTGCCCGTCGCCATCCTGTCCCTGGGCCTGCTGGGCCCGGCCGGGGCCATGGCCGACGACCAGGCACAGTTGATCGAGTCGATCAACGCCTACCGCAGCCAGCCGCAACGCTGCGCCAACCAGGCCTCGTCCGAACTGCCGCCGCTGGCCAGCGACCCGCGCCTGATCCTGCCGGTGGACAACGTCGGCGACTTGCAGCAGGCCCTGGCACGGGCGGCCTACCCCATGGTCAACGTCCAGGCCATCAGCCTGTCCGGCCCGCGTGATGCCCAAGCGGCGATGCAGGCGATCCGCGAGAGTTTCTGCCAGGTGGTGCTGGACCCGCAGTTCGTCGATATCGCGGTCAATCGCCAGGCCACCCAGTGGCGCATCGTCCTCGCCCGCCCGCTATTGTCGGCACGCCTGGGCGATTGGCAGGCCGAGGGCCAGCAATTGCTGGCGCAGATCAACAACGCCCGCAGCCAGGCGCGGCAATGTGGCGGCCAGGGTTTTGCCGCCACCGCGCCCCTGGCCTGGAGCGCCACCCTGGGCGAAACCGCCCAGGAACATAGCCGGGCCATGGCCAACCAGAACTACTTCGACCACAAGGATCGCGACGGGCGCACCCCTGGCGACCGCGCGGAACTGGCAGGTTACGCCGGCCAGCAAGTGGGCGAGAACATCGCCGCCGGCCAGGACAGCGTGCGCAAGGTAGTGGATGGCTGGCTGGCCAGCCCCGGGCATTGCGCCAACCTGATGAACCCAGCCTACCGTGAGCTGGGCGCGGCCTATGCGGTGGACCCCAAAAGCGATGCCGGCATCTACTGGACCGCGATGTTCGGCGCGCCTTGAGCCCACATGAAGCCCCCCTGAACGAAAACGCCCCGACAAGTCGGGGCGTTTGCATTACAGCCAGGACAGCGTCACTGATTGACCGCCATCTGCCCGGCATCCTCCTGGCTCACCAGGGCCTTGAGCGAGAGGTCGAACTGTTTCAGGGCATCGAGCTGCAGCTCGGTCTGCTGGTTGATCTGGGCAGCGATTTCCGGGGCCGCCTTGCCCCGCACCCAGACCGAAGGCAGGTCCTTGGCCCGGACCCCTTCGGCCTGGCCGATGTACTGCAGGTTGGAGTCGTAGAACTTGGCGATGAAGCGCGCCTCCACCCGGTTGTTGCGCTTGGTCACCAGCTGGTTGTAGGTGTCGAGCATTACCACCACGTCGGGATGGGCCTGGACCACGGCATCGAGGTTGTCGTAGACGGTCACCGCAGCGAAGTGCTTGCTCAGCGAAGCCATCAACCAGTTGATCGCCAACTTCGGATCGGAGCTGTTGACGAAGGCCTGGCTGATACGAGGATCGAGGCCGGCGTTCTTCGCGCCGTTGAGCGCCACCGAATGGTAGTGCTCCAGGTACTCCAGGGTATTGAGGGTGTTCTCGCTGTACAGCACACCAACCGATTGCGCGTGCTGCAGGTTGGCGCCGCTGTCGGCCATGGGCAGGAAATGGCAGGCCATGTCATCGGCAGCCAGGGCCACCGCTGGAGCACCGGTTCCCGAGAGCAAGACGACGACAAGGGCTAGCAAAGTCGAGATTCTCATCGGGTATTTCCTTCTGCAACAAAAACGGCGTAAGCGCTATCTTCCTCCTTTGCAGGAAAAACGGAACCTCCACTTTTTGATGATAACTATCGATCACGGCAATGATGTAGAGCGGTAAAACGGCCCGTTGGCTAGAATCGCCCGCTGCCGTTCATCTTGAGCAGTGCACAAGCCAGCAAGCGGAGCCACCATGGACCCATCCCCCCTGCAATCCCTGCGCGAAACCATCAGGCAGCAGCCGATCGGCCCGGCCCCGGCGCCCTGGGTACTGGTCACCCGACGCGCCACCGGCAGCCTGCTGGAAGTCGGCTTCGATCGTGATCGGGAATTGCTGCTGGTGATCTCCAGTACCGGGCGCAGTGTCATCGATTGCGAGACCGGCCAGAAGATCGCCCGGGACTACACCGAAGAGGTCGAAAGCGATCGCTACCTCGAGGCCGAGGGCATCGGGCCCCTGGCGGGCCGACGCATCGCCATGTCAGGGATCAATGGCGGCAGCCTGCCCTTGGGCAGCGACGATGGCTGGGCGGTGCACAATGTGCCCCTGGCCTGGCCCGAACAGCACTTGTTGCTGGTCGAACCAGGCTCCTGGCTCTACGGCGCCCAGCACAACCGCCCGGCGACCTTCCACAAGCTAGCCATCGAGCATGAGTGCCGGGCCTTTGGTTTCTCCTACAGCGGCCGGAGCCTGGTGATCGCCTCGTCCTGTGACCTGGTGGTCTACCACCGCACGCTCTAATCGGCACGTTCGCAGCGTGTCGCAGAGGATTTCCCGGCGGTTTGTCCTGTAGAATCCAGCCTCCCTTTCCCGACGAGTCCAAGCCATGGATGCCCACTCGATACTTGCCTATACCCTGGTCGCCGCCATCGCCATCGCCAGCCCTGGCCCGGCCACCCTGGTGGCGCTGCACAACAGCGTGACCTACGGCGCCAAGTCCACCCTGTGGTCATCCCTGGGCAATATCAGTGGCCTGTTCTGCATGTCCGCGGCGGCCATGCTGGGCCTGGGGGCGCTGATCGCCAGTTCCGAATGGGTATTCAACGCCGTGAAGATCCTCGGCGCCGGCTACCTGTTCTACCTCGGTGCCAAGCAGTTGCTGAGCAAGAGCCCATTGCTCAGCGCCAACAATCCGGATGACCAGCGCGTCAGCGCCCCGCCGCGGTTCAAGCTGTTCAAGTCGGCGTTCCTGACCGCCGCCACCAACCCCAAGGCGACCATCTTCTTCACCGCGCTGTTCCCGCAGTTCATCGACCAGCATGCCGCCCTGCTGCCGCAGTTCTTCATCCTGACCCTGATCTTCATGGCCCTGTCGCTGGTCTCGCTGAGCATCTATGCCCTGCTGGCCTCCCGGGCCAAAGGCGTGCTGACCCGCCCGGCGCTGTCGAAATGGGTCAACCGGGTCGTGGGCTCCACCTTCATCTTCTTCGGCAGCACCATCCTGGCCATGCGCCGCCAAGGGGTGTAGGTTTCCGGGCCATGCAGATAGATCTCCTCAACACACCCCTACTTGGCCACTGGAAAGTTCGTCCAGGTGTCATGCAATGCGAACAGCAGTTCGGTATCCGCCTGATCTATGTTGAGCACCCGAGCGATGAGCTGCCACAGCATAGATTGGCGGCGGTGCAACAACAGGTCCAAGCTGCCTGGGATGACATTCCCCAGGCCCTGGCCTTCGCCGAACAACTGTGTGATCCAAATATTCGCCAGCTATGGCAGAGGTATCAGCAGAAGCAACTGCTGTCACCGCCCCTCGCTGTCTACTCGATCCATTTCGAGATCGATAATCCTCACCCCTCCTACTGCATCTCTGAAGATCCGGATTTTGATTGGGACAAGACGCTAACGGTAGAGGACGAATTCGGTCAGGACTACAAACTCGAGCTCACTGAACTGCAACCCCAGAAAGATTTCTGGTTAAGTGTCAGGCGTTTGGGCGCGGGACAGTTTCAAAATGACATTTGACTAACCAGGTCTCAGCCCTGCTTTTTGCGCAGGGCCTTGAGGCGGGCGCCGGCCCGTTGCGCGGCGGCCATCTTCTCTGGGCGCTTCATGCGTTTCCACTTGCGGATATCGTCCTTGGTGCGCCCGCAGCTCACGCACAAGTCGCCGCTGAGCTGGCACAGGGCAATACAGGGGTTGTCGATTTCCTTGGCCATCTCAGCCCCGCCCCGGTCGCAGGCGCGCCAGGCGCCGGGTCCAATCACCACCACTGATCCGCTGGCACTGTTCTTCGCTGTCGAAGAACACATGGCCTGCCACCGGTTCAAGGGTGACGCCGGCATCCGCCAGCGCCCGGGCCGTGAGTTCGATCATCCACGGACCCTCTCCCGCCGCCAGGGCCCGCTCCTTGTCGGCCTGGGCAGCGAACACCCAAACCACCACCAGACTCGCGGGAAACACCGCGTAGTCCACTTCGTGGGTCAACCAGGAAAAACCTTCGAGGCGGATCTTGGCCGCTTCGCAGGCTTCGGTGAGGGTAGTGGCCAGCAAGCGCTCCATGGCAGCTTGCTGGCGTTTGGTCAGTGGCATGGCGCAGTCTTGGATCCGTGGCGAAAAAGGCCGCACACAATACCGCAAGTCACCAGGCCAGGCCGCGGTTTGCGCAAGTCAGATCTTGCTGCCCAGGGCGGTGGACAGCAGCGGGTCATGCCCGTAGATGTCCGGTGCATACAGCAATTGCCCATGGCTGTCGGCCTGCACCGTCCAGTAGGTGAGCAGGATCGGCACCGGCTTGGCCAGGCGGAACTCGTGGGTCAGGCCGGTGGCCAGCAAATCGTTGGTACGCAAGCGCTCCGCCGGGCTGAGCAACCAGTCGCGCAGTTGCAGTGCCTGCTCGACCCGCACGCAGCCGGAGCTGAAGGCCCGCGGCCCCTTGCTGAACAGCGCCTGGCTCGGCGTATCGTGCAGGTAGACCGAGAACGGGTTGGGAAAACGGATGGCGATGCGCCCCAGGGGATTACGCGGCCCGGCCCCCTGGCGCAGGAGGATGTTGCCCGGACGCTCCCAATCGATGTCCTCGGCGGCCAGGGGCTGGCCATTGGCGTCCAGCACCTGCAGGTCCTGTCGATTGAGGAAACCCTGGTCACGGCGGATCTGCGGCAGCTTGTCTTCCTTGAGGATGGTCGGCGGCACGGTCCAGGTCGGGTTCAGGGTCAGGCGCGTGACCTGGGACTTGAGCAGCGGCGTCTGGCGCTCGGCGCGACCGACCTGGGTGCGGGTCTGCCAGACCAGCGCATCGTGCTGGTAGAAACTCAACTGCGCCGCGGCGACGTTGACCAGCACGATGTTCGGCTCGAAGTCCCGGGCCAGCCAACGCAGGCGTTCGAGGTTGATGCGCAACTGCTCGCGACGCAGGGCCGGGCTGACGTTCATTTCCTTCAGGGTGCCAGCCCCCACCACGCCGTCGGCCTGCAGCGAGTGGCTGAGCTGGAAACTCTTCACCGCACTCACCAGATCGTCGCTGTAGATGTTGTCGGCATCGACCCTGGGGCTGGCCAGGAAACCGCCGTGATACAGGCGCTGGGCCAGGTCCGGGACACGCTTGTCCTCCATGTGTGGGCGCAACAACGGGCCGCCGGCCACGTCTTGCCAACGGGGCAAGGGCTGTTGCCGCTCATGGGCATAGGCCCGGCGCAGGTTGCGGTACTGCTCGAGGTTGGGCCGTGCCCGGTCGAATGCCGCGCCGAGGTCATCCAGCCCCGGCCCGGCAATGGCCAGCAACACGCCCTGGCGATCGTCCGGCAACGGCTGGGCCCGCCACAATGGCTCGAAGCGGGTCTGCGACAGGCGCCCGTAATGCAGGTCCTGCAGGGCTTGCAGGTACTGGTGGCTGATATCGATGTCGCGGCACAAGCCATCGCCCCCCGCGCTGGCCGGTGGCAGGCGATAGTGCCCAGGGTCCAGGCCGTCATCGACCAAGCCCGCCAATTGCGCCTGCAGTTGTTCCAGGCGCGCCCCGGTCGACCACACCGGTTGCTCGCCCTGCTCGCGATAGAACGCCTGCAACAATTGCTGCGTCGGCAGGTCCAGGCGCGGGGCCAGTGCCGGGCAGGCCAGCGCCGGCTGGGCCAGCGCCCCCGGCAGGGGGCTCGCCGGCGGCAAGTCCTCGGCCAGCGCGACCAATGGCGCAGCGAGCAGCCACAGGCTCAAGTAACATGCGTGTTTTTTGAACAACTGCTTTACTCCAATCCATTGCCCTCAGGCTGAGGGCCAAGCGTTACGGCAGATGCAGAGAACAATCAGGCCTGGGAATTAAACATATAGACCAGACTGCCGGGGAGACAGGACGTCGGGAGCCAAAGTGACCATGGGGATGTTTTAGACATGTTGACCTTCTTGTGCCGATTCTGCCTGGCGGCCCTTGCCCTGGGCGCCATTTGCAGTCCTTCCTTCGCTTCCAGCAAACCTCGCCCCACCACCAGCCCGACGCTGTACGCCAGCCTCGCCCACGCCGCCCCGGACCTCAACCCCCAGGCCCTGAAAAGCGCCCTGAGCGCCATGCAGTGCGCGGTCAGCAGCGGTGCGCGGCAAGCCCGGCACCTGGCGGTGATCGACTACTCCCAGCCCTCCACCGCCCGACGCCTGTGGATCTTCGACCTGCGCAGCAAGAAGCTGGTGCTGCGCGACCTGGTGGCCCACGGGCAGAAATCCGGGGAAAACTTCGCCACGCAATTCTCCAACCGCCTGGGCAGCTATCAATCCAGCCTGGGCCTGTTCCGCACCCAGGAAAGCTACGAAGGCAGCCATGGCTACTCGCTGCGCATGGATGGCCTGGAGCCGGGCTTCAACGACCGGGCCCGTGACCGCGACATCGTGATCCATGCCGCCGACTACGTGAACCCCTTGTGGAGCCAGCGCCAGGGCCGCATCGGCCGCAGCCAGGGCTGCCCGGCCGTGCGTCCGCAGGTGGCGCGCCAGGTCATAGACAAGCTCAAGGACGGCCAGTTCATGTTCTCCTGGTATCCCGACCAGCGCTGGCTCAAATCCTCGGCCTACCTCAACTGCCAGCCGCGCCAGGTGGCGAGCATCCTCGGCGCCAACGGCGGCTGAACCCGCCGGCACTTGCACGAAGCAACGAGGGCGAGCTACCGTCGCGGTCCGCCCTCTCTCGCTCGATCCCATGCCTAGATTCCTGCTCCACGGCCCCGGCCCGCGCCCGGCCTTCTACCGGGTCGCCGAACACCTGTGGGGCACCGGGTGCAATGTCGATTCCGATGGCGACAGCCACAGCGCGGCCGATGACCAGTGGACAGAGCTGACCCTGATCCTGCGGGCCGACAGCACGCAGCGCCTGGACATCGATCCGCTATCCAAGACGCCCCTGGTCCTGGCCATCAGCGCCTCCCGGATCGAACTGGGGCGACAGGCCGGGGAATTTCTCCAGGCCCGTTGCGGCGGCACCCTGGAACTCCAGGCAAGGCGCTGAAGCTCGCGGCGACCCACTCCCGTCATTTTCTTTCTCCAGCCAAGGCAGGCCCGGCATGACCGCACCCGATATCGATTTCGTCACCCATTTCATCCCCGATCCCCGCGCGCTGTTCGAGCAGCTCAAGGCCTCGGTGTCCTGGGACGAGCGCATGCGCGCGCGCAAGACCGCCAGCTTCGGCCTGCCCTATGACTATTCGCAGATCAGCTACCCGGCGGTCCCCATGCCCGAGGTGCTGGAGCGGCTGTGCCCGGCCATCGAGCAATTGCTGGGGTTTCGTCCCAATAATTGCCTGCTCAACTTCTACCCCGACGGCCAGTCGTCCATGGGCTTTCATTCCGATGCCAACGAACAACTGGTGCCAGGCACCGGCGTGGTGGTGATTTCCCTGGGGCATGCGCGCAGCATGCTGTTCAAGCACAAGCAAAGTGGCCGGATCCACGAATACAACCTGGGCGCCGGTTCGCTGCTGCATATGTCCGACGCCTTGCAAACCCAGTGGTTGCACGCGATCCCCAAGGCGTCGGGTGCCGGCGAGCGAATCAGCCTGTCGTTCCGCCAGCTCCAGGACCGATAGTGCTGGAGGCGGTCCGGATCGACCCTTGACTCGGATTTCAGCCCGTCGACAATGCCCGGCTGTGCCCACCGCCCCTGTCGAGGCTCCATGCAGTTGATTCCCTGGTCCCATCCATGCCGCGAAGGCTTCACCCTGCGCGGCCTGCGCTCCGTGCCCTCGGGCAAGCCGTTGCTGCACTTTCTCCATGGCAACGGCTTCTGCGCCATGGCCTACCAACCGATGCTGGCGCTGCTGGCCGAGTCTTTCGACCTGTGGCTCAGCGACGTCCAGGGCCACGGCGACAGTGACCATGGTGGCCCGTTCCTGGGCTGGAACCGCACCGCGCAACTGGCCGCCGAAGCCTTCGAAGCCGGGCTGGCGGACTACGGCGCAGTACCGCGCCATGCCCTGGGGCATAGCTTTGGCGCGGTACTGACCTGCCTGGTGCTGGCCGAGCGCCCACAACTGTTCACCCGGGCCGTGCTGCTCGACCCGGTACTGTTCACCCCCTCGATGATCAGCTCGCTGCGGGTGCTGTCGGTGCTGGGCCTGAACCGCCGCCACAGCCTGGCGCGCAAGGCCGCCTCTCGCCGGCGCCACTGGCCCGACCGCACGGCGGCCCGGGCTGCCCTGGCCAATCGCGGGGTGTTCAAGGGCTGGTGCGACGAGGCCTTGGCCGCCTACATCGAGCACGGCCTGAAGGACGACGGCCAGGGCGTGGCGCTCAAGTGCGCCCCCGAGCGTGAAGTGGATATCTTCAGCTCCGTTCCCCGGCGCCTGTGGCAGGCCCTGGGCCAGATCCGCACCCCGACCCTGGCGATCCGCGGGCACGACAGCTACCCCTATGTCGCCCGCTCGATCGAGCGCTGGGCCGCCATCAACCGGCACCTGCACACCCAGGTGCTCGACGGCCACCATTGCTTCATGCAGGAACGCCCAGCCGCCAGTGCCGACGCGGTCGCGGGCTTCCTCCTGGAACAGACCGGCTGAATCCCTTCAGCAAACCGCCCGAAATACATGTCATTGTGCTATCATCCGGCGGTTTTCCGGCTCGGGGGCCTGACCCCGCCTAGACGGGATAACGCTCGCCAAAGGCGCCGCCAGATGCGCCTGGTGCCAGCCTTGTGTGCAAAAACGCCGACGGCGCCATGGAGCCTGCTCCATAGCGCGCCGCACCGATGCAACCGCGCTTCGCACGCCGGTTGCGCTTTTTGCTGCCACAAGGAACACCGTCATGCTCTTGAGAACGATGAACATATCCCGCCGCGCAGGGCTAAGCTTCGCCCTGATCGCCTTGCTCGCACTGGGCCTGGGGGGCTTCTCGTTGCTGGAAATGCAGCGCATGAACCAGCAATCCCTTGAGGTCGACCAAAACTGGCAACCCTCCATCGTCGCCGCCAATGCCGTGGCCCTGACCAGCACCCAGATCCGCACCATCACCCTGCGCATGCTGGTGGTCCGTGAGGCCAGCGCCGTGCAGGCGCTGCTGGCCCGGGTCGAGCAACTCGAACAGCAACTGGACCGCCAGCAGGCCACCTACGAACAGTTGATCAGCGAACCCGAGGAACGTGCCGCCTACGAGCGTTACCTCAACGCCAGGGCGGCCTATGCGAAGGACCAGCACCAGGTGCTGGAGCAAGTCCGCCAAGGCCACAAGGAAGCAGCGGTGAACATCGTCGACGGCGGATCGTTCCTGGTCAACGCCGATGCCATGCTCAAGGAGCTGTTGAGCATCATCGATATCAACACCCGGGGCGGGGTCGCCGCCGCCGAGAAAAGCAGCCAGGTATTCCAGAGCGCCAGCGCCATGGTGGTGGTGATCCTGCTGGTGGTCGTGGCCCTGACCATCGCCCTGGCCCTGTTGCTCACCCGCAGCATCGTGCGGCCCCTGGGCCAGGCCCTGGGCGTGGCCGAGACCATCGCCAGCGGCGACCTGGGCCAGAGCATCGCCATCAGCGGCAAGGACGAACCGGCGCGCCTGCTGCAAGCCTTGCAGACCATGCAGGCGAGCCTGCGCAACACCCTGCAGCGCATCGCCGACTCCTCCAACCAGCTGGCCTCGGCCGCCGAGGAGCTGCATGCGGTGACCGACCATTCCAGCCAGACCCTGCATCAGCAAAGCAATGAAGTGGAACAGGCGGCTACCGCGGTCAATGAGATGACCGCCGCCGTGGAAGAAGTAGCGCGTAACGCCGTGAGCACCTCCGAGGCGTCCAAGGAAACCGACCGCACCGCCCACCATGGCCGCGAGCAGGTGCAACACACCGTCGACTCCATCGGCCAGCTGGCCCGGGACGTGACCCAGACCTGCGAGCGGGTCGAACACCTGGCGGTGGATGTGCGCAACATCGGCCAGGTGCTGGAGGTGATCCGCTCGATCGCCGAGCAAACCAACCTGCTGGCTCTCAATGCCGCCATCGAAGCCGCCCGCGCCGGTGACGCCGGGCGTGGTTTCGCGGTGGTCGCCGACGAGGTGCGGGCCCTGGCCCATCGTACCCAGCAGTCGACCCAGGAAATCGAAAGCATGATCAACACCATCGAGGAAGGCACCGAGGGCGCGGTCAGTGCCATGCGCACCAGCAATGAACGGGCGCACCTGACCCTGGAGGCGGCGCGGGCCTCGGGACTGGCCCTGGACCAGATCACCCAGGCCATCACCTCGATCAACGAGCGCAACCTGGTGATCGCCAGCGCCAGCGAAGAACAGGCCCAGGTGGCCCGCGAGGTGGATCGCAACCTGGTCAACATTCGTGACCTGTCGACCCAGACCTCGGCCGGCGCCAACCAGAGCAACGCCGCCAGCCAGGAACTGTCGCGCCTGGCGGTGGACCTCAACGGCCTGGTGAACCAGTTCAAGCTCTGAGGAACAGCCGCCAGGCGCGAGCGGCAAGCCAGTAGCTTGCCGCTTCAGAACGCATAGCGAGCGATCACCCGACGCACCTTGAGCAACGCCTCGCGCAGCTCCGCCAGGCTCACCGAGCCCAGGGCCAGGCGAATGGCATGGGGCACCGGCCCGGCGCATACGAAAGGCTCGGCCGTGGACACCGAGACTTTCTCGCGCAGCAGCGCCATGGCCACCTGGTCGGCCCGCACCTCCTCGGGCAATGGCAGCCAGAGGAAGTAGGCACCGGGATGGCCGAGGATCTCCAGCCCCGTCAACAATTCCCGCGCCAGCGCCTGGCGCTGGCGTGCATCGGCGCGTTTCTCCTGCTCCAGGCGGGCCACGGTGCCGTCCTCGATCCAGGCACAGGCCATGGCGCTCATCACCCCGGGATTGCTCCAGGTAGTGGCGCGGATCGCCCGTTCCAGAGCCTGGGTCCAGGCCGCAGGCGCCACCAGGTAACCCACCCGCAAACCAGCCGCGACATTCTTCGAGAACCCCGACACATACAGGGTGAGGTCCGGGGCCAGGGCGGCCAGGGGCGGTGGCGGGTCCTCGGCGAGAAACGCGTAGGCTCCATCCTCGATGATCAGCAGCCGCTGCTCCCGGGCGATCGCCACCAGGCGCCGGCGCCAGGCCAGGTCCAGGACCCAGCCCATGGGATTGTGCAAGGTCGGCATGGCATACACCGCCCGCACCCGCCGCTGCCGGCACAGGCGCTCGAAGGCCGCGAGATCCGGCCCCTGCGGCGTCAGGGGAATGGCCAGCAATTCCAGGCCATGGGCGTCCGCCACCACCTTGAAGCCCGGGTAGGTCAAGGCATCGGTGGCCACCACGTCGCCGGGCTTGAGCAACGCCATGGCGGCAACCGCCAAGCCATGCTGGGCACCGCTGACCATCAGTACTTGCTCGCTCTCCACCGCCAGCCCATGGCTGGCCAAGTAGCGCGCCACCACGGCCCGCTCATGGGGACGCCCGGCATGGGGCTGGTAGCGCAACAAGGCCTCCAGATCGCCACTGGAGGCCAACTGGCGCAAGGCGCCGCGCAGCAGCTCGGCCTGGCCGGGCAAGGATGGGTAGTTGAAGTTCAGGTCCAGGGTGCCGGTGGCCGTGGCCAGCTGGTCCACACCCTGCGCTGGTGGCAAGGCAGTCTCGCGGACGAAGGTGCCGCGCCCGGTTTCACCGCTGACCAGCCCCATGGCCTCCAGTTCGGCATACACCCTGGATGCGGTGACCAGGGCCAGGCCTTCCCTCGCCGCCAGCTCGCGATGGGTCGGCAGGCGGGTGCCGGGAGCCAGCACGCCACTGCGGATATCGCTGGCGAAGGCGTCGACCAATTGCTTGTAGCGAGCACGGGCCATAGGCGCTGTATCCATGACAATTTTTTGATTGTGCTGATTCTCGATCCTAGGATGGATCCGACGCAAGGCTGGCGCAATGCCGGCCTGAATTTGCCACTTCAAGCGAGATTCCCTCAATGGAACGGACATCGAACCTGCAATCCCCCGTGCTGGAGAAAACCTCCAGCGGTTGGCTCAACGGCTTTCTCGGCGTGCTGATCTTCAGCGGCTCGCTGCCGGCGACCCGGGTCGCGGTCGCCGAGTTCGATCCGCTGTTCCTCACCGTCGCCCGCGCCACCATCGCCGGGATACTGGCCCTGGCGATCCTGCTGCTGTTCAAGGAACGGCGCCCGAACAAGCAGCAACTGCTGCCCCTGGCGGTCGTCGCCCTGGGCGTGGTCCTGGGTTTCCCGCTGCTGACCGCCCTGGCCCTGCAGTACGTGACCTCGGCCCACTCCATCGTGTTCCTCGGCCTGCTGCCGCTGGCCACCGCGGTGTTCGGGGTGATCCGTGGCGGCGAGCGGCCACGCCCGGTGTTCTGGCTGTTCTCGATCCTGGGCAGCTTGCTGGTGATGGGTTATGCCTTCGCCCAGGGCCTGACGGCTTCGCCCCAGGGCGATTTGCTGATGCTGCTGTCAGTGCTGGTCTGTGGCCTGGGCTACGCAGAGGGCGCCAAGCTGTCGCGCACCCTGGGTGGCTGGCAGGTGATTTCCTGGGCGCTGGTATTGTCGCTGCCGCTGATGATCGTCCTGACCCTGTTCAGCCTGCCTGCCACCTTCAGCGGCATCAGCCTGCCGGCCTGGACCAGCCTGGCCTATGTCTCGCTGTTCAGCATGCTGATCGGCTTTGTGTTCTGGTATCGCGGGCTGGCCCAGGGCGGGATCGCCGCCGTCGGCCAGTTGCAGTTGCTGCAGCCCTTCTTCGGCCTTGGCCTGGCCGCCGGCCTGCTGCATGAACAGGTCAGCCTGGGCATGCTCGGGGTGACGATTGCCGTGATCCTCTGCGTCGTCGGCGCGCGCAAGTTCTCCCAATAGCCCACCTGGCGCCGCTCACATCGGCACGGCGATCAACCAGATCACCGTGGCGTGGGCGGCGATCGCCGCCAGCACCCCATGCCGCAAGCGCAAGCCGGCGCAGATCACGCCTTCCAGCAGAGTGAACAGCAACACCGGCCAACCGGCGCGGGTAACGCTGAAAGCCAGGAAGGCATGGCAGGCAGCGAATGCCAGGGCGCTGAGCCAGGCCGCCCGCCAGGGGGCGCAATACTCCTCCAGATACCCCTGCAACAGGCCACGGAACAGCACTTCTTCCAGGGCATTGCCGCCCAGGGCCAACAGGGCCATGCCCAGCAACCAGGAGCCGCTGGCCTGGTCCAGGTCGATCCCGGCATAGAGGCGCAACGGCAAGCCCAGCACGAGACCGCCGAGCAGCCCCAGGGCGAGGCCCGACGGCCACCCGCGACGCTCCCAGACCACCAGTTTCCAGAGTTCCGCAGCGACGCTCGCCAGGCAGGCGAGCGTCGCCAACGACAGCAGGCCCAGGCCCGCCAACACCATCGGGTTGGCAATGAAGCCGAGCTGCGCGCCAGCGCCCAGGGACCACAAGCGCAACGGCGTCATCACGTCCCGCAGCAGCACGAACCCCAGCAGCAGGATGGCGATACGCAGCCCCACCAGATGCCTGGGAGTCAGGCCGAACCACAGCGCATACAGCACCAGGCCCGGCAACAGGTACAGCAGGTAATTGCCGAGCAACGCCAGGGCAGCGCTCATCGCCCGGCTCCGGCAAACGACCGTAGCTGGCAGGAGAAGGAAAGGATGGGGTTCATGTCGGCAATCCATTGCAATGAGGGTGCGCCAGGGTGGCGCAATTCGGCGCCATGGCGCAACGCCCAAGGCGGATGAACGCCATTCAACGCAAGCGATGGATCAATGGAGCAATCAGAGGCTGCAACGGCAGCACGCCGTGAAGCGAGCCACCGCGGCCTGGGGCGACCCGGCTTCAGGTCGGGGAGATAGTGGCAAGCGCACCGATAGTGATGGTCAAGACCAGAAACCCAAACAAGAACAACGCCATCTTGGTCATCGGACCTCCTGAATATTAGGGTGCAGCGGGCCCGCTCTCCAGCCAGGGGCCGGGCGGGTGCGCCATTTTCCAAACTCGGCTGTGCTGATAACAGATGCAGATAAACCAGAAAAATACGGATCAGATGCCCGGTCACGCCAAGCGTCGTTACCCGGCCCTGCTCTTTCAGTGGGCACAAAAAAGCCGGAACCCCATTGGGGGCCCCGGCAAAAAAGGCCGAGCAAACGACGGTCAGGCCAGTTCCCTGCGCAACTGGCGGGCAGCGGCAACCATGTGCACCAGGGCCGCTTCGGTTTCCGCCCAGCCACGGGTTTTCAGGCCACAGTCCGGGTTGACCCACAAGCGCTCGGCAGGAATACGCTTGGCCGCCTTGCGCAACAGGTTGGCCATTTCCGAGGCGTCCGGCACCCGTGGCGAATGGATGTCGTAGACCCCCGGGCCGATTTCGTTCGGATAGGCGAAGGCTTCGAAGGCCTCCAGCAGCTCCATGTCCGAACGCGAGGTCTCGATGGTGATCACGTCGGCGTCCATGGCCGCGATGGACTCGATCACATCGTTGAACTCGCTGTAGCACATGTGGGTGTGGATCTGGGTTTCGTCGCGCACCCCGGAGGCGCACAGGCGGAACACCTCGGTGGCCCAATCCAGGTAATGCTGCCATTGCGCCCGGCGCAGCGGCAGGCCTTCGCGGAACGCCGCTTCGTCGATCTGCACGATACGAATACCCGCGGCTTCCAGGTCCAGCACTTCGTCGCGAATGGCCAGCGCCAGCTGCCGGGCCTGGACCTCGCGGGACACGTCCTCACGGGGGAAAGACCACATCAGCATGGTCACCGGGCCCGTGAGCATGCCCTTGAGCACCTTGTCGGTCAGGCCCTGGGCGTAGCGGATCCACTCCACGGTCATGGCCCGCGGCCGGCTCAGGTCACCGAAGATCACCGCCGGCTTGACGCAGCGCGAACCGTAGCTCTGTACCCAGCCGAAACGGGTGAACAGGTAGCCGTCCAGTTGCTCGGCGAAGTACTCCACCATGTCGTTGCGCTCGGCCTCGCCGTGCACCAGTACATCCAGGCCCAGGCGTTCCTGCACCTGCACCGCGTGGCGAATCTCGCTCTGCATCGCCTCGGTGTATGCGGCGGCGCTCAGCTTGCCCTGCTTGAACGACTGGCGCGCCAGGCGAATGGACGCCGTCTGCGGGAACGAACCGATGGTGGTGGTGGGGAACAATGGCAGGTCCAGGCCGGCGCGCTGCTTGGCGATGCGCTGGGCGAATGGCGACTGGCGCTGGCTGTCACGGGCGGTGATCGCCGCCGCCCGCGCTTGTACTGCCGGCTTGTGGATGCGCGGCGAGGCGGCCCGGCCGATCTGGATCGCCCGGCTCCGCTCCAGGGCCTGGAGTACCTGCGGTGCCTCTGGATGGTCGACCGCCTGGGCCAGCAGCGCCACTTCCTCGCATTTCTGCACGGCGAAGGCCAGCCAGCCCTTGAGCTCGGCATCGAGCTGGTCTTCCCGGGCCAGGTCCACCGGGCTGTGCAACAGGGAGCAGGAAGGCGCCACCCACAACCGCTCGCCGACCCGCTCATGGGCATGGCGCAGGGTCGCCAGGGCCTTCTCCAGGTCACAGCGCCAGACGTTGCGACCGTTGACCAGCCCCAGCGACAGCACCTTGTAGGCCGGCAAGCGATCGAGAATGGCCGGGTACTGATCCGGGGCGCGCACCAGGTCGATATGCAGGCCGTCCACCGGCAGGTTGGCGGCCAGGCCGAGATTTTCCTCCAGCCCCCCGAAGTAGGTGGCGATCAGCTTCTTCAGGGGATCGCGCTGGATCAGGTTATAGGCGCGCTCGAAGGCATTCTTCCATTCTTGCGGCAGGTCCAGCACCAGGATCGGTTCATCGATCTGTACCCATTCCACGCCCTGGGCCGCCAGGCGCTGGAAGATCTGCCCGTACAACGGCAGCAGGCGCTCCAGCAGCTCCAGCTTGTCGAACTCGGCGCCCTTGGCCTTGCCCAGCCACAGGTAGGTCAGCGGGCCAAGCACCACCGGCTTGACCTGGTGACCCAGGGCCCGGGCTTCCTCGACCTCTTCGAACAACTGCTCCCAGCCCAGCTGGAACTGCTGGTCGGCGCTGAACTCCGGGACCAGGTAGTGGTAGTTGGTGTCGAACCACTTGGTCATCTCCTGGGCATGGGCACCGCCGCAGCGGTGGTCGCTGACACCACGGGCCATGCCGAACAGGGTCTGCAGGGTGGCCGGCCCGCTCTGCGGGCGAAAGCGCTCGGGGATCACGCCGAACATCAGGGAATGGGTCAGGACCTGGTCGTACCAGGCGAAGTCGCCCACCGGCAGCAGTTCGATGCCGGCGTCTTTTTGCAACGCCCAGTGCGCCTGGCGCAACTCACGGCCAACGGCGCGCAAGCCGGCTTCATCGAGTTCGCCCTTCCAGAACGCTTCCTGGGCCTTTTTCAGTTCGCGGTCGCGGCCAATGCGCGGAAATCCGAGGGAATGAGCCAAAGCCATGACAGACAACTCCATTGTGTGAATGGCAGCCATTGTCGGTAGCAGCGACCGATTGAGACAAACTCATTTTAATCCTGATGACCACAAGTTTTATTCATGATCATCCTTGCATGGTGCCCCTCTCGGGCTCAGCGCCGGGCCAGCTTGTAGCGCACGCAGTCGTCGTAGAAGCTCTTGCGCAAGGCGTCGGGACGCAGCCGTGACGGGCTGTCGTAGGTCTGCTCGGTGATGCCCAGGGCCATCATGCGCATCCAGCCCTTGCTGAACTTGTAGACCTGGATCTTCTGCCGCGCCGCATACCGCGACACCCCCGCCAGTTTCAGTTCCTGGGCCCTGGCCGCCGTACCAGCGCCCCAGCTGCAGACATACCGGTCATTGGCTTGCAAATCCCTGGCCTGGGCTGCGGCAGCCCCTCCCAGCAAGGCAAAGGAAGTCATCGCGATCAACATATGGCGCATATAAAGCTCACCTAACCACCTGAAAATAAAGCGATTTTGCCGGCCTTTCGGAATACACGGGGCCAGCACGGCACCTTATCCATCAAGGCAAAGTGCCTGCTCATGCTGGCCACCCGGGGTGATGCAACTGTGCCGGGCATGGCTGGAACACCGGCAATCGGGCCCCAGGTTCATCGCAGGCCGGCCTCGGCCAGCAGCCACTCACGTAGCGCCGCTATGGCCGGGCGTTCCAGGGCAGTAGGCGGATACACCAGGTAATAGGCCAGGTCGCTGGCGATACCTTGTTCCATGGGCGCCACCAACACCCCTTCGGCCAGTTCCCGCGCCACCAGCGAACGCCGTACCAGGGCCACGCCCAAACCAGCCTTGGCCGCTTCGATGGCACCGTTGCTGTCGACAAACACCCGCCCCTGGCGCTCCCCCAGCGCCGAGGCTCCTGCGGCCTCCAGCCACAGGCGCCAATCATGGCGGTGCTCATCATGCAGCAGGTCCAGGTCGGCCAGGGCGGACAACGCCAGACCCGCATCCTGGTCCAGCAATTTCGGGCTGCACACCGGAACCAGCTCATCGTCGAGCAAGCGCTCGCTGAGCAACCCGTCATAACGTCCAAAACCATGCCGAACCGCCAGGTCGATGCCCTCTCGTGCCAGATCCAGGACCCGGTTGCAGGCACTGATCCGCACATCGACTCCAGACACCTGGGCCTCGAAACGCCCCAGGCGCGGCACCAGCCATTGCGCAGCGAAACTCGGCGTGCAACTGAGCACCAGGACTTCCAGCCGCGCACGCGCCACCACTTCGGCAGTGGCTTGGCGAATCATGCGAAAAGCCGTGCGCAAGGTCGCGAAGTACTCCTCGCCCGACGCCGTCAGGACCAGACGCCGAGGCCGGCGTACGAACAGCGGCACGCCCAGCGCCGCCTCCAGCTCCTTGAGCTGCAAGCTCACGGCCCCGGGAGTCACGTTCAGCTCGCCTGCTGCCAGGGTCACGCTCAGGTGCCGCGCCGTGGCTTCGAATGCACGCAAGGCCCCCAGGGATGGCAAGGTTGCGCCCATGATTCAGTTCTCCTTAACCATCTGACGAAAAATGCTCGTTTGCCAGCATCAGCAGCTCCCAGAATAATTCGATCAAACAGGCTTGCAAGTGCGCAGGCCATTGCACCGAAAGGCGAACAAAACTAAATCATCGACCGGTCAAGGGAGCTCATGGCATGGGCACGCAAAACCTGATGGGGGCCTCGCAGTGGGGCCAGTTGCTGACGCTGTCCCTACTCTGGGGCGGTTCGTTTTTCTTCATCGGTGTCGCGGTCAAGGAACTACCGCCGTTGACCATCGTCATGCTGCGCCTGGGCCTGGCGGCCATCGCCTTGCTGGTCCTGCTGCGAATCATGGGCCTGGCATTGCCACGAGGGCGCCAGGCCTGGCTGGCCTTCTTCGGCATGGGGTTGCTGAACAACCTGATTCCCTTCAGCCTGATCGTCTGGGGCCAAACCCATATCGCCAGCAGCCTGGCAGCCATTCTCAACGCCACCACGCCGCTGTTCGCCGTACTGGTGGCGCATCGACTGACCCTTGATGAAAAGATCACCAGCAACAAGCTGGCAGGTGTGGTGCTGGGTTTCATCGGCGTGGCGATCATGATCGGCACCGATGCCCTGGCTGGCCTGGGCGAGCAGCTGGCCGCACAGCTGGCCATACTGGGTGCGGCCTTGTCATACGCCTTGGCAGGTATTTTCGGTCGGCGCTTCAAGACCATGGGCATCGCCCCATTGCCGAGCGCTACCGGTCAGGTCTGCGCTTCCAGCCTGCTGCTGACACCCCTGGCACTGTTGCTGGACAGTCCCTGGACCCTGGAGTTGCCGAGCCTGCCGGTCTGGGCGGCATTACTGGGGATCGCGTTGCTGTCCACGGCCCTGGCCTACGTGCTGTTCTTCCGGATTCTATCCAGCTCCGGAGCCACCAACCTGATGCTGGTGACCTTCCTGATTCCCATCAGTGCCATCGTCCTCGGCGCCCTGATGCTCGGTGAACGGCTGCAGACCAAGCACTTGCTGGGCATGGCCCTGATCGCACTGGGCCTGGCAGCCATCGACGGTCGCCTGTTCAAGCGCCTGGCACGAGCAAAGAAAAAAACCACGGATCGCGAGAGCTTTCTCGGCAAGGATATTTAGGGGCGCTGTTCTCATTTCAGCCCGTAGGAGTACACGCCCAGGTCATGGCTGTCGTACCAGTTGCCCTTGGCCCAGAACAAGCGATCCTGGACAGCATCGAAGCCCAGGCTCCCCAGGTAGCCATCCACGGCCAGTTGCCGCCAGGAACGCCCCCAATCCATGGAGTAGAAGACACCTTCGGCGGAGACCGTCGCCTCCCCGCCCCAGTACAGCCAGCGCGGTGGATGGTGGCGGCTGTGGGTGTTGATCACCAGGGCGCCATGTCCGGCCCAGAAGTTGCTCTCGCGCAGCCCGCTGGAAGACGACAGCGGCGCAAACACACTGGGCAGCTCCCCCTGCATCTGCCAGCTCAGTTGCTGGCGATCCAATTGGGCAACCTGCGTCGGCCCGTTACCGCTCGGTTCGAGCAGCGCGATGACCTGGCCATCCGGGCTTTCCACCAGTTCATCGATGAACGGCCCATCCTCTCGTTCCACCGCCACCACTCGCCATGGCCCGGCCTGGCGTTGCAGGCGCGCGCGGGTGGTGACGTTGAACACCAGGTTGCGTTCCTCGTGCTGCGGATCCTGGGTCATGAAACGTTGGGAAATCCAGATCACCGCGTGCTGCTGGTCCAACTGAGTGACATGGCTCTTGACCTCGCCGTTCGAGCCCGGCTCGTCGTTCCATGCGCCCGATTCGCCGCTGTGCTCGCTGGCATAGGCACTGTCCACCAGCAACGGCGCATCACTGAAGATCTCCTGGCTGCTGGCACCACGGTCAGCGGAGTAGAACACCCCGCTGGACATTGGGCTGACGTCGTCTTCAGCATCACCGCCAGCCTGGGGGCTGGTCCAGGCCCAGATCTCGTCCCGCCCATGGAAATAGGGCTTGAGGTTCCAGGCCACGCTGTTCGCCTTGGGAAACAATCCCTGGGGCAGCCACTTCCAGCTCTGCCCCTGGTCGTCGCTACGCAGGACCACCTTCTGGCTGAGCGGATCGCTGACTGCCGCGCCCTCTGGCCGGTCCAGGCCCGTCAGCAAGAACAGCGTCGCTCCATCAGGGCTGGCCACCAGGCACGCGGCCTCACCGACACGGGCGACCAGTTGGAACTGCCCCTTATCGTCCAGGCGGGAAACATAAGTAACCTGCGGCTCGCGCCCCAGGCCATAACCGAAGAACGAGCGCACCTCGCCCGGTTCTTTGTCCGCCGTCGGCTTGCCATAGACCAGGGCATCCAGGTCGATGGCCGTGGCCGGCAATTCCAGCTCCCGCGAACCACCTTCCATGCGCCCCACCAGCCAGGTGCCTCGCGGAGTCTTGAGCACGCCGGTGCAATACTGCTCCATGGCCCGTTGCTCGATGTGCTGCACCTGGCCCAGGGTCTGCTGGTCGGGGCTGGAGCCACCCCACTCGAACTTGGCGCTCGTGAGCATCCACATGTACCAGAGCAAGGCACCACCAACGAGCAGGGCCGGTAGGGAGAGCAAGAATTTCGAGCGAAGCATGTTAGGTCCGGGTCCATGGAAACGAGGGGGGCTTTTTCCCATGTCCATCGCCGCGAGTAAATGGCTTTGCACATCCGGGTTGCCGCCGTGACGGCATCGGCATCGGCCAGGCCACAGGCACATGGAGTATTCCAGCAAGGAATACGCCCATGAAAATCCTGCATTGTATTTCTCGCCCGCGATCTCTTAGCGTGTCCGCTCCCCCTTGGAGATCATGCCGTGACCGCTTCCCGCCCGCGCCTGTACGTCGATGCCCAGTTCACCAGCCCCTATGCCATGTCCGTATTCGTGGCGCTACGGGAGAAAGGCATCGATTTCGAAATGCTCCCGCTGGACCTCGACGCCGAACAGAACCGCAGCCAGGACTATGCCCGGCTGTCCCAGACCCAACGAGTACCGACCCTGGTCCATGAAGGGTTCGCGCTGTCCGAATCCTCGGCCATCACCGAATACCTGGAAGAGCTGTTCCCCCAGGTCCCGGTCTATCCCAAGACGCCACGCCAACGGGCCAAGGCCCGCCAGGTACAGGCCTGGCTGCGCAGCGACCTGCTACCGATCCGCCAGGAGCGCTCGACCCTGGTGGTGTTCTACGGCCAACGCGGCGAGCCGCTATCGGCCCAGGCCCAGGTGGCGGCGGCCAAGCTGATCGATGCGGCGCAGGCGCTGCTGGAGGACGGACGCCAGTACCTGTTCGACACCTGGTCCATCGCCGATGTCGACCTGGCGCTGATGCTTAACCGCCTGGTGCTCAACGGCGACCCGGTACCGGCGAGCCTGG
Organism: Pseudomonas sp. MSSRFD41; assembly: GCF_014230245.1. Taxonomy (NCBI): domain Bacteria; kingdom Pseudomonadati; phylum Pseudomonadota; class Gammaproteobacteria; order Pseudomonadales; family Pseudomonadaceae; genus Pseudomonas; species Pseudomonas sp. MSSRFD41. Next base: position 50,656 of record NZ_JACKZK010000014.1, on the reverse strand, counting down.
CGGACTACGCCCAGCGCCAATGGCAGCGCCCGGCAGTGCAGGAATGGGTGCAGTTGCAGCGCCCAGCGCTGTAGGCGCTGGTCAAGGTCACGGCTCAGCCGGCGACCGGGGCCTGGCGCAGGTAGGCGAACATGTGTTGCGCGTACTCGGCCTTGCCCAGCGGCACACCGTTGTGACGCAGGATGTTGTAGGCGGTGACCAGGTGGAAATAGAACTGTGGCGTGGCCCAGTTGCGCGCGTACTCCTCGCCAGTCATGTCGAAGGCGATGGCATTGGGCAGTTCGATAGCCACGGCCCGCGCACCGCTGTCATCGATCAATCGGCCATCGGCAGCGGCGAGAAACGCCAGGGTCTGGCGGATCAGTGCCTTGGCCTCGGCCATGTTGGCCGGCGTCGGCAGTGTGCTGACCGCCTGACCGCTCAGGCGCTCCACCGCTTCCCGGGCCTGGGTACAGGTAAAGCGCACCTGCGCCGCCAGATCGTACATATCCGGGGCCAGGCGCGCATCCAGCAGGTTCTGCGGGTCGAAACCCAACCTCCGGGCATGCTCCTCGCCCTTGTCCAGCAGGGTCTCCAGGGTATGCAGCATCTGGGCGAAACAGGTGACGGTCACAGCATAAATCGACATGGGCTTCCTCTCAGACTCGGGGTGCGCCTGGGCGCACGATGATCACAAGGCTTGCAGCCTAGCAGGTGACCAGGCCGGGTTCGACGGGCCGACCGGTGACAAAGGTACCCGTGCGCCGATCGGGCTGTTATGGTGCGCCCCTTGAGAAATACACCGCCAGCCAATGAGGAAAATGACCTTGAGCAGTGAAGCAACAATGACCGGGGACCTGTTCGAAGTCGACAAGCGCCTTAGCCTCAAGCCCATCGTCGAGTTCAACGCCTACCTGCGCGCCGCCTTCGCCGACGGCCCCTGTGCCTGCGGCCGCTGCGTGGCCAGCCAGGGCGACGAGAGCGGCTACGAATACCGCCACAGCTTCGAGTTTTCCGGCCAGGTGGCCAGCCGCCGCTTTGCCTCCACCGCCGGTAGCGATGTGCTGCAAGCCTTGAAGAAGGCCTGGCTGTCCTACACCAAGGCCGAGCTACTGGTGCCTGGCGAACTGGAACTGGCCACCGTCAAGGAGTTCGTCGAACCGCAACTGCACCAGCGCCTGGTGCCGTTGTTCCTGGCCAGCGGCCTGGCCCGGGACGTCGACGGCCAGTTGCACCTGCAGGTCCAGGCCGCCTGAACCCACCCTGCACGTACGTTCACAGCCAGCGGCGCACCTGCTGCTGGTAGGTCGTGAAATCGCTGCCGAACAACTGCCCCAGGGCACGCTCCTCGGGGCCGATCTGCCAGCGGTTCATGTACAGCACGAACCCCGGTACGCCCAGCAGCGCCAGGGGGTTGGCCAGGTACAGGCCCCAGGCCAGCAGGCACAGGGCGAAGCCTGCGTACATCGGGTTGCGGGTGTAGCGGTAGATGCCCGAGGTGACCAGCGCCGAGGCATTCCCCGGCTTGAGCGGATTGACCGTGGTCCTGGCCCGGCGAAACGACACCACGCCGGCGAGCGCCACCCCTACGCCGGCGCACACCAGGGGCAAGGCCAAGGCCAGGCGTAGTCCGCGGCCCAGTTCCAGCCCCGGCGTCCCCCAGGCCACAAGCCCCATGAGCAGCGCGCACAGCAGTGCGATCGCCGGTGGTGGAATGCGATGTTCCAGTCCCTGCATGTTTGTCCCTCCCTTCACCCTGAGCCTGTGGCCGATGCCTACAGATTATCCGTCAGTGAGCCCGGTTAGAATGCCTGGACCTGCCTTGAAGCTGGAGCAGCTCCCCTGCGGCACCGATACCAGAATGGGCCGAGGGGGTTGAGGCGATGGAGTGCCTGGATCACTATGTCGCTCCCCACGGCGCGGGGACTGCCAGGCAACGGGCTCCAGCAAGACCTTGCCTGCCATGACAGTACCGGCCCCAGGGCCCTTCCCCTTCAAGCAAGAGATGAACATGCCCATCCCCCATCGAGGCAGTTGCCTGTGCGGCGCCGTGAGCTACCAGGTCCACGGCGAACTCAAGGCCGTTACCCACTGTCATTGCCGCAAGTGCCGCAAGGGCCATGGCGCCGCCTTCGCCACCTACGCCAGCACCCTGCGCGCCCACCTCGCTATCGACGACCCAGGCGCTGCGCTCAAGGCCTACGAGTCCTCGCCCGGGGTGCTGCGCCAATTCTGTGGGCAATGCGGCTCTTCACTGTTCTGGCACAACGCCGGGGGCCAGTTCGCCGATTGGCTGTCGATCGCCATCGCCACCCTGGACACCACCTTCGCCGCGCCACGGCAGAAGCACCACTGCGTGGCCACGAAAGCCGACTGGCACACCATCACCGATCAATTCCCCCAGCAACCATGACCCGGGAATTCAGCTATGTCTGGCTGCTGCCGCTGCTAGAGCGTCCCTGGTCCAGGGTCATGGCCGACCTGCCCGGCGCAGTGGCCGAGCTGAAGATCGATGCACCGCTGCCCGAGTCGCTATCGCTGCGCGAACTGCTGCTCACCGCCCTGGGCTCCGGCTCGCCCTACTGGCCACGGTGTGCGGCCCAGTGGCTGGACCAAGGGTTTCCCCTCGACCACGGGCTCTGCACAAGGCTGCTGGAGCGGGTGCATGGGAAAGTCTTCGAGCAGTCCGTCGGCCAGCGCCTCGGAGCACTGGCCAAGCGCTGGCAGCGCCAGCACCTGGCAACGCCCTAGCGCCGTGCGCTAGCGGGCCGCCAGATCCTTGGGCCGGTAGAACAGGAAGCTGCCGATCTCGACGGTCTTGATGTAGGCCCGGGCCCAATCCGGCGAAGCACTGCGATCGTGAAAGTACAGCGCACCGCCGGTGCGGTCCTTGAGCTGCTGGTTCAGGGCCTTGCGGGCAATCTCCTTGGCAACGCTGTAGCGCTGCTCTTCTTCCACCTGGTCCGGACGGCCATCGCACCACCAGGAGAACTGGCAAGGGCTCTTCTGCGAACCCTGCTTGACCACCTCGCACACCGTCCCGGGAAACCCCTCGTGGCCTAGGCGATTGAGCACCACATCGGCCACCGCCTCCATGTCCTCGGTCTCGCCGCCCTTGGCTTCCCAATAGAGGGTCCGCGACAGGCAAGTCAGGGCATCGTCCAGCGGTGCCTGGCCCGCCGGATCGACGGCCTGGGCTTCGCTCTTGCTCAGGGGAGCGGCCTGGGGCGCGGTCTTCGGGCTTTGCTGGTCCGCGACCTTCTGCTCCAGGGCCTGGGCCTTGTCCTCGGCAGCGGCCCGGACCGCCGGCGACTCGGCCGCCCAGGCTGAAACAGTCAAGGGCAGCAAGCAACAACAAATGATCCTGGCATTCAGGGGCATGCTCGATTCGTCCTGGTGAACCTTAACCACCCCGCCCCATCGCGTTGCTGGCAAGTCGGCGGGAGCCATCATGCTGAATCGACCATCGAACGGGTAAAACATTCCGCACCAGCACAACGCCCGGTTGACGGCTCAGTCGAGCAAGCCGGCCTGCTTGAGCAACTGCTCCAGGCCCTGGGGCACCAGGGGCGCTTGCGGGCCGAAGCTCGAACTGTCGTGCCAGCTGACGGTGAAGCCCATGCCGCTGGTTTCCTCGCCGTGCAACTGGCCACGGGAGTAGACACTGGCATCGTCGAAGCGTGCGTCATACACCTGGACGATTTCGTGCCCGGGCTGGCCCAGGTAGGTGAACAGGTTCTCCAGGGTACCCAGCAGGCGCAGCTGGCTGATGGACAGGCCGAGTTCTTCCTCCACCTCGCGGCGGATGGCCTGGTCGCTGCGCTCGCCGAACTCGATGCCGCCACCCACCGGGCGGAACACCGTCTGCTGCTGATGGGGGTCGTCGAACTGATGGACCAGGATCTTGCCCTGGTGATGGAAGACACAAAGCGCCAGGGCGCGGATACGCGGTTCAGCCATGGGAAAATCCGTTTGCCGGGGGAAAAAGCGCGGCATTAGAGCATGGGCACCGACACCTCGGCCAGGACCTCCCCGGCGAACCTTCGCAATTGCTCCGGGCTGAGCAGCAGCGAGGCGTTGACGTGCCAGTCGCTGGCGTCATCCGCGTTCGACCACAGGCTGACCTTGAGCATCCGCAACGGCTGCCAGTCGGCGTCGGCCGTCACCTGCAAGGCCAGGTCAAGGCACGCCGAGCGCCATTGCAACGGCTCCTCAGCCAACGCTTGCGCCGCTTGCAGAAAAAACTCGGCCAACCCGACACAGCCCTCCAGGGGTTCGTGGACGATACGAACATGGGCCTGGAAGCCGCTGCCCCGCAGGCCAACGTCAAGCAAGGGGCAGGCGCCGCCCTTCTCGGCGGCAATGGACAATTGCAGCCCATCGTCCTGGGCCACCACCGCGCTCATTCGCAGGCCGGCGGGTAGAAATGGCGGGCCGCCAGCGCCGGCACTTCTTCCAGCGCCGTCCACAATTGCTCGTCCAGTTCGCCACTGATCAGCTCATGCTGCTCATCGCTGAGCCGCTCGGGAATATCCCACAGGCGCTCCAACTGTGGATGGGCCTGCAGATCGCCGATCGTCTGCCGCTGGCGTTCCACCACCGCCCTGGCCTGGGTCGCGCCCAATGCCTGGAGTGCGTCCAGGGCCAACTGGTAGCTGCGCTCGCCCCAGTTGCAGAAGAACTGCAAGAAACCACCGTTGTAGCCATCGGCCTCCAGGCGCCACAGGGCGACGATGGCCTGGTCCCGCTCAGGCAGGCGCTCCAGGTCCCAGTCCAGCGCCCGCAGGCGCGCCATGGACTGCTCGCACACATGCTCCCAGATCCAGTCCGCGCCCTCGATCACCAGCCCCTGCTCGCCCAGCCCGGGCCACAGCACCGAGCTGCCCTGGGGCGCGATCCGCCAGGCCTGGCGCTGCTGCGCCGAGGCTTCCTGCAAGCGGCCATAACGCCCGAGGGATTGGCGCAGCAGCAAGCCATCGGCCCAGCCGAGACAGAGTTGGTCCGCTTCGAAAGCGACGTGGATGATGGGATTGGCGTTGGACAAGACAGACCTTCCTGGCAGTGGTTTCGATCAAAGACGGGGTTGCCCCGGGATGCTTCTACACCCATCCGCCCCACGGTGCCACCCTGCAAATGAGCGCCACCACAGCGGGCGCCGCTTGCCCAGCTCCAGCGGTCGACTCTGCCATGACAGGGTTCCACCAGCAGCACCTGGGCCTCAGTCCACCAGCCGCTTGCCCTTGAGCTCGGCATAGGCCGCCTTGATCGGCTCGAAACCGTACTGCTGCTCCAGGCGCTTGACGATGAAATGCCCACGGGCCATGTCCTGGTAGAAGTCGGTGAACAGGGTATTGATGGTGGCGCCGGTGACGGCACCGATCACGGGTACCGCCTGGGCCGCGAACTTGCTGGAGATGGTCACGCCATAGCGCGCCGCGACCTTTTCGATCAGCACCGCCAGCCATTTGCCCACCTGCCCCGGCGACAACCGGCTGACGGCATCGGCGCCCTGCTTGGCGGCGATGGCGGCCAGCTCCTTGGAGAGTTGCTGCATGGCCTGGGTGGTGAAGCTGCGGGTCAGGTAATAACCGGTTTCAGTGGCGTCGTCGGCCTCGCTGTTGCCGCCCATGGCGAACACTTCGATGCACGCCTGCTTGGTGGAAAAATCCTCCAGGTCGAACCCCTCGCTGCGTGCCACATCGGCCACCGAGCGCATCATGATGGTGGTGGACACCGGCAGCTCGACGAACAGCGAAGCAAAACCGAAGGCGCCCCCCAAGGCCCCCGACGCGGCCGCATACAGCTTGTGCAAGCGCGGCGAGGCCTGTTTCTTCGGCTGGTTGTCCAGGCTCCACAAGGCCGCATCGGCGGAACTGTGCAGCGCGGCCACCACCGCGCCGTTGATCTTCTGCGATACCACCGCCGGCAAGGCCTTGACCGCACTCTCGATGGGCGAGCCCAGCAAGCCCGACAGGCGTGCGGTCAACGATGGCGACTCCAAGAGGCCCACGGCGCGCTTGAGGTCCCTGTAGTCTTGCAGGTTGTCTTGGATATTCACTGGGGCTTCCCTTGGCAGGCGCTGGTACGGGCGAGCATTTTGGCAGCATCGACCCGGGAAAATAAACCGCCCGCCCAGCGCTGCAGGAACAGCGCTGGGCGGGCGGAAGTACAGGGGGTCAATCCTGCAACCAGACCCGCACCTGCCGCTCGGGGCCTTCGATGAACAGCAGTTGCGCCACCTGGCCCGCTTCCAGCAGGTCCTGGCGGGCCTCCTGCAAACGTTCCAGGGACGGCGCCTGGTCCACCAGCTCGACCCGCGCTACTGGCGCCTTCATCGATTGCCGGGCATCGGACTTGGCCTTGCGGATCGCCGCCAGCGTCGCGCTGACCGCCTCCAGCAACGACTCCACATCAGCCTCGACCGCACAGGCCTCGGGCCAGGACGCACGGTGCACCGAACCCGGCTGCCAGCAACGCCAGACCTCTTCGCAAACGAAAGGCAGGAACGGCGCGAACAGCCGCTGCAGGCTGCTCAAGGCTCGGGCCAGGGCGTTACGCGCCGAGTGCCCTTCGGGCCGATAGGCGCGGCGCTTGACCAGCTCGACGTAGTCATCGCAGAACCACCAGAAGAATCCCTCGATGCGTACCAGGGCAGCGCTGTAGTCGTAGCCTTCCAGTGCCTGCCGGGCCTGGCCGGCGACACTTCCCAGGCGTTGCAGCATGGCCTGGTCCAGCGCCTGCGACACCGGCCCGGCGGGGTCGCCGGGCAAGCCGAACACCAGCTTCGAGACGTTGAACAGCTTGAGCGCCAGGCGCCGGCCGATCTTCATCTGCTGCTCTTCGAAGGCGGTATCGCTGCCCGGCCGCCCCAGGGCCGCCCAGTAGCGCACCGCGTCGCTGCCGTACTGCTCGAGCAGCGCCAGGGGGGTGACCACATTGCCCCGGGACTTGGACATCTTCTTGCGGTCCGGATCGAGGATCCAACCCGACAGCGCCACGTGGCGCCAGGGCACGGCGGCCTGCTCGAAGTGACTGCGAACCAGGGTCGAGAACAGCCAGGTGCGGATGATGTCGTGGCCCTGGGGCCGCAGGTCCATGGGAAAGACCTGCTCGAACAGGCCATCGCCCTCCTCCCAGCCCGCGGCGATCTGCGGGCTCAGGGAGCTGGTGGCCCAGGTATCCATGATGTCCCGCTCGCCGATGAAACCGTGAGGCTGGCCGCGCTGGCCCGGCTCGTAACCCGGTGGGGTGTCCAGGGTCGGGTCCACCGGCAGCGAGTCTTCGCTGGCGGCGATCGGCCGGTCATGGTCCGGTTCGCCCCGGGCATCCAGGGGGTACCAGAACGGCAGCGGCACGCCGAAGATCCGTTGCCGGCTGATCAGCCAGTCGCCATTGAGGCCGCCGACCCAATGCTCGTAGCGGCTGCGCATGAATGGCGGGTGCCAGGCCAGGGCGCGGCCGCGCTCCAGCAGTTGCTGGCGCAACGCGGCATCGCGTCCGCCATTGCGCAAGTACCATTGGCGGGTGGCGACGATCTCCAGCGGCTGGTCCCCCTTCTCGAAGAACTTCACGGCATGGCGGATCGGCCGTGGCTCGCCGAGCAGGCCGCCGCACCCGTGCAGCAGCGGCAACAACCGCTGGCGTGCCTGGGCCAGGCTGCAACCGGCCAGTACGGCATAGGCCTGGCGTCCGGCGGGATCGGCCAGCCACTCAGGTGCCTGCGCCAGCAAGCGACCGTCGCGGCCGATGATGCAACGGGTCGGCAGCTGCAATTCACGCCACCAGAGCACGTCCGTCAGGTCGCCGAAGGTGCAGACCATCGCCAGCCCCGTGCCCTTCTGCGGATCGGCCAGGGGGTGGGCAAGCAACGGCACCGGCACCTCGAACAGCGGCGAGCGCAACGCCTGCCCGAACTGCCCCTGGTAGCGTAGGTCGTCGGGGTGCGCCACCAGCGCCACGCAGGCCGCCAGCAACTCCGGACGCGTGGTGGCGATGCGCAGCGCCTGCCCCCCGTCGCCCCGGAACACCAGGTCGTGCCAGGCTCCCGGCTGCTCGCGATCCTCAAGCTCGGCCTGGGCCACGGCGGTCTGGAAGGTCACGTCCCACAGGCATGGCGCCTGCTGGCTGTAGAGCTCGCCACGCTGGTAGTTGCGCAAGAGCGCGCGCTGGCTGACCCGCTGCGCCCGCTCATCGATGGTGGCATAGGTCAGCCCCCAGTCCACCGACAACCCCAGTTGCACGAACAGGTTGCGAAAGGCCTGCTCGTCGATGGCGGTCAGGCGATGGCACAGCTCGACGAAATTGCGCCGGCTGATCGCGACATACTCGCTGCGGCGCCGGGCTACCGTAGTCGGCGGCTGGAACTGCGGTTGGTACGTGGCATCCGGATCGCAGCGCACGCCGTAGTAGTTCTCCACGCGCCGTTCAGTGGGCAGGCCGTTGTCATCCCAACCCATGGGATAGAACACAGTCTTGCCGCACATGCGCTGGAAGCGGGCGATGATATCGGTGTGGGTGTAGCTGAACACATGGCCGACGTGCAGCGAGCCGGAGGCCGTGGGTGGCGGTGTGTCGATGGAATAGACCGCGTTCCGTGGGGCATTGCGGTCGAAGGCGTAGGTGCCTTCTTCGAGCCAGCGCTGGGACCAGCGTGTCTCGAGATGTTCAAGCGAGGGGGTGGGGCAAATCGTCAGGCTTTCACGTTTAACGGTGACATAGCTTCCTCCTGTCATCGGCAGATGGCGCGCAGTCGTGCGCGCCGCAAGACCGATTTATAGAGCAAGGACACGGATTAGTAAATCGCCCTTTCAAAGCCATTTCACCTGCGGCGCCCACTGCGGGTACTCAACGCGCATGCGCTCCAGGCACTGGGCCAGCTGCCGCGCATCGTCGGGCAAGCGCTGGCTCAATGTCGACCCGCCGTGGAACGACAATTGCCGTGGCATCTCCACCAGCCCGGTGATCGCGTCCCAGAACGCATCCCAGTTGCAGCCGTACCCAGCGGGAAACCCCAGGGCGTCGCGCAGCAGGATGTGCAATTCGGCCGAACTGCCCACCGCGCTCAAATCGATATCCAACCGCTGCAAACCGGTCACCTCCAAGCAACTACTGGATTCAGGCACCCGCACCGATCACTGGCGAACGTACTGCACCTGCTTGCCATCGAAGACGTAGCTGACGTCATCGGCATCGTCCATCTTGCGGGTCTGGGCGTCGCCCGCAGAGGTGGTGCCGCTGAACTTGACCAGCAAGCGCGGCATGGGTCCTTGGGCCGCCACGAAATTCAGCTCGCCCTGGTTGGCGATGCAGGGCATCACCGTGCCGTCGTCGCAGGCCGCCGAGTTGTCCTCGCCGGTGAAGACCTGGCCCAGGTAGCTCCAGACCCAGCCGTCCTGGTCCGGGGTCTTGTTCGGGTTGAACACGAACACGGCATAACCACTGATGCCGTAGCCGCTGTCGAAAGTGGCCGTGGGCACCGCCAGCACCAGGCGGCCATCGTTGGTGCGGTACTCCAGGGCCTCGCGGCTGGTGTCCACTTCCTCGGGCTGCTCGCGGGCACCGAAGAAACCGATCTTGCGCTCGATGCTGCGAATATCGTAAGGCTGCTTCTGACCCGGGCGAGCCAGTTCGAAGGTCGCGTCCGCCAGCCGCACCTTGACCTCCGGGGCGATGAAGTCTTCACCCTCACGGGCCGCGCGGTCGCGAGTGAACCAGGAGAACGTCGCGTAGTAGTGCTTGCCGCCCAGGTCGATCTCGCGGCCATACCAGAAGTTGGACACCACGCCATCTTCCAGTTCGAAGGTTTCGGCCTGGTCATCGATCTGGACGTTGTTGATCAGCGCCAGCACCGCGCCGGGCGGGATCAAGGGATCCTTGGCATAGCCGGCCAATGGCGCCGCGAGGGCTGCGGTGGCCAGGGCCAGGGCCGTCAGGGCCCGGCCCAGGCGGCCGGTCTTGTGCGCAGCGTCGAACCTGCTTTTCATGCGTTGAACATCCCTGTAGTGCCTTGCTGGACCGCCTGCCGAGGCGGCCTGCGGTATGGGGCTGGAATCATATAAGCAGGTTTTTGCCAGCCACAAGATGCTGGCACATGGCAATTGCGACGCCCGTTTGCGTCCAGGTGGACCGCAGGCCGCCAGGAAGCCGCCGGCCTGCAATGGATGTGGGTCGACAAGGCCAAGAAACTGCTGCTGGCCAGCGACATGTCGGTCAAGGCGATCACCTACGAAGCCGGCTACGAAAACGTCAGCTACTTCGTACGGCTGTTCAAGACCCAAGCAGGCCAGACCCCGGCCCAGGGGCGCCAGGGCGTCGCGGCACGAGAGCGGGAAACCAGGCCCTGGCCAGGCGACCACTAGCCCTTCAGCACGGCGAACGCCTGGTACGGGCCACAGTGCGCCCCGGCGCGACGGCCACCAGCCACCCCAGCAGCACCAGCCCGGCTGAGGCCAGCCCCGCCCCGGCCAGGCCCATGTGGGCAATCCCCAGCGCCCCCAGGGTAACGCCCCCCAGCCACGCTCCCAGGGCGATTCCCAGGTTGAAACCGGCGATATTGAGCCCGGCCGCCACTGCATGGGCATGGGGTGCATGCCGCTCGGCGATGCCGATCAACCGAGCCTGCAAGGCCGGCACCGCGGCGTAGGTGAACAGCCCCAGCAAGGCCACGCAGAGCGCCATGCCCAGGGCCGAATGCGCCAGCCCCCAGAATCCCAGCCCGCACCCGGCGATGCCGACGAGCACCATGAGGCTGGCCCGGTCGACACCCAGGCGATCGGTCAGCCGTCCCCCCAACAGGTTGCCGACTGCGGCGAGCACGCCATAACCGAGCATGAACAGGCCAACCGTGGCGATGCTGACCTGGGTCACCCCGGTCAACAGCGGCGCGATGTAGGTATAGGCGCTGAACGAGCCGGCATACCCCAGCACGGTCACCAGGGCCGCCACCAGCAAGGCTGGATGCAGCAACGCCCGAAGTGCCTGGACCACGGATTCGCCAGCGGCCTCTCCTGGGGTCCTGGCCGGCTCGACCATGCCCAGCAGCCCGAGGAAACCCAATGCACCGAACCCGGCAATCGCCCCCAGCACCGGCCGCCAGGACCACAGGCCGCCGAGGTAGGTACTGATGGGCACGCCAATGGCCATGGCCAGGGTGAACCCCGAGAACACCACCGCCACCGCACGCCCGGCCTGCTTCGGTCCGGCCAGGCGCGCGGCGGTGCTGGAAGCCACGGCCAGGAACAGGCCGTGGCCCATGCCCGCGATAAAGCGCGCCGCCAACAGCGCCCACAGGCTGCTGGCGAGGGCGGCGCCCAGGCTCCCGGCGCAGAACACCAGCACGGTGCCGAGCATCACCCGCTTGCGCGGCCAGCTTGCGGTCAGGGCCGTAAGGATCGGTGCGGCGCCGGTCGCGCCCAGGGCATACAGGGTGACCGTGCCACCGGCCTGCTCGAGCTTGAGGCCCAGGTCTTGGGCGATGACGTCGGTGAGGCCGATGGGCACGAATTCGGCAAGCCCCAGGGCAAAGGCGCTGAGGCCGAAGATATAGACGATGAAGGGCATGGACACGCGCTCCGAAGAGTTGGAAAACCGGCCTGGGGCCAGGGATGCGCGCAATCGTAGAGAGACCCTGTCATTTCAAAAAATTAACCTTTTGGCAGTCAGGCCAAATTATTTTTATACCTCAAGCAGGCTTGCCACTATGCTGGTCAGCCCTTGGCCGGCCAGCCAACGCGCCGCCGGACGCTTGTCCGCCAATCAACCGGGAACACTTCGCGAGGGCGCCCACCGCGGCGCGATACCGCTTCATGAGCCATCTGGACCATCTGCGTACCTTCATCGAGGCTTACCGCCTGCAATCCTTCTCCCGTGCCGCCCAGGCGCTGGGCATGACCCAGCCCGGCGCCTCGCTGCACATCCAGGCGCTGGAAGCCTTCGTCGGCAAACCGCTGTTCGTGCGGCGCTCGCGGGGCGTGACCGCGACCGAGGCCGCCGACGAGCTGGCCCGCGCCATCGGGCCGATGCTCGACGGGCTGGAAATGCGCATGGCCTCCTACCGCCAGAGCGATGAACTGAGCGGTACCGTGCACATCGCCGGGCCTTCGGACTTCATCCACGGCAAGCTGGCCTCGGGGCTCGCGCCCCTGCTGGAGCAGGGTTTGCAGATCCGCCTGCACACCGGCAACCGCGAGCGCATCTACAGCCTGCTGGACAGCTCGACCGCGGACCTGGCGATCACCGCCTCGCTGCCGGACGAACATGCCCATGGCTTCGCCCGGCTGCTGACCGAGCGGTTCCTCCTGGTGCTGGCCCCGGAGCTGGCCCGGAAACTGGGCAAGCGACCATCGGCCGAGGCACTGGCCGCTGTGCCGCTGATTGCCTTCGACGAAGACCTGCCGCTGATCCGCCCGGTATGGACCGCTCTATTCCAGTTCGCCCCGACCTTGCAGGCCGCACTGACCATCGCCGACCTGCGCATCATCCAGGACCTGGTGGTCCAGGGCCAAGGCTGGAGCGTGCTGCCCGACTACCAGTGTCGCGAAGCCCTGGCAGCCGGCCGCCTGGTGTCCCTGACTCCGCTGGAGGAGGCGCCCAGCAACGAGCTGTACCTGGTCTGGAACAAGACCGCGATGCGCAGTCCGCGCCTGATCCACGTACGCGACTTCCTCCTCGGGCTGTTTGCCAACAGCGTGCACTAACCCCCTGCCCGGCCCCGGGAGCCGATGCTAGACTGCGCGGCTTTTTCCCTGGGGCCAGGTTATGCAACGCATCGTGATACTGGGCAACGCCGGGAGCGGCAAATCCACCCTGGCCCGGGAGCTGGGGCGCCGTCTCGCAGTGCCGGTGGTGCACCTGGACCGGCTGTTCTGGGAGCCCGGCTGGGTCGAGGCCGATACACAGCTGTTCCGCAGCCGGGTCCGCGAGGCCGTCGCCACGGATGCCTGGATCTGCGAAGGCAATTATTCGCGGCGCACCTTCGACCTGCGCCTGCCCCGCGCCGAGCTGGTGATCTGGCTCGACACCCCGCGCACCACCTGTCTGCGCCGGGTGTTCATGCGCAGCCTGCGCAACCGTCCACGCGCCGACCTGCCGGCAGGTTGCCACGAGCAACTGAACCTGGAGTTCCTCAAGTTCCTGGGTTTCGTGTGGCGCTTCGACCAGCACAATCGCCCGGGCATCGAACAGGTCCGCCAGGCCGTGGCGCCCCAGGTGCCGGTGATTCATCTGCGAGGCGTGCAGGACATCGACAGCTGGCTCGAGACGCTGCCACCCCGCCTGCCGGGCTGAACGCGACAGCCTGGACCGGTCGGCGGCCATGGCGCAAAAGCGCAAGACTTCCGGGTGAAAAACCGGATAATGGCGGCCTTTTCGTCTTGCTCGTCATTCTGGTAGCTCCCATGGAAATCAAGGTCAACTTTCTCGACAACCTCCGACTTGAAGCCAAGTTCGATGACTTCACGGTGGTGGCCGACCAGCCGATCCGCTACAAGGGCGACGGCTCGGCACCGGGTCCGTTCGACTATTTCCTGGCTTCCTCGGCGCTGTGCGCCGCCTACTTCGTGAAGCTGTACTGCCAGACCCGCGACATCCCCACCGACAACATCCGCCTGTCGCAGAACAACATTGTCGATCCGGAAAACCGCTACAACCAGATCTTCAAGATCCAGGTCGAGCTGCCCGCGGACATCTCCGAGAAGGATCGCCAGGGCATCCTGCGCTCCATCGATCGCTGCACGGTGAAGAAGGTGGTGCAGACCGGCCCCGAGTTCGTGATCGAGGAAGTGGAGAGCCTGGACGCCGATGCCCAGGCCCTGCTGATGCCGAGCCTGGATGCCGGCACCAGCACCCGCATCCCCGGCAAGGACCTGCCGCTGGAGCAGACCATCGCCAACATGTCGGCGATCCTCGCGGGCCTGGGGATGAAGATCGAGATCGCCTCCTGGCGCAACATCGTGCCCAACGTCTGGTCGCTGCATATCCGCGACGCGCAGTCGCCGATGTGCTTCACCAACGGCAAGGGCTCGACCAAGGAAAGCGCCCTGGCCTCGGCCCTGGGCGAATTCATCGAGCGCCTGAACTGCAACTTCTTCTACAACGACCAGTTCTGGGGCCAGGAGATCGCCAACGCCGAGTTCGTCCACTACCCCGACGAGCGCTGGTTCCAGCCAGGGCGCAAGGATGCCCTGCCCAAGGAAATCCTCGACGAATACTGCCTCGGGATCTACAACCCCGACGGCGAGCTGCGCGGCTCGCACCTGTACGACACCAACTCGGGCAACATCGAGCGCGGCATCTGCTCGCTGCCCTTCGTGCGCCAGTCGGATGGCGAAGTGGTGTACTTCCCCTCCAACCTGATCGAGAACCTCTACCTCTCCAACGGCATGAGCGCCGGCAACACCCTGGCCGAGGCCCAGGTGCAGTGCCTGTCGGAAATCTTCGAACGAGCGGTCAAGCGCGAGATCCTCGAAGGCGAGCTCGCCCTGCCGGACGTGCCCCAGGAAGTGCTGGCCAAGTACCCGGGCATCCTGGCGGGCATCCAGGGCCTGGAGGAGCAAGGCTTCCCGGTGCTGGTCAAGGACGCTTCCCTGGGCGGTGAATTCCCGGTGATGTGCGTGACCCTGATGAACCCGCGCACCGGTGGCGTGTTCGCCTCCTTCGGCGCCCACCCGAGCTTCGAAGTGGCGCTGGAACGCAGCCTTACCGAACTGCTCCAGGGCCGCAGCTTCGAGGGCCTGAACGACCTGCCGCAGCCGACCTTCGAGAGCCAGGCGCTGATGGAGCCGAACAACTTCGTCGAGCACTTCATCGATTCCAGCGGCGTGGTCTCGTGGCGCTTCTTCAGCGCCAAGGCCGACTTCGAATTCGTCGAGTGGGACTTCTCCAGCCAGGGCGCCGACTCCAACGCCGAGGAAGCCGCGACCCTGTTCGGCATCCTCGAAGGCCTGGGCAAGGAAAGCTACATGGCGGTGTACCAGCACCTGGGCGCCACCGCCTGCCGGATCCTGGTGCCGGACTACTCGGAAATCTACCCGGTGGACGACCTGATCTGGGACAACACCAACAAGGCGCTGTTCTTCCGCGAAGACATCCTCAACCTGCACAGCCTGGACGAAGACGGCCTGCGCGGCCTGGTGGAACGCCTGGAGCAAAGCGAGCTGGACGACTACACCGACATCACCACCCTGATCGGCATCGAGTTCGACGACAACACCGCCTGGGGCCAGTTGACCATCCTCGAGCTGAAGCTGCTGATCCACGTGGCCCTGGGCCAGTTCGACCCGGCCAAGGAACTGGTGGAGATGTTCCTGCAGTACAACGACAACACCGTCGAGCGCGGCCTGTTCTACCAGGCCATGAACGCGGTGCTGGAAGTGCAACTGGACGACGAGCTGGAGCTGGCGGACTACGAAGCCAACTTGCGCCGCATGTTCGGCAACGAGCGCATGGACGCGGTGATCGGTTCGGTACGGGGCAGCGTGCGCTTCCATGGCCTGACGCCTACCAGCATGCAACTGGAGGGCCTGGACCGGCACCTGCGGTTGATCGACAGCTACAAGAAACTGCACGCGGCACGGGCCAGGATGGCTGGCCTGGCCAACTGAGGGCTTCGGCAGGAAAGCACCTTCGCAGGCTGTGGGAAAACTACTGCGTTTGGCAATACTGCGTTAAAAACAGGCTCAGAGCGCTCATTTACAGCCAGTAAACTCCGCTTCCTCGCCTGTTTTTGCCTTGTCTTGCCTTCACTCGCGACGTTTTCACACCGCCTGTTCGGGTGCTTTTTTGTTTCAGGCACCGGACTGCGGGGCTGCCCCATGTTCGCCACGGCTCAGCAACAATCTGACCAGGCAGCCACTGCCATCCGATAACAACAACGGAAAATGCCGCCCCCCCTGTTTCCCGTCTTCACGAGCGGTACCATGGGCTCCTGACATTCACGACCTGCCAAACCCAAGCCGACGGCTAGTGCCCCGAGAGACCGCCACCATGCAAGCAGACTTTCGCCCCAAGCAGATCTACGAGCAGGTTGCCGACCAGATCCGCGCCGGCATCCTGAGCGGCCAGTATGCCCATGGCTCGCGCCTGCCCTCCGAACGCGACCTGGCGCAGCGGCTGAAAGTCAGCCGGCCCGCCGTACGCGAAGCGATCGGTGCCTTGCAGAACGAAGGCATGGTGATCACCCGCCATGGCTCAGGCACCTACGTCGCCGATTGCCCGCTGCAGGTGAACGAAGCGGCACCGGATTATGCCGGTCTGCCACCGGTGGATGCCGACTTCAGCCCCATCAGTACCCTCGAAGTACGCTTGCTGATCGAACCGGCGATAGCCCGCCTGGCCGCCCGCCGTGCCCAGCGCGACCCATTGGCCGAGCGCTACCTGGAACAGATGAGCGATGTGAAGGACATCGGCGATCCGCTGCAACAAGCGCGCTGGAGCGAAGCCGACCGGCTGTTCCACCGCCAGCTCGCGATGATGACCGGCGATATCCTGATTACGCGGATCGCCGAGGAAATCAACAAGACCATGGAGCAACCGTTGTGGAACCGCCTGCGGGACGACGGAATCTACGACCCCGAACGCATCCAGCTGTATGCGGCCGAACACCGCCTGATCTACGAAGCGATCATCAGCGGCGACGAAGACGCGGCCGCTTTCTACGTCGAAGGCCACCTCAAGCGGGTGCGCCGTGATATCAGCTCGCGGGAATGAACGAGGGCCGGCATGGACGTGCCATGCCGGCCCCTCGCGCGCTGCGTTCAGCGCATCGGCTGGACCTTGAAGGAGCGCTGCATCCGGTAGAGGGTCTGGGCTCCCAGCCACTTGTCGAAGATGGCCTGCATCGTCCCCTCGGCCTCCAGCTCGCGCAACGCCGAATTCACCGCGACGAGCATGCCCGGCTCGTCTCGACGTATGCCCAGGCCCCAGACTTCCCGGCCGATGGCCGGTTGCAGAATGCTGTACTGCCCGGCCTTGTCACCCAGGCGGTTGAGCAACTTGTGCAGGACCTCCTGCGAAGTACTGAAACCCGTGACCTTGCCCTGGAGCAAGGCGGTGAAGGCGCTGGACACATCCTCGAAGCCGACCGCCGTCGCGCCCGGCAAGGCCTGCCTGATATAGGCCTCGCTGATGCTGCCCTTGACGTAGCTGATGCGCTTGCCATCCAGCTCGCCGAGGGCGGTGATGCCCCGACCGGCCCTGACCGCCAGCACGTTCTCGCTCACATAGTAGGCATCGGAAAATGCCACCTGCTCGGCGCGTAGCGGCGTATGGGCCAGCCCCGCGCCGAGCACATCCATGTGGCCCTGTTGCAACTCGGCGATACGCGCTTCGATGGATACCGGCTTGATCTCGACCTTCGCTCCCAGCTTGCCGGCCACCGCCTGGCAAACGTCCACGTCATAACCGACCACCGAGCGCGTCTTCACGTCCGTGTAGCCGAATGGCTCGAAGATATCCAGTACGCCGCAGACCAGCACTGCACGAGCCTTGATCTCGTCCAGTTGCGCGGCCTGGACGCCAGCCGCCCCCAGCAACAGGCAAGTGGCAATGGCAGAACCCCACGATGAAAAACCGCGTTTCATATCTGTGTCCCCAGGAAAAATAGGCATGGCAATGTTGTGCGCGCAGCAGCTAACGCCGCGCTAGCGGACCAGGAAGCCGTGCCGCTGCGGGTCACGCTCATCGATGATCCAGTTGCAGAACCCACAGATGTAGGCCGTGCCCGAGACTTCCGGGATAACCGCCTGGAATTCCCCCACCCGGGTTTCTTCGATGACCCTGGCGCTGAACACCGAACCTATGACCGACTCGTTGACCAGCACCTGGTCCCGGTCGATCTGCCCCCGCAGGTAAAGCTGGGCGATCCGGCCGCTGGTGCCGGAACCTGTGGGTGAGCGGTCCACCTCGCGGTCGGCGAAGATGCAGCAGTTGGCCTGGGTCGACCCGGGCAGGCGCGGCTCACCGTCGATGATGGTGCCGTAGATGTGGTTGATCTCGGGAATCTCGGGATGCACCACCGGGAACGCGGCATTGGCCGCGCGCTTCACCTCGGCCCCGAACGTCTTCAACGCCTCCACCGCCGACTCGCGGATTGGCAGGCCATGGGGCGCACCGCTGGTATAGAAATAGAAGGCCCCACCATAGGCGATATCGCCGGTGACCGGACCGTAGCTCGGGGTCTGGACCGTCACGTCGCGACGGTAGATGAACGACGGCACGTTGATGAAGTGCACGCTACCGGCATGCTGGCCATCCCACTCGACGAAGGCTTCGATGAAACCGCAGGGAGCATCGATGCCGACCCGGGTCCGTGGCGACGTCCGCTCGACCCAGCCCAGCTCCACGGCGGCGGTCGCCAGGGCGATGGTGCCGTGGCCGCAGTGGTCGCTGTAGCCTTCGTTGTGCAGGAAGATGATGCCGAAGTCCGCCGTGGGCGAGACCGGCTCGGTGAGGTAGCCGCCATACATGTCGGCATGGCCGCGCGGCTCGAACATCAGGGCCTGGCGGATATCGTCCGCATGGTCCCGTAGCCAGGCACGACGCTCGATGATGGTCTTGCCGGGCAACCTCGGCAGGCCGCAGGTCACGATCCGAAACGGCTCGCCGCCGGTATGGACTTCCACGGTGTTGATGCTGCGGGTGATACGCATGGTCGACTCCCCCTTGGACAATGGATTCAGGCGCGCTCGGCCATGAGGTTGGCGAGGGCTACACGGGCAGCCGCCAGGTCCCAGGCGGCGGTACCGACACTCTTGACCACCACCGGACGCCCAGGCTCGACGGCACCATCCAGCGCACTGGCCAGGGACCTCACCTGGGACCAGTCCACCGCCGCACGCAGCAGGTCCCCGGCCTCGTGGCGAGCACCGGCCGGGTCGTCGGCATAGATCAGGCTGCCGTCGAGCAGGGTCTTGCCCAGCTCGGCCATTTCCGGCTTGAAGGCGCCGACCCCGACGACCAGGCACCCGGCCCGGGCCGGTTGGTCGTAAACCGGCTCGAGGCTGGTGGTCAGGGTAATGACCGCATCGACCTCCGGCATGTCCTCATCCATCGCCTGCAACTGGCCATGCCACTGGCGATTGGCCTCGCAGAACTGCGTGGCGGACGCGAGGTCCAGGCCCCGTACCCAGATCCTGGCCTGGGGATACAGCGCGTTGATGGCCTGGACATGAAACCGCGACTGGGCACCGGTGCCGAAGATCAGGATCCGCTGCACAGGCTGGGGCAGGAAGGTGCGCAGGGCCAGCAGGGTGACGGCGGCGGTGCGGCGCCCGGTCACTTCCGGGCCGTCCAGCAGGCACAGCAGCCTGCCGGTGGCCGCGTCGCACACCGTGACATTGCCATGCAAGGTGGGCAGGTGGCGCCGGGCATTGGCCTGCTGCACGTTCACCAGCTTGTGGATCGCGATGTCCGGCGCGCTGGCCGGCATGCTGAGCAGCACCCCGCCCTCGCCCAGGGGCACCACCATGCGCTCCGGGCTCAAGATCGAACCGGCCGCCAGTTCCCGCACCGCCCGCCCGAGGGCCTCGACCAACTGCTCGAAGCCCAGCAAGGCGGCGGTCCTGGCCGGGTCGCAGACGATGATTCCGGGAGGGTTCGCCAGCATGGCGGCAATGGATGGATCGTTCATTCTGTTGCTCCTCTGTGGATGACTCAGCGGCGACCTATGTCGCAAAGGAACTGCTGCGCCCGGGGATGCCTGGGCCTGTTGAAGAACTCGCCGGGAGGCGCCACCTCCAGCAGGCGGCCCTGGTCCATGAACCACACCACGTCGCTCACCTCCCGGGCGAAGTGCATCTCGTGGGTCACGCAAACCATGGTCATGCCCTCGGCCGCCAGGGCCTTCATCACCGCCAGCACCTCGCCGACCATTTCCGGGTCCAGGGCGCTGGTGGGCTCATCGAACAGCATCACCGGCGGCTGCATGGCCAATGCCCGGGCGATGGCCACGCGCTGTTGCTGGCCACCCGACAGCTGGTTCGGATAGGCCCCGGCCTTGTGCCCCAGGCCGACCTTGTCCAGCAGGCCCAGGGCCAGTTCGCGGGTCGGCGCCGCTGCCGCCTTGCGTACCCACAGCGGCCCGCAGGTGACGTTCTCCAGGACGGACAGGTGGGGAAACAGGTTGAACTGCTGGAACACGAAGCCGATGTGGCTGCGCATGGCATTCACGTCCACCTGCCGGCCCTGGACGTCCTGGCCATTGACATGGATGGTCCCCGAGCCGATGGCCTCCAGGCGGTTCATGGTGCGGATCAAGGTGGACTTGCCCGAACCGGACGGCCCGCACAGCACCACCACCTGGCCCTTCTTCACCTGGGCGCTGATGTCCGTGAGCACCTGGTGTTCGCCGTACCACTTGTTCACCTTGTCCAGGGCGATGATGACGCTGGAAGCTGCCAGGGCAGCGTTGTGGTTGTGCATGATCAATACCCCTGGGCCGGAGCCGGGCGTGGATGGTGGGAAGTGGCGGGCATCCGCCCGTTGTTGCGGGCAAGGCGCGCCTCCAGCAGGCGGGCGGCCTGGGTCAGGGCGAAACAGATGGCGAAATAGGCCAGCGACAGCACCAGGAACACGCTGAAGGGCTCGGTGATCACCGTGCTGTTGACCTGGTTGGCGGCATAGGTCAGCTCGTTGACGCCAATCACGTAGCCCAGCGAGGTGTCCTTGATGGTGGTGACGAACTGGCCAACCATGCTCGGCAGCATGTTCCCCAGGGCCTGGGGCAGGATCACCCTGCGGGTCCGGGTCCAGTAGCCCATGCCCAGTGCCGCGGCGGCCTCGCCCTGCCCCTTGGGTAGCGACTCGATGCCCGCCCTGACGATTTCCGCCAGGTACACCGCCTGGAACACCACCAGCGTCACCGCCATGGTGGTGAAGCCGGCAACCGGTCGCCCGAGGATGATCGGCACCACGAAATAGGCCCCGAAGATCAGCATCACCAGCGGAATGCTGCGCAACAGGTAGCCGACGCCCATGGCCGGATAGCGCAGTACCTTCGCGGGGCTGAGCTGGGCCAGGGCCAGCAGCACGCTCAACGGGAACGCCAGGCCGATGCCGATGATCGACAGCAGCAGCGTGGCGACGATGCCGCCCAGCGGGCCATTGGGGTAGGACCCCAGCAGGAACAGCAACCCGTACTCCTGGATGATCTCCAGCATGTTCAGCGCCCCCTGATCCGCAGGTGCCGGCCCAGCCAACCACCGGCCAGCAACAGGCTCAGCGCCACCGCCACGTACAGGACGGTGCTGAGCCCATAGGTGGCGAAGATGCGGAAGGTGCCGCTGGCCACCTCCTTGGTGACGTAGGTCAGCTCCATCACCCCGATGACCATCGCCAGGCTGGTGGTCTTCATCAGCATCACGGTGTTGCTCAGCAAAGGCGCGATCGCCACTCGCAGCGCCTGGGGCAGGATCACCCGACGCAGGGCGCCGGCCCGGCCCAGGCCCAGGGCCCGCGCTGCTTCCTGCTGCCCCGCAGCGATGCTGCGCAGGCCGCTGCGGATGTCCTCGGCGAAGTAGGCGCCGTAGTACAGCCCGATGGCGATCAGCGCGAATACCAGCTCGCCGTGATGCTCGTTCAACCACTCCTGGAGCGCCTCGGGCAGCAGGCTGCTCACGCCGAAGTACCACAGGAACAGATGCACCAGGGGCGGGACGTTGCGCTGGTACTCGATGAACGCCATAACCCAGAGGCCGACGAAGCGCCCCCCGGCCAGGCGCAGCAACGTCACCAGCAGGCCGACGGCGAAGGCCAGCAGCCAGCTGCCCAGCGCCAGCATCAGGGTCACCAGCAGTCCCCTGGCCAGGACCTGCCCATATTCGTTCAGGAAGTCCATGCCAGGCTCCCGTTGCGTACGCCACCCGAGCCTGCTTTGGTGGGCTCGGCATCCGGCCAGGCATGCGAGCATGGCAGCCCCGCCCAACCCAGGCCGTGCCCTCGCGGATCGTCCCGTGGCGGCAGGTAGCGCCGCCGGAACACCGCCAGGGCCTTGAGGTATCGTTTTTTGTTGTTCTTGTTCATCACTGCTCTCCTGCTTGCCCTGGCAACCCGATTGGTGGTTCCAGCGAATACCTGGCGCTGGACCGGCAGATTCCCGGGTGGGTCTAGGTCATGCCTGGACGGTCAAACTGGTTCAACAAAAACCATTAACTGGTCAATTTCCGATCCAGACTGCTGCATTCTCAAGCAAAGCCCCAGGAAAAAAGATCAGAAACTTCCCAAACCCCGTTAAGATCCGGTCAGTCAAAGGCCGTAAAAGCGACGTATGTCCCTGGCTGCAAGGTGAATCCCGGAGAAGCAACTGGTCATCAACAATGACCAAATGATCGCCTGGCGTGGTACCGTCCCCATCCGTCGCCAGTGGGCCTGATCGCCTGCATTTGAAATACGCGGCGGCGCCCGACAGAATCGCCCCCCGATCCGGCCCGAGATGTGGCGGGCCCACGCAAGAAAGAGGTTGCAGTTGAACCAACAGACATTGTCCATGCGCCTGGAGCGCGTCGCGGCCCAGGTACCGGCTGGGGCGCGCCTGGCCGATATCGGCTCGGACCACGGCTACCTGCCGCTGGCGTTGCTGAGCCGTGGCGCCATCGAGAGGGCAGTGGCTGGCGAGGTGGCGCTGACGCCCTTCCACTCGGCCCAACGCAGCGCCCTCGCCAGCGGTTTCGGCCAACGCATCAGCGTGCGCCTGGCCAATGGCCTGGCGGCAATCGAGCCGGGAGACGGGATCACCGCCATCAGCTTCTGCGGCATGGGCGGCGAGACCATCCGCGACATCCTCGAGGCCGGCAAGGCACGCCTCGATGGTCGCGAGCGCCTGGTCATGCAGCCCAACGGCGGCGAGCAGCCGCTGCGTCAATGGCTGATGGACAACGGCTACGCCATCCTTTTCGAAGAGGTGCTGCGCGAGAACCGCTTCGACTACGAGATCATCGTCGCCGAGCGCGGCGCCAGCCCAAGCTACAGCGCCGAGCAGCTGTACTTCGGCCCGCTGCAGATGCAGGAGCGCAGCCCGGCATTCCTGGCCAAGTGGCAGCGCAAGTTGCGCCAGAAGCACAAGATCCTGGCCCACTTCGCCCGGGCGCAGCAGGCGGTGCCCGAGGAGAAACTGCAGGACACCCAGCGCAAGGCCCGCTGGATCAGCGAGCTGCTGGCCTGAGTCCGCAGCGCCGCTTTCACGGGTAAAACCCGCTGTGTATCATCGGCCCAGGTCGATGCTACCTGCCGCTCGCATCCGCAAGGAATGGTGAAAGCATCGCTGTCCCCCCTACCCTGTCGTCACTCTTGACAGTCGAGGCCCGGCAACGCGAGCACCCCTGCACCTCGGCGAACAGGAGCAACGATGATCACTCTCGAACACGCCAAGCAAATGGCCAAGCGCCTGCGCACCGCGCTCGCTTCCCACGACCCGTCGATCAGCCACGCCACTGCGCTGGAAAGCGTGGCCCGGCAACTGGGCTACAAGGACTGGAACACCGCCGCCGCAGCCCTGCCCCAGGAACAACCCCAGGGGATCAGCTTCGACAAGGCCATCCCGATCCTGCGGATGTTCGACGAAGCCAAGGCTCGCGAGTTCTACCTCGATTTCCTCGGGTTCGCCGTGGAGTTCGAACACCGCTTCGAAGCCGACCTGCCGCTGTACCTGGGCATCAGCCGCAATGGCCTGCAACTGCATCTGTCCGAGCACCATGGCGATGCCAGCCCCGGGGCGACGATTTTCGTGCCGATGCACAACATCGAACAACTGCGCGATGAACTGCAAGCCAAGCGCTACGGCTACGGCCGCCCCGATATCGTCGAAGAAGACTGGGGCAAGACCCTGGAAGTCTACGACCCCTTCGGCAATCGCATCCGCTTCTGCCAGGGCTGATCCTGCGCCAGCCATCCAGAGCGCAAACGATCCGCTCCACGGGCAGGCCCAGTGCCTGCCCGTGGACGCTCATGGGCTAGGGTTTCAGAAGTCCACCGAGGCGGACAGCTCGAAGGTGCGTGGCGCACCCAGGCCCAGGCTGGTGGTCAGCGGCATTCCCCAGTAGGCCTTGTTGGTGAGGTTGCTGACGTTGCCCCGCAGGGTCACCGGGCGGTTGGCGACCTGGGTGGCGTAGCGGGCGCCCACGTCGAACAGGGTGTAGCCGGGAATCGACTGCTGGTTGTCGGCGCTGATGTACTGCTTGGACAGCGCCGTGGCGTTGGCGGTCAGCGTCAGGCCCTGCAGCACCGGGGTATCCCATTCCACGCCGAGCTTGCCTTGCAGTTCGGGGTAGCCAGTGGCGTTCTTGCCGTCGTTGCGGCCACCCTCGGTCTTGGTCAGCTTGGGGTCGACATGGGCGACGCCGCCCATCAACCGCACGTCGTCCAGCGGCGCCCCGAAGAAGCCCCACTCCACCCCGCGGTTACGCTGTTCGCCCCCCATGGAGTAGAGGTTGGTGGCCGGATCGGTGTAGCTGCCGGGACGGGTGATCTCGTACAACGCTAGGGTATGGCTGAAGGAGCCCAGGTCGAGCTTCAGGCCGACTTCCTTCTGCTTGGTCTTGTAGGGCGCGAAGATCGCGCCGGCGTTGGCGGCGGTCAGCGGCGCCGTGCCGCCTTTGCTCAGGCCCTCGATGTAGTTGGCATACAGCGACAGGTCGTCGGTGGCCTTGAACAGCACCGCGGCCGCCGGGGTGGTGGCGCTTTCGTCATAGCGCGAGGTGCGCTTGCCGGTGCTGACGCTGAAGGTATCGCTGAGCACCTCCTGGCGGCGCACGCCCAGGGTCAGTTGCAGGCGATCGTCCAGCACCGCCAAGGTATCGGCCACGCCGTAGCTGCGCAGGCGGGTCTCGCTGTGCATGATCAGCGGCCAACGGGTGGACGCCTTGGGACCCCAGGTCGGGTGGTAAATATTGGTGGTCCAGTCGGCACCGGGCACCCAGCGACGCCCCCAATCCTTCTTCTTGTCCGAGTACTGGGTGGCGTTCAACGACCACTGGTGCTTGATCTCGCCCGCCTGGAACTGGCCCTTGAGGCCAGTTTCCGCCGAAACCTTGCGCACCTGGAACTTCAACTGGCCCATGCTGCTGCGCAGGTCGCCGGCATCGTTGATCACCGTGGCGATCATGGCGCCGTTGTAGGCGTAGTCGCTCTTGCTGCCACCCACCGCGGCATAGGCGGTCAGTTGTTCGCTGAGGTCGAACTCGCCACGCAGGATCGCGCCCTTGTCCTTGCTTTCCACCGTCGCCCAGTCGGGGTTGAGCAGCGAACCGGCCTTGGGCGGCCTGGGCACCGCAACCCCGGCAGCCAGGCCCATCCCACGGTTCTGGCCGGTGATGCGCTGGTCGGCGTCGTACAGGTCAAGGGACAACCGCGCGCGTTCGCCCCGCCAGTCCAGGGCCAATGACGCCAGGTCGGCTTTCTGCTTCTGGTGGTCGGTGGCCGCATCGCCTTCGCGGTGGACGCCGTTGAAACGCACGCCGAACTGCTGGTCCTGGCCAAAGCGCCGGCCCATGTCCAGATGCCCCCCAAGCTGCGAATCGGACATGTAGCTGCCGGTCAGGCGTGTCAGCGGTTCGTTGCCGGCACGCTTGGGCACCAGGTTGACCGTGCCGCCCACCGAGCCGCCTGGCGGCATGCCGTTGAGCAACGCCGAAGGGCCCTTGAGCACTTCGATGCGCTCGTACATTTCGGGGGACACGCGATAGAACGGCGCCATGCCGAACAGCCCGTCGACGGTCACGTCGCTGATGTCCGAGGCGAAGCCGCGAATCGAGTAGTTCTCGCTAAAGGTGCCGGTCAAGCCGTTGCTGAACACCGCCGGATCGGTGGCGGCGATCACATCGGTGATGCTCTTGGCCTGGCGGTCCTCGATGTATTTCTCGGTGTAGCTGATGGTGCTGAACGGGGTCTCCATGAAGTCCTTGTTGCCCAGCAAGCCGAGCTTGCCGCCAGAGGCCACCTGCTCCCCCGCGTAGGCCGGTGGCAGGCTGGAGACGGCTTCGCCCTGGATCGTGGTGGCGGGCAACGCCAGTACCCGGTCCTGGGTCGCTTCGGCCGGCTCGCGAACCTCTGCGCCCGCCGGCGCCGCGAGCGTGGCCAGGACCCCCAGGGCCAGCCCTGCCAGCCCGCGGTGGACGCCGACGGCCAGGGGTTGGGCGACCAAGGCCTGGGAAAGGTGTGCATTGCGATGGAAAGAATGACGGTGAGTCACGCTACAGCTCCGTTGAAGTGAGAAGGCAGTGTTTTTTTGGAGGGCCGGCTTAATTCAAATAAAAGAGCTAAGGCTGTTGATAATCACTTGCTATCGCATAAGTGCCCGCGAACAGCCCTTGGCTCGAATCAGGGCTGATAACCCTTGATGACGTCGTCGATCATCAGCCTCACCGAGGTCGGGCTGGCGGCGGTGACGTACCAGGCCTGGGCATCGGCGAAGACCACGCGGCCGTTCTTCCAGGCATTGGTCTGGCGCAGCAGCGGGTTGTCCAGGCTCTGGGCATCCAGGGCCGGGCGCCCCTCCATCACGGCGGTGCGGTCCACCACATAGAGGATGTCGGGATTGGCCTGCTGGATGAATTCGCTGGAAATCGGCTGGCCATGCAGGCCGCTCTCGCCCTCGGGGCTGGCCGCTTTCACGCCCAGCGCATCGAAGATGAAGCCATAGCGCGAATGCACGCCGAAGGAGCTGAAGGCGCCGTTGTTGTGCAACACGATCAGGGCACGCTCAGGGCGGCCTGCCGTGACCTGCCGGGCCTGCTGCACCTTGGCCTCCAGTTGCGCGACCTGCTCCCGGGCCTGTTGCTGCTTGCCGAAGATCTCGCCGAGACTCGCCAGGTGCTCCTTGATGACCTCGATATGCCGGCCCTGGCTGTCGCGGTAGTCCACGTCGAAATGCACCGTCGGCGCGATCGCGCTCAGCTCCTGGTAGTGGCTGGCCTGCAGCGAAGTGATCAGGATCAGGTCCGGCTTGACGGCGTAGATCCGCTCCAGGTTGGGCTGGACGATCGCCCCCAGGTCCTCGACCTGGGCCGCCTGCTTGTACCGGGCCAGGAAGTGCGGGATGAAATCCTTGGGCATGCCGGCCACGGGAATGCCCAGCTGGTCGAGGAAATCCACTTCGTTCATGTCCAGGGCCACCGTGCGCTGGGGCAATCGCTCCACCAGCGTGGTGCCCAGCTGGTGCCGGACCGTGACCGGGGCGTAGGCCGGGGCCTGGTTGGCAGCAGCCTGGCCCGTCGCGGGCGAGGTAGCGGTTTTATCCTGGCAGCCCTGCCCGGCCAGGATCGCGGCCACCAACAGGGCAAACGTCCCATACCTGCTTGCGTGATGTCGGGTCATTTCAGTTCTCTTGCGGGGTTGAAGTAGTTGCACAGGTAGCCGTGGGCGTCATGGCTGATGCTGAAATCCAGCCCGTAGAGCGCTCGCAGCCGCTCTTCGGTCAGCACCTGGGCGACGCTGCCGGCGGCGTGCACGGCGCCCTTTTTCATCGCCACGATGTGGTCCGAATAGTTGGCGGCGAAGTTGATGTCGTGCACCACCAGCACCACCGTGCGCCCCTGTTCGTCGCACAGCCGGCGCAGGGCGCGCATGATCTGCACCGCATGCTTGATGTCGAGGTTGTTCAGCGGCTCGTCCAGCAGCAGGTAGTCGGTCTGCTGGGCGATGGTCATGGCCAGGAACGCCATCTGCCGCTGGCCACCGCTGAGCTCATCGAGGAAAGCCGCGCGCAGCTCCTGCAGCGAGAGAAACGCAATGGCCTCGTCGATGGCCTGCTGGTCGGCGCGGGTCAGGGCGCCGCGGCTGTAGGGAAAGCGTCCGAAGGCCACCAGCTCCTCGACCGTCAGGCGCAGGTTGAAGTCCGGCGCCTGGCGCAGGGTGGCCACCGTGCGGGCGTAGTCGCCGATGGCCATGCCACGGGTATCGCGGCCCGCCACCAGGATGCTGCCGCGAGTCGGTTCCAGCAGCCGCGCGATCATCATCAACAGGGTCGACTTGCCCGCGCCGTTGGGACCGATCAGCGAGGTCAGGCGACGGGCCGGGAACTGCACGTTGATCTCGTGCAGCACAGTCTTGGCGCCGTAGCTCTTGTGAAGGTCGTGGACGGTGATCATGCAGCTCCTCGGGTACGCAGCATCAGGGCCAGGAAGTAAGCGCCACACAACAGGTTGACCAGCAGGCCCACGGTGGTCTTGTAGTTGAACAGGTGCTCGACCAGCAGCTGGGCGAGCAGGAACAGGCCCACGGCAATGGCGCAGCCCAGGGGCAGCGTGACCCGGTGGCGGAAGGTCCCGGCCAGGGCATAGGCGATGTTCGCCACGAATACCCCCATGAAGGCCACGGGCCCCAGGAGGCTGGTGGACACCGCCACCAGACAGGCGATCAATGCCAGTTGCAGACGCACGCAGCGTTGGTAGTCGACCCCCAGGGAGATCGCCTGGTCGCGCCCCAGCGCCAGCACATCGAGGGTCGCCAGGGTCTTGCGCCCGACCAGGCACAGCCCCGCCACCAGCCCCCCGGCATACAGCAACTGCTGGGACTGCACGCGGTTGAACGAGGCCTGGCTGAACCCCAGCAGCATGGAGAACTCCCCAGGGCTGGCCTGGTACTGGACGAACTGGGTGAAGGTGCCGATGACCATGGTCAGCACCAGCCCCACCAGCAGCAGCAAGAACAGGTCGCGCCGGCCATCGCCGAACAGCCAGCGGTGCAGCGCCCAGGAGTAGGCCAGCATCAGCAGCACCGACAGCCCGAAGTTGCCATGGGCGCCCAGCACCAGCAGGCCGGACATGCCCAGCACCGCCACCAATACCGCCTGCAACAGCAGGTACACCGCCTCGTAGCCCATGATCGCCGGGGTTAGGATGCGGTTGCCGGTCAAGGTCTGGAAGGCGATCGACGACCAGGCGACGCACACCCCGCCCATCACCATCGCCCCCAGCCGGACCAGGCGCCTGGGGATCACCTGGGCAAAATCCAGCCCCGAGCCCAGCAACAGGAACAGCAGCGCCAGGGCGCACACCGCAAGCCATACCCCATAGTGCGAAGGCTTCATCGGCGCCCCCGTACCAGCAGGCTCAAGAACAGCACGCCGCCGAGGCATCCGGCCGTCAGGCCGATAGGCACTTCGTAGGGGTAGATGACCAGGCGCCCCACCAGGTCGCAGACCAGCAGCAGCGATGCGCCGCCCAAGGCCACCAGCGGCAGGGTCCGGCCCAGTTGGTCACCGTGGCGCAGGGCGACCAGCTGCGGGATCACCAGGCCGACGAAGGGAATCGAGCCCACGGTGATCACCGTGGCCGATACGGTCACGGCCACCAGCAGCAACCCCAGGGCCACCGTCGCCGGATAATTCAGGCCCAGGCTCGCGGCCATGCCCTCGCCCATGCCCAGCACGGTGAAACGCTGGGCATACAGATAGGCCAGGACCACGATCGGCAGGATCAGGTAGATGATTTCGTAGTGGCCCTGGACCACCCGGGAGAAGTCCCCGAGCAACCAGCCCTGCATGCTTTGCAGCACGTTATGGCGATAGGCGTAGGACTCGGCGAGTGCGCTCAGCACGCCGCCGTACATCAGGCCGATCACCGGCACCAATGCTGCGCTGCGCAACGGCACGCGGCGGATGATCAGGACGAAGGCCAGGCTCGCGGCGAAGCACACCCCCAGGGCGAACAGCATGCGTCCCAGGGTGCCGGCGCCCGGCAGCAGCACCAGCGACAGCAGGATGCCCAGCTTGGCCGCATCCAGGCCGCCGGTGGTGGCCGGCTCGACGAACTTGTTGCGCACGATGTGCTGCAGGATCACCCCGCACACCGCCAGCCCCACGCCGCTGAGCACCAGCGCCATCAACCGTGGCAGGCGGCTGGCGGTGAGGGTCAGCCAGGCATCGCCGGCCCCGGACAACAGCTGCTCCAGGGAGAACTGCCGGGCGCCCACCAGCAACGAGGCACCACAGAGGATGACGAAGGCCCCCAGCCAGCTGGCTCGCATCAGCGGGACGCTCCGATCCGCCAGCCCTGGGCGGCGCCACGCTGGTCGAGCAAACGCGCGTAGTACCCCGGCCTGGCACGCAGCTCATCCGGCGCTCCCTGCTCCACCACCCGCCCCTGGTCCAGCACTACGATCTGGTCGGCCATGGCCACCGTCGACAGCTGGTGGGCAATGACCACCAGTGTGCACTGCCCGCGCAACCTGGCCAGGGCCTGGGCGATGACCGCCTGGTTTTCGCCATCCAGGGCCGCGGTGGCTTCGTCCACCAGGAGGATCGGCGCCTGCTTGAGCAGCGCCCGGGCAATGGCGATGCGCTGGCGCTCGCCTCCCGACAAGCGCGCCCCGCCCTCGCCTACCTGGGTGTCGATACCCTGGGCCAGGCGTTCGATGATCTCCACCACGCCGGCCTGGCGCGCGGCCTCCATGACCTGGGCGATGCTGGCCTCGGGGTCGCCCAGGCGGATGTTTTCGGCAATGCTGCCCTGGAACAGGTAGGAATCCTGGAAGATCTGGCTGATGTGCCCGGCCAGCTGCGCCTCGGACATCTGCCGCACATCCACGCCACCGACCCGCACGCTGCCCTGGTCGACCTCGAAGAACCGGGCGATCAGCCTGGCCAGGGTGGTCTTGCCCGAACCCGACGCGCCGATCAACGCAGTCATGCTGCCCGGCGCCAGGCGCAGGCTGACGTCCCGCAGGACCTCGGGCTGCCCAGGGCCATAGGCGAAGCTCACGCCTTGCAGTTCGATCGAGGCATCGCCCGGCGCCTGGGGCGACTGGGCCTGGGCCAGAGGCGGCACGGCGAGGATCCGGCTGGCCTCTTCGAGCTGGCCCAGGGCCCCGCGCAGGGTCTCGCCATAGCTGGCCAGTTCCAGCAGCGGATCGACGAAGCGGCTGACCACTACCAGGGTCACCGCCAGGGCGATGGCCGGGCCGGTTTCCAGGCCCAAGCCCAACAGACGTTCAAGCCACAGGCCGGCACTCACCAACAAGGCGGCGAAGATGCCCTGGACCACCCAGGTATTGAGCACCGAGGATAATGACGACAAGTAGATCAAGCGCCCGGCGGACTGGCGCTGCTGGTCGATGGCCTGGCGCAGCAAGCGCGTGCCGCCCTGCTCGCCGTTGAACGCACGCAGCACCGACTGGGCCTGGGCGAACTCCACCATGCGCTGGCTGGTCTTGGCGAAATGCGCATGGAAAGCGCTATCGGCGCGGCGCCCCAGGCGGGTCGAGAACGACACCGCAAGCGCCAGCAGCGGCAAGGCCACAAGGGCCAGCAATCCGGTCGGCCAGTGCAGCACGCCCAGGGCGACGACCATCGCCAAGGGAGTCATCGCGGCACTGATCAGGGGCGTGAACACATGGGCCGGCAACTGCGCGATGGCCATCATGCCCTGGGTGATGACGTGGCCCAGCCGGGCGTTGTGCTCGGGGGTGAACCAGCCCACCGGCAGCCGGGCGATATGCTCGCCCATGCGCAAGCGCACGCCTTGCAGGACGGCGACGCCTACCGCGACCCCGGCGCGCTCCACCCGGCGTCGCCAGAGCCAGCACAGCAGCACGCCGGCCAGCAACAGCGCCAGCCAACCGATGGCCGCTTGCGTGTCGCCGGCCAGCAAGTGGCCGAGCAACGGCACCAGGACGGTAATGGTCAGGCCGCTGAGCAGGCCATAGCCCACCGCCATCCAGGCATAGCGACGCAATACCGGGACATCCTCGCCCAGCAGTTGAATGAAGGTCTTCAGCATGGTTGTGCTACCTGTTCCTTGCGGGTATCGCCATAACCACCGAGCCTCCAGAGCCGTGCATACAGCCCTGCGTGCTCGAGCAACTGGGAGTGCCGGCCCTGTTCGCGGATACGGCCGTTGTCGAGCACCACGATGCGCTCGGCGTGCATCACGGTATCCAGTCGATGGGCGATCACCAGCAGGGTGCGGCCCTGGGAGAAACGCGCCAGTGCTTCCTGGATCGCCACCTGGCTTTCGGCATCCGCCGCGGCCGTGGCTTCGTCGAGCACCAGCACCGGTGGGTCGAGCAGCACGGCCCGGGCGATGCTCAGGCGTTGCTGCTCGCCCCCGGAAAAGTGCGCGTCCTCGCCCACCACCGAGTCGTAGCCCCGGGGCAAGCGCAGGATCTGCTCGTGGATATTGGCCAGGCGCGCGGCGGCTTCGATCTCCTGGCGGCTGGCCGAGGGTTTGCCCAGGGCGATGTTCTCGCCAACGCTGGCGTGGATCAGGCGCACGTCCTGCAATACGAAGCCGATATGGCGATAGAGGCTGGCGCTCTCGAGTTGGCGCAGGTCGACGCCCCCCAGGGTGATGCGCCCGGCGCTGGGATCGAAGAACCGCAGCAGCAGCCGCGCCAGGGTCGACTTGCCGGCGCCGGAAGGCCCGACGATGGCGGTGGTGGTGCCGGGTTCGAGCACCAGGTCGATGTCCGCCAGCACCGGATGCTCGGGGTCGTAGCCATAGCTCACCCGCTCCAGGCGCAGCTCACTGCCCTGGGGCTGTTGCCCGGTACCCGGGGCCGGCTGTTCCAGCACCGGGGTCTGCAGCAAGGCCTGCACCCGCTGGGCCGCGCCGGTGGCACTGCCCAGGTCGTGGAGGATGTAGTGCAGCAACAATACCGGCGCGCACAGCCCCGGGGTCACCAGGGCGAAGGGCAGCACGTCCAGCGGCGTGGCCCAGCCCTGGCTCACGAACAAGGTGCCGAAGGCCAGTACCACCCCCAGTACCGAGACCGGAGCGACCATCGCATTGGCGTTGGCCATGGCCGCCACCAGCGGCCGGGTGAAGGCGATGAAGGTTTGGGCGAAGGCGTCGATCGCCTCGCGGTAGCGCCCATGGGCCTGGCCACTGCTGCCGAAGGCCTTGATCACCGGGATGCCGTTGACGAACTCGACCACCGCATTGTCGATGCGCCCAAGGCCAGTGACGATCTCCTGCATGTTGGCGCCGCTGGACTTCATGGCCCGCCCCAGGAACAGGAAGAACCCGGGGAACGGCAGCAGCGAGAGCAACGCCAGGCGCCAGTCCATGGCGAACAGGTAGAGCACCCCGATCAGCAGCGCGCCACCAGCACGGCCCAGGGTGGTGAAGAAGTGCGCCGTCAGGTTGTGCAGCGTGCCGATGTCGTCCTGCATCGCCCGCTTGACCTCCCCCGAGGCGCGCTCGGTGAACCAGCCCAGCGGTACCAGGGCCAGGCGCTGGACGATCGCCAGGCGCAATTGATGGGTGATGCGGTTATCGGCCAGGTGCGCCTGCAACTCGCCGGCGCAAAGCAGCGCCATGCCGCAGAACAGGCTCGCCACGCCCACCAGCAGCAGCCAGCCAATATCGCCGACCACAGGGGTGGCGTCGCCCAGGGCCAGCCTGGCGATACGCTCGATAACCGCCAAGGGAACCAGGGTCAGCATCGATCCGCTGGCGGCCAGGACGGCCGCCGTGATCAGCCGACCGCGCACGGGAGTCAAGACCTGGCTGATCGGCCCCTGGGCCTGGGAGTTGGCCGAGGTCGCGTCGTGGGTGCTCATAGATGAAGTTTTCCAGACATTCGAAGACCGGCCTGCTCCGCGAACGGAGCCGGGAAAACCCTGGCCGGGGATAGCTCATGGATGGATCTGAGAATCAGAATCATATTTAGTTGCATGACTATAAACTAATTTGCCAAATCCAGACAAGGCAGCTACAAGTCATGCCTCATCGAGCCAGGACCTCTCCATGGAACCGCCACAGAAAACCCCGGCGCGCGGGCGCCCGCGCACCATCACCCGGGAACGGATCGCCGATGCCGGCATCGGCATCGGCCTGTCGAACATCACTTTCGTCGGCGTCGCCGCCGCCCTGGGCGTCAGCCATATGGCGCTGTACAAGCACATTGCGGGGCTCGAGGCGCTCAAGAGCCTGATCGCCGAGGAGCTGTTCCAGCGCTGGCAGATCCCCCGGGCCAACGCCGAGCAGCGCACCAGCCTCAAGGACTACCTGATCCTGTTCGCCACCTCGGCACGGGAATTCGTCAAGGCGCATCCGGGCTTGACGCCCTA
Source organism: Pseudomonas sp. MSSRFD41 (assembly GCF_014230245.1). Taxonomy (NCBI): domain Bacteria; kingdom Pseudomonadati; phylum Pseudomonadota; class Gammaproteobacteria; order Pseudomonadales; family Pseudomonadaceae; genus Pseudomonas; species Pseudomonas sp. MSSRFD41. The sequence goes on along the minus strand of NZ_JACKZK010000014.1, from coordinate 16,680 downwards.
CATGATTCGCCGGTTGGCGGCGACCCAGCCGATGCTGGACAAGATCCACGAGCACCAGCTGCATATCGCCCAGGCCTATGACATCGACCCGCAGCAGGCCCGCTGGTTGCTGGCCACGGTGGCGTTCCACTGCTTCGCCGTGGCCGACACGGTGTATGCGGTGTCCGGGCGTGAACCCGAGCTCGAGGCCGAGCGCCTGGCGGAAGTGGCGGAGATGGAGGCCGAGCTGATCCAGGGCATGCATGCCCTGATCGTCGGCGCCCTGACCTTGCTGGAGGAAGGCCTGGTCCCAGGCAGCTGAAAACACCTGCCCGGCCGCCCAACGGCCTCCCGGAACGAGGACGAGCATGCTATTTCACGATTTCGCGCTAGGACACATCGAAGTGGAGGTACAGGGCCGCGCCTACGACCTGCACAACTTCTACCAAGCCGAGCCTATCCGGTACGACGTTACGAGCCGCACCCTGGCCCTGCACTTTCGCCGATGGCCAGAACCCTGGGTGCCTCCCGAGGAGCCCGAGGCGATCGACCTGTTTTTCAGCGGCGTGAGCTATTTCTCGGCCGATGGCCGTGATTGCGCCTGGGGCCCGGAGGACGATCGTTGCCTGCACGCCATCGGCGTGGTCCCGCAGGACGCTGCCACCAGTGAGTTCTACCTCAGCGACGACTTCCCCGCCGATCACCACCTGGTGATCGAGTTCCAGTCGGGGCTGATCCTGCGCCTGCAGGCCGAAGAGGCGCGGTGCAGCCTGCGACCCTGACGATCCGGGTTGCACGACCCTCCCGCACTCGCTACAAATCCAGCCATCGAACCTGCAAACACAAAGGAGCTGTGCATGTCCGAACATCTGCAATCACTGTTTCTCTCGAGCCAGGATTTTTTCCGGGCCAACCCGGGAAAGGCCACGGCGACTTTCTCGGTGAGCAGCAGCGGCGATGGTGCGCTGCATCGTCGGGTAAAAATCCGCGAGTTCGTCCTGGATATCGATGAACCGCAAAACCTGGGGGGAACGAACCAGGGTCCCAACCCCGTGGAGATCGCCCTCGCCTCCCTGGCGACCTGCCAGGAAATCAGTTATCACCTCCATGCGGCCGCCCTCGGGATACCGCTCAAGGAAGTCAGCGTCACCCTTGAAGGGACACTCGATCTCAGGGGGTTCTTCGCGGTCGATGATGAAGCCCGCCCCGGCTTCACCAACATACGCGGGACAGTCAAGTTCGATAGCACCGCCAGTAGAGAGGACCTCATGGCCCTCAAGGAAAGCGTTGACCACTCTTGCCCGGTCATGGACCTGTTCCGCAACCGGACGCCCGTTGAAATCGCCTTCTAGCCCCCGCACCGAGTGAGCGGCTGCGGCTCGTTCACCCTCCCAAGGAGCGCATCGGCCCACGCCGACGCGCTCCTTGCCCGTCCTTAGAACTTCGCCTGCATCCCCACCCGCAGTGTGCGCCCCGGCGCGGGCATGAAGCTCTGCGCCAGCGGGTCCAGGTAATAGCGATCGGTGAGGTTCTGCAACGAGACATTGAAGCTGGCGTGATCCTGCAGCTTGTAGTCGAGGAACAGATCCACCAGGGCAACTTCCCGGTAGTTCAACTGCGGGGTGGTGGCGCCGGTCTGCCAGGGTTTGTCGGCGGTGACGGTAGGCCCCGAGGTATAGGTGATGCGGGTACCGAGCGTCAGGCTCTGGTCGAAGAAGCGCAAGCCGGTGGTCAGGTTGCCGGCGATCCGCGGCGGGTTCTGGGTGTTGGTGTAGGAGCCCATGAAACTGCCCGGGGTACAGTTCGGCGTATCGGCAGTTGGCTGGTAGCGGTTGCTGGTGGCCCGCAACGTAGCGGCGAATTGCGAGTCGCAGGTTTCGGTCTTCAGGTAGTAGGTGGACGACAGGTCGGCGAACACCCGGCCAGCGTCGTAGCGGGTCTGCAGCTCCAGGCCGCTGGTCTTGAAGCTGTCGGTGTTGCTGAAGCGCATCAGGCCCCACAGGCCCGGGCTTGGGTCGTAGTAGCGAGTGATGTAGTTCTTGATGGTGTTGTTGAAGTAGGCGACCTTGATCGCCGCCGAGTCACCGTCCACCAGCAAGTCTTTCTGCAGCGTGCTGGCGCCGATTTCCCAGTTGCTCGAGCGCTCGGGCTTGAGGTTCTTGCCCGGCATGGTCTGCAGTACCCCCTGGCTGGTCTCGAACAGCGAAGGCATGCGCATGCCCTGGGTGTAGGAGGCGTAGACAAAGGTATCGGGGGCCACTTCCAGGTTGACGCCGAAGGCCGGAGCGAAGGCGCTGCCACTGTTGCGGTCCTTGCCGGAGTAGTCGTAGCCGGTGACCACCTCCCCCAACTGGGCGCCATAGACGCTGGTGCTGGTGGCGCCATACTGGTTGTAGGGCGTGCCTTCGAATGGGAAGTTGGTATTGGTGAACACCGTACCGTTGTTCAACCGCGGGTCGGTGGCATCGGTGTACTGGCCGTTCTGATCGGGGAACCACATCAGGTAGCCATAGCTGCCGGGCTTGGAAACCATCACGTACTTGTGTTCGAGCTCCTCGCGGCGGGCGCTGGCCTGGGGAATCTCATCCTTGGTGCGGTAGTAGGTGTAGCGTCCGCCGCCCCACAGGGTGAGGCTCTCCACTGGCTTGTATTCCAGCTTGCCGTTGAGGCTGAACTCCTGCCGCGAACCTTCGCGCAGCATGCGGTTGGCGTTGATGTCGTGCTGGGTGGTGGCTACGCCTTTCTGTGGCTTGAGGTCCTCGATCTGGAACGAACCGCCCAGGTCCAGCTTCAAGTCACCGTAGTCGGTCTTGAACCGTGAGCTGTTGTTCAAGTCGCCACCGATGCGCTGGTCGGCCTGACGGCTCCAGCTACGGTCCGAGCGATAGGCCTGGGAGGCCGGCGCCGCCACCGAAGTCAGCTGGCTGGTCTGTGCATCGGTCATCCACACGTTGGCGGTCAGGTCCACCAATGGGTTGTTATCGGGCAGGTAGTTGTAGCGCGCGGTATAAGTGTCGATCTTGGTCTGGCCCAACGGGTACTGGTAGATGCCGCCGGTGCCGAAACGGAAGATGTCCGAAGGCATGATTTCGCCAATGCGCCCGTCGTAGCGGCGATAGCCCAACTCGAAGGTGTGGCCGTCCGCCGGGCGCAGGGTGGTCTTGAGCAGGAACGACTCGGTCCGTGACGAGGAGTTGAGCACCTCCTCGCCGGCGTTGTAGGTCTTGGCTACGCTGCTCTCTTCGTCGCCATAGCGGTTGTAGACGCGGTAGCGGTGCTGGCCCTTCTTGCCGGCGAAGTAGTTGCCCTGGTTGCGCTTGGCATAGGCGGCCACTACGTCGAACAGGTCATGGCGATAGGCGAACGCGGCGCTGCCGGCTTCCGCTTCCGAACCGAACAGGCCACCACGGCTCTGGTGCGGCTCGGAGTACAGGTCCTGGGTCCTGGAATGACCATCGCGCGAGGCCGGCGCGACGCCGTTGCTCCACAGGTCGCCCTTCAAGCGCAGGCCGACATCCTTACCCTCGCGCAGGATGTCGTCGACGCCGATGGTGCGCATTTTCACCGTGCCGCCGATGGCGCTGGAAGTCAGGCTCGGCCCCTTGTCGATGCTGATGTCGCTGATCAGGTCGGGATCGATGTAGCTGCGCTGCTGGGTTCCGGCATAGCCACGATAGACGTCCAGTGCCTGCTGCGAACCGTCCACCGTCACCGCCACCCGACTCTGCCCCTGAATGCCGCGGATGTTCACATCCAAGCCACCGCCATTGCGGCTGTCACCTACCTGTACGCCGGGTTGGCCCTTGAGCATGTCGCCCACCGAAACCACGCCGAAGCGCTGCATGTCTTCGCTGGAGATGTACACCGAAGAACGTGGCGCTCGGTAGACCTCGTCCTGGTCAGGATTCTCGCCCCTGACCTTCTGCACTGGCAGGGCTACCGACTCCTGGCGCAAGCGCAAGGCATAACCACCGCCGGGCTGGCGCTGATAACCCAGGCCGGTGCCCTCCAGCAACTGGCTCAAGCCGTGCTCGGCAGTGAACTCGCCATGCAGGCCCCGGCTGCTCTTGCCTGCGGTGAGCAAGGCGTTGCCGGCCATGCTGAGCCCGGCCTGGGCTCCGAAGCGCGCCAGGACCTCATCCAGCGGTCCCGCGTCGATCTGGTACTGGCGCTCGCCGACGGCGAACGCCAGCTCGCTGCCCAGTGGCTGCAAGCTGAGAAAAAGCAGGGTAAGAGTGCGGGTGCGCAAGGCACGGGCGGGGAATGTCATGCAAGGCTCCTAGGGGGTTGGCACCCACCTGCCCCGGTGGGTAATACCTGGAGGCCCCGCCAGCTCGGCAAAAACTGCGCAGGAGAAGAAAAATATTTTCAGGCGGACACCAGGGTCACCCAGTAGCGGGTTCGGCGTTCGATACGCACGGGCAGCGTGCGGACCAGCAGCGCCAGGGCCGCATCGGTGTCGTCCAACTGGAAACTGCCGGTCACCCGCAAGGCCGCCACCGCTTCGCTGCACCGCAGGATGCCCGTGCGATAGCGCGACAGCTCGGCCAGCAATTGGTCCAGGCGCATGCGTTCGGCCGGCAGGATGCCTCGCAGCCAGGCCTGGGCCAGGGACGGATCGACCGGACTCGGCACCCCGACGCCACGGCTGTCGACCCGCGCCCGCCAGCCAGCCTCCAGGCTGAGGAATGCCGGGCGCTGCCGAGCCTCTACCTGCACCTGCCCGCGCAAAACCGTGACCTGTGTCCCCAGGAAATCATGGCGTACCAGCAGATGGGCACCATGGCCATGGAGCAACGCATCGGGAGTCAACAGTCGCAGTGCCGGAGCCTGCGCACGCACATCGAGCGCCAGCTCGCCCTCGATCAGTTGCAAGTGGCGTCGCTGCGCATTGAACTCGAGCTCGACCGCACTGGCGGTGTTCAGCCACAGCGCACTGCCATCGGCCAGAGTCCAGCGCCGCCGTTCGCCAATACCTGTGCGGTAGGTGGCCAGGGCCGAGCGCACCAGGGTCGAATCCGCCCCCTGCCAGCACACCCCGCCCAGCAACCCGAAAGCCAGCAGGCACTTGAGCAGTTGCCGGCGCCGCCGAGGATCGGCTCCGGCAGCCTCCAAGGTCCGCCGGGCCGTCGCATCGGCCAACAGCCCCACGCCAGGTTGCAACAACAATGGCAGGCTGCTGACCCGCTGCCAGGCCTGTTCATGTTCGGCGCAGGACTGCCGCCAGCGCTCCAGGGCCTGTTGCTCGCCAACGCTCATCAACCCGGACTGCGAGCGCACCAGCCAGTCGATGGCGCTGTCGCGCACCCGTGGATCGAGCGCCATGCCACTCATTCGAAACGGCTCGCGTAGCAGACACTGAAGGCCTTGCCCATGGCCCGCTGCACCTGGGCCACGCTCAGGTTCAACTGCGCGGCGATCTGCGGGTAGGTCAGGCCGTCGAGCTGGGACAGGAAGAAAATCTGCCGCACCTGCATCGACAACCCCACCAGCAGCGAGTCCAGCTCCAGCAGGGTCTCGATCATCAGGTGCCGCTCCTGCGGTGATGGCTCCTCGGCCACCGGTCGCGCCGCCAGGGCTTCCAGGTAAGCGCGCTCGATCGCCTGGCGCCGCCAGCGGTTGATCAACAGGCCGTTGGCGATGGTGGCGAGAAATGCCATGGGCTGGCGCAACTCATGTACGTCTTCCTTGGAGCGCAGCACGCGAATGAAGGTATCGTGGGCCAAGTCCTCGGCATCGGCACTGTGCCCCAGGCGCCGGTGCAGCCAGCCACGCAGCCAGCCATGATGGTTCACATACAACTGGGCGACGGGCGAGGCAGTGCTGTTGTCGTGCATGGGAGATTCGCATTAATGATAATGCTTCTCATTTTATTATTTGCCGACAAGGATTGTACAGGCCGCGAAGCCCACAATTGCAGCCAGGCGACAGGCCTGCCCCACAGCCCGGGCAACCGGGAGACCAGGCGGCAGGGCAGCCTGCCGGCCGATCTGGCCCGCGCGGCGAATCAGGCGCTTTGTCGATCGATATCACGACGCAGGACGACCGCCGTGGTGATGTCCTCGACCGATTCGTGAGTGGCCACGGCGTCCCGGACCCGGTTCAAATCATCGATGGTCCGCGCCTCGATCTCGATCACCAGGTCGAGCTGGCCACTGACCGAGGAGACGCGGCGCACCTGCGAGTGTTGCGCCAGGACGTCGAGCAAGCCCATGGCCGGCGTGCGCTTGAGGCTCACCAGCAAGATGGCGCGAATCACATGGGCATCGATTTCGCCGATATCGGCCCGGTAGCCCCTGATCACCCCACTGCGTTCAAGGTTGATGACCCGCTCGCTGGTGGCGCTTCGTGAAAGGCCGATTCGCGCGGCCAGGGCCTTCAAGGCAATCCGCGCTTCCTTGGACAGGATTTCGAGTATTTCGCGATCTTTTGCGTCGAGGTCGCGCATTGCAACTCCTCAAGTCCGCTACCGATTTTGTGCCGGTCGATTCCGACAATATGCCGGCCAGGGCCGACCGCATACCTACTGCCCACCCGGGCCGCGCATGCCAAGCTAACTGAAAAAAACCACTTGGAAAACCGCCGCCATGACCGACCTTCGCCATCCCGCCCCGCAGTTCTCCAGCAGCGCCGCCGAACAGCTGGCCGAGCAGTTGTTCAATGTCACCGGCACCGCCACGCCCCTGGCTAGCGAACGCGACTGCAACTTCCGCTTGCAGACAGGAACCGACGCGGGATGGATCCTGAAAGTGGTCAACTCCAGCGAACCGCGCACCGAAAGCGAGCTGCAAACGGCCCTCCTCGACCACCTCGCCAACAGCGATCCCGAACTTGCCGTGCCCCAGCTCAAGACCAGCCTTGCAGGCGACTTCCTCGCCTCTGCGCTGGCCCCGTCCGGCGAGACCCATGCGGTCCGCCTGGTCAGCTGGCTGCACGGCACACCCCTGGCCGAGGCCAAGCGCACGCCCGGGCTGATGCGCAGCCTGGGCCAGGCGTTCGGCAACCTGGATCGCGCACTGCAGGGCTTCATGCATCCGGGCGCGGTACGGGACCTGGACTGGGACCTGCGCCACGCCGCACGCTCCAGGTCACGCCTGCACTTGGTCAAGGACCCCGGTAAAAGAGCCATCCTCGAGCGCTTCATCGATGCTTTCCAAAGCACGGTGCAGCCGAAGCTCGCGCGCTTGCGCACCCAGGTCATCCACAACGACGGCAACGACTGGAACATCCTCGTCGACCCGCAGAACCACCAGCAGGTCGCGGGCATCATCGATTTTGGCGATGCGCTGCATACGGTGCTCATCGCCGAAGTCGCCATTGCCTGCGCCTACGCCATCCTCGACATGGAAGATCCGATCGGCGCGGCCGCGGCCCTCACTGCCGGCTTCCACGAGCGCTTCCCCCTGCAACCGCAAGAGCTGGATGTACTGTTCAACCTGATCGCCATGCGCCTGGTCATCAGCGTCACCTTGTCGGCATCGCGGCAAGAGCAAGTCCAGGACAACCCCTACCTGGCGATCAGCGAAGCCCCGGCCTGGCGCCTGCTGGAAAGGCTGGACCGCATGCCCCCGCGACTGGCGACGGCGATCCTGCGCAAGGCTTGTGGCCATGACGCCACGGAAGGCGCCGGCGAGGTGCGCCGCTGGGTCATGGACAACCGCAAGTCGTTCGCGGATATCGTACGGCCAGCGGCGGCGACCCTGAACAAGGTCATAGTGCCGTTCGCGGACGCCTCCCATGCGATGACGATCGCCTCGGCCGCCCAACGTCCGGCGGAGGCGGCCCAGTGGTGGAACGATTTCTCTGCCCGGCACAAGGTCCCCCTCGGCATCGGCCCCTGGGGCGAAGAGCGGACCATCTACACCGACGCCGCATTCGTCTCGCGCTTCATCGAAGGGCAACGCCGGATCATCCACCTCGGCGTGGACCTGATCATGCCCGCCGGCACCCCGCTGTACACCCCGGTGGCCGGCGTGGTGCGCAGCGTCGAGGTGGAATCCGAACCCCTTGGCTATGGCGGCTTGATCATGCTCGAGCACGCGCCGCAGGGTTGCCCGCCCTTCCTGACCCTGTGGGGCCACCTGGCCCACGAAGCCCTGGAGCGCCTGAAGCCCGGCGACCACCTGGAAGCCGGCGCACTGCTGGGCTACATGGGCGCGGACACGGAAAACGGCGGCTGGCTGCCCCACCTGCACCTGCAGATGTCCACCGACACCCGGCTCAAGGCCTGCGAGTTCATCGGCGTTGGCGAGCGGGCCTACCTGGATGTGTGGGCCGACCTGTTCCCCGATGCATCGACCCTGGCCGGCATCCCCGCGGAAACCTACAGCCAGGAGGGAAGGACCAAGGCCGAGATCGTGGCCAAGCGCAAGGAGCTGCTGCTGCCCAACCTGTCGATTTCCTATTCGGACCCGATCAAGTTCGTGCGCGGCGATGGCGTCTGGTTGATCGACAACTTCGGCCGGGCCTACCTGGACTGCTTCAACAACGTCTGCCACCTGGGCCACAGCCACCCGGACGTGGTGCAAGCGCTGGCGCGCCAGGCATCGCGCCTGAACACCAACACCCGCTACCTGCACGACACTATCGTGGAGTATGCAGAGCGGCTCACCGCCACCCTGCCCGCGGGGCTGACGGTCGCCTCCTTCGGTTGCTCGGGCAGCGAGGCCAATAGCCTGATGCTGCGCATGGCGCGCAATCACACCGGGCGCGACGAGGCCATCGTGCTGGACTGGGCCTACCACGGGACGACCCAGGAACTGATCGACCTGAGCCCCTACAAGTACAAGCGCAAGGCCGGCAAGGGCCGCGCCGCGCACGTGTTCGAGGCCAGCGTCCCGGATGTGTACCGCGCCGCCGACGACTGGCCGTTCGAGGAACTGGGCCAGCGCTTCGCGCAAAGCGTGGCCGAACAGATCCAGAGCATGCGCAAGCAGGGTCGAGCGCCGGCGTTCTTTCTGGCGGAGTCCATTCCCAGTGTCGCCGGGCAACTGTTCTTCCCGGAGAACTACTTGCAGGAGGTCTATGCCATGGTTCGCGCCGCAGGCGGCCTGTGCCTGGCCGACGAGGTCCAGGTCGGCTTTGGCCGGGTGGGCAGCCACTGGTGGGCCTTCGAGACCCAGGGGGTGGTGCCCGATGCGGTGTCCATGGGCAAGCCCATCGGCAACGGCCATCCGCTGTCGGCGGTGGTTACCACGCGGGAGCTGGCCGACAGCTTCGACAACGGCATGGAGTACTTCAACACCTTCGCCGGCAGCCCGGTCTCGTGCGCCGTGGGGCTTAGCGTGCTGGAGGTGATCGAGCGCGACGACCTGAAGCTCAACGCCCTGACCATCGGCAATTACCTGCTCGCAGGCTTTGGCCGGCTGCAACAACGCTACGAGGCCATTGGCGATGTGCGCGGGCTGGGGCTGTTCCTGGGCATAGAGCTGGTGACCGATCGCAAGAGCAAGCGCCCCGCCACCGAGCTGGCCCGGAAGGTCGCCGATGGCGCCCGCGAGCGCGGCATCCTGATCGGCACCGAAGGCCCCTACGACAATGTGCTGAAAATGCGCCCGTCGATGATCTTCAGCCAGAAGAACGCCGACTTCCTGCTGGAGGTGCTGGACGACAGCTTCCGGGCGGCGCTGCAATAAGCCGCCAGCAACGGCGCGGTAGCGACTGCGCCCAGTGGCCGGCGCGGGTTGCACGCGGCGCCGGCATAGTGCCGGCCAATTCCGGCAATGTGCCCGGCAGGCGGACACCTTGCCTGGTGCTTTCCAGGGTGGCCTGTGCAAAGCTTTTTGCGAGGCCTGGGTGAAGAGCCCGATAAAACAAATAAAAATTCTTCAAAGGTGCCATCCAATGCTAGCCAGAACGCTCAAGGGTCTGTTGTTCGCATCCACCGTCGCGGCCACAGCGCTGCTCTGTCCCACTGCCGCCCAGGCCGATGACCTGCAGACGATCCAGCAAGCCGGGGAAATCCGCATCGCCATGAGCGGCCAGTATTCCCCCTTCAGCTTCGCCAACGAGCAGAACCAGATCGTCGGGTTCGACGCCTCCATCAGCGAGGCCCTGGCTGAACGGCTGGGGGTGAAGGTAACCATTATCACCACGCCATTCGACGGGATCATCGCCGGGCTCCTGGCCAAGAAATACGACGCCATCATCGCCTCCATGACCATTACCCCGGAGCGTTTGAAGGCCGTGGATTTCGCCGGCCCCTACTACCACGCCGGGCGCACGATCGTGGTCAAGGATGACTCGCCGATCCACAGCCTGGACCAGCTCAAGGATGTGACGGTCGGCGTTACGCTGGGCGACGCCCACGACAAATGGGCCCGGGCCCGCGGCAACCTGAAGGTGAAGACCTACAAGGGCCTTCCCGAGATGCTGGTCGACCTGGAGGCCGGGCGGATCGACGCGATCGTGATGGACAGCGTCCCGGTGCTGGTGGCCGTCAAGGAAACCGGACAGAAAGTGCGCATCATCACGCCCCCGGACAGCGATGGCGGCATCGAAGGCATGGGCATCGCGCTGCGCAAGAACAACCCCGAACTCAAGGCGGCGCTGCAGAAGGCGCTGGACAAGATGCTCGCCGACGGCAGCTACGAAAAGATCTCCATGCAGTGGATCGGCAAGGATATTCGCTGACGCCCTCGCCGCCTGGCCCGACCCGGCGTCGAGCCAGTCCAGCTGACTTTGCCGAGCCTCGCCATGGACCTGACTCTCATACAACGCACGCTGCCGTTCTTCCTGGAGGCCGCGTGGATCACGGTGCAAGTGTCGCTGCTGGCACTGGCGCTCGGCTTGCTGATCGCCATCGTCCTGGTGGCGGCGCGCCTGTGCGGCAGCTTCATCCTGCGCTGCCTGGCCAGGCTCTATATCAGCGTGTTCCGCGGCACGCCCTGCCTGGTGCAGTTGTTCCTCATCTACTTTGGCGGTCCGCAAATCGGCCTGGAACTGGAGCCGTTCTCGGCCGGGGTCATCGGCCTGGGCCTGAACATCGCGGCCTACATGGCCGAGTCCATTCGGGGCGCTATCGGTAACGTCGATCCCGGCCAGGTGGAAGCCGCTCGCTCCATTGGCTTCAGCAGGGGCCAGACCCTCTGGCTGATCACCCTGCCGCAAACGGCGAAACTGATGATCAGGCCCCTGGGCGTGAACGCCGTGGCATTGATCAAGGGCTCGGCACTGGTGTCGACGATCTCCGTGGTCGAGCTGTCCTATACCGCGCAGCGGTTCATCAGCTCCACCTACAAGCCATTTGAAATCTTCATGGTTTCGGCCGCGCTTTACATCGTGATGGTCTACGCGGTGAGGTTGCTGGTCGACCACCTCGATCAGCGCTTCGCGGCCAAGTGAGACCCTCCAATGCCAAGCCTCGACCTGAGTATCGTGACACCTTATTCCGAACTGCTGGCGACCGGACTGTGGTGGACCGTCGTCCTGTTCCTGAGCTCCAGCGCCTTGAGCCTGCTGGCGGGAATCGCCTTCGCCCTGATCGTGCTCTACACCCCAAGGCTGGTATCGCTGCCCATACGCTTCATGACCTGGCTGCTCATGGGCACCCCGCTGCTGCTACAGCTGTACCTCATCTACTACGGCCTGGTGCAAGTGGGGATCGACATCCCGGCATTGATGGCCGGGATCATCGGCCTGAGCCTGCACTTCGCTGTCTACAATGCCGACGTGATCCGGGCCGGCGTGCTCTCGGTGGACCCGGGCCAGGTCGAAGGCGCGCGTTCCATCGGCCTGAGCCGCAGCCAGACCCAGCGCTACATCATCGTCCCGCAAGCCCTGCGCCGCACCATCGCTCCTCTTGGCAACAACCTGATCGTGCTGCTCAAGGACACCTCCCTGGTGTCCATCATCGGCATTGCCGAACTGGTCTACAGCGCCCAGCGCGCGGTGAGCGAGACCTACAGCCCATTCGAATTCTATCTGGCCGTCGCGGTGATCTATTACGCCGTCAATCTTGTTCTGGAAGCCGGCCTGCACCTTCTTGAAACCCGGGTAGAGATGTCACGATGACCACAGAAAAGCTCATGATCCAAGTCAAGGGGGCGCGCAAGGCCTATGGCGCACTGGAAGTCCTCAAGGGCATCGACCTGTCCGTCGCGCGCGGGCAGATCATCGCCATCATCGGCCCCAGCGGCTCGGGCAAAAGTACCCTGCTACGCTCGCTCAACCACCTTGAGGTGCTTGACGACGGCCAGATCTGGCTCGAAGGCGAACAGGTCAACCGCCCCTTGAAAGGCCGGGCCTTCGAGCAGCACATCAATAGCGTGCGCCAGCAGATGGGCATGGTGTTCCAGCACTTCAACCTGTTCCCGCACCTGACCGTGCATGAAAACATCGCCATCGGCCCGATCAAGCTCAAGGGGTTCAGCCAGCAATCGGCTCGCGAGCTGGCCATGGAATACCTGGAGAAAGTGGGCCTGGCCAACAAGCTAGACGAATACCCCTCGCGCCTGTCCGGCGGGCAGAAACAACGGGTGGCCATCGCCAGGGCACTGGCCATGCGCCCCAAGGTGATGCTGTTTGACGAAGCGACCTCGGCGCTAGACCCGGAGCTGGTCGAAGAGGTCAACCAGGTGATGAAGCAGCTTGCCGCCGAACACATGACCATGCTGATCGTCACCCATGAAATGCGCTTTGCCGGCGAGGTCGCCGACCGGATCATCTTCATGGACGGTGGCGTGGTGGTCGAGGAAGGAACGCCCCGGGAAATCCTGCAGAACCCGGTGCAGGAACGGACTCGTCTGTTCTTGAAAAAACACCTGCACGATCGATAGGTTGCCCAACCGTTTCACCGGCAGGCTGAAGACATCACCCACCAAAGCCTGGATAACCCGCAGGTCCAGCCGATCTACGAGACCTATCGGGCTCAGACCGGAGCCCGCCTGTGTGACGGATCTTGTGAGGACGCCCCGGGACCGAGTGATCGCAACATCCAGGCATGTCATGGCCAACCGTAACGCTGCTAAACTCCCGCACCCGAACCCACCTGCCGATGACCCCAGGCATTGGTCTCTCAATTGAAAGGATGCTTACATGAACAAGGCGCTCTACAGCCTTTGTGCCGCCACCCTGGCGCTGTCGCTCGACATGGCCCACGCCGCCTCCTTGGCCGAGGTCTTCACCGGCGACATGCTGGGCACCAACCAGCGCTACTTCGAATCGATCGCCGGAATCCCCCGGGAATCCAACGGCAATGCCCATGTGTTCAAGGTCCAGGGTTGCCAGATCACCGCGACGGTGGAAGGCGGCAAGGTCAGCGCCCTGCGCATGGAACTGGGACCCAAATGCCAGGCCGACCTGACCCAGTTCGTCGGTACCTATGCCCCTGCTCCCGGCCAGCCTCTGACCCTGGGCGCCTTCGAGGCCTCGTCCGGCGGCGGCCTGAGCTACAGCGCCGACTGCCTGAGCATGTGCGGCAACGCCGCGGACCCTTCGGTCTATGCGCTGTGGGAAGGTCCCCATGCCGTGGACTTCAAGCAGGTGCTGCTGGAAGTGACGCTGGTCTCGGATGCCGCGATCAACGCTGCCGACCAATGGGCGAGCCAGATGCAAAAGGCCGAAGGCGAGGACTATGTGATGGAGACGCGCTTCAACTGCGACCAGAAATACGCCGCCGCGGCCCAGAAGGCCTTTGAAAAGGTCCAGGTCACCGCGGTCACCATCGGCACCGGCCTCAAGGGCCCCGGCTGCTGAGACGACACGCGGCAACCCAAGCGCGTACGGGGATCCAGTTCAAGCTGATATCATCCGCGCGCTTGTCCCCCAGGTAGAGAACGATGAACCGTCGCAAGAAAATCAAGCAGCTGCTGGACGCCCACGCCAAGAAAGCCAAGGCCAAGCTGGCACCGAAAAACAAGCCCAGGTACATCTGCAAGGCCGACCGCTTGAAGCTGGCCGAAGAGACCGCCCGCGAGGCCCAGGCTTCGACAGAGGGCTGATACGCCCGTCCAGGCACCCGCACCGCTGGTTGGCTTACCGCCTGAATGTCCACTGCAGCAGTCGGTGAGCCGCCGTTTTCACCCTGCGCCCTACCCCCACGACTGACTCCAACTGGACATCGGCCAGGGATGCAAACGCCCTGCGCAGGCTCGCAATGCTTTCATCCACCGACGGTCCCTGGATGGCCGGCGGCTCTGGGCGCTCGCAGAACTCCCGCCAGACGAACAGGGTCAGCTCGGCGCCATCGATCTGGAGTCGAGGGCGTTGCCCCCCATCGAAAGACTCCAGTAGCCGATAGCGCTCATCCTCCCAGAACAACGCCTCGACCCAGCAGATGAATCGTGCAGCAATATCCATCTGTCATTGTCCTCTTCAGCGTCCACCGCCAGGTATCGACGTTGCCGGATACCGTTCCCAAGCCAGGGCCAGTACCCCGGCTCAGAAGTTCGCCGGGGTGTTGGCACTGACGATCTCGGCCTCATCCTGGCCAATGTTCCTGAAGCTGTGGGGCAAGGTGGTGGGGAAGTAGTAGCCATCGCCCGGATTGAGCACGCTCACCTGGCCATCCACCGTCAGTTCCACGGTGCCACGGATCACCAGGCCGCACTCCTCGCCTTCGTTGTGCACGATCGGCTCTTCGCCGGAGCTGGCGCCCGGGGCGTACTGCTCGCGCAGAAAGCGCATCTGCCGGTTGGCCAGGGGCGCACCGACCATCAACAGGCGCAGGCCGTCGCGGCCCAGGTCCGGTTGTTCGTTGGCACGGAATACGTATTGGTGCTCACGGGGGGGCTGGTCGAAGGTGAAGAAGTCGGCCAGGGACATGGGAATACCTTCCAGCAGCTTTTTCAGGGAACTGACGGAGGGGCTGACGCGATTCTGTTCGATCAGGGAGATGGTGGCATTGGTAACGCCGCTACGCCGGGCCAGCTCGCGCTGGGAGAGGTTGTAGCTTTCGCGAACGAGTTTGAGTCGGGTGCCCGTGTCCATAACAGCCTTATGTGAGAGGAACTGGAGGGAATCGTGTGGCGGTTGGGTCGCGAAAATCGCGATCTGGCTGCCCCTGGAGCCGGAAAGGCGGCTATTTAAACATGTTTGACGGCGGTGCTGTAAAGGCTGGCGACAAGGGGTTTACGGGGATTTTACGGTGGTTTTGCGGGCCCTGGGAGGTCCTGCGCCCGACCGCGAAGCGGGCGCCAAGCCTGTGGACCCGTGGCGCCTGGCAAACCGCGTCATCGTTCATCGCGAGCAAACTGCGCTCCTGCATAGAACAAGAGCGCGAGCGTCCTTTCGGATTAGATGCCGAAACGGTCACGCAGGGCGTAATAGGCAGCGCCCATGGCGGTCAGCGGCGCCTGGAAGGTGCGGCCGCCGATCATCGGCATGTGTGGCAGCGAGGCGAAGGCGTTGAAGCGCTCGGCATCGCCACGAATCATCTCGGCGATCAGCTTGCCCGCCAGGTGCGAGCAGGTCACGCCATGGCCGCTGTAGCCTTGCATGTAGTAGGCGTTCTTCTCGATCCGGCCGAATTGCGGCATGCGCGACATGGTCAGCAGGAAGTTGCCGGTCCAGCGGTAGTCGATCTTCACGTCCTTGAGCTGGGGGAAGGTCTTGAGGATCTTCGGCCGGATCAGTTGCTCGATGTCGTTGGGCTCTCGGGCACCGTAGACCACCCCGCCGCCGTACAGCAGGCGGTTGTCGCCGGTGAGGCGGAAGTAGTCCAGCAGGTAGTTGCAGTCTTCCACGCAATAGTTGTGGGTGATCAGGCTGCGGGCCAGCGCTTGCGGCAATGGTTCGGTGACCACGATCTGCGAACCGCAGGGCATGCTCTTGCGGGTCACGCGCGGGTCCAGGTCCTGCTGCAGGTAGGCGTTGCCGGCGATCAGCAGGTACTTGGCGCGCACCACGCCCTTGGCCGTGCGCACCACGTTGGGCTCGCCGTAGGTGATTTCCAGGGCCGCCGACTGCTCGAAGATCTTGCCGCCCAGGCCGATGATGGCGTTGGCCTCGCCCAGGGCCAGGTTCAGCGGGTGGATATGCCCGCCCTGCATGTCCAGCAAACCGCCGACGTAGTTGCGGGTACCGACTTCGCGGTCGATCTGCGCCTTGTCCAGCAGCTGGAGGTTGTGGTTGCCCAACCGTTCCCAGTTGCGCTTCTGCTCGGCCAGGCCCTTGAGCTGCTTGGGGTTCAGGGCGGCGAAGATACCGCCAGGACGGTAGTCGCACTGGATGTCGTAGTGCTGGATGCGCTGGCGGATGATGTCCGCGCCTTCGAAGATCATGCTGCCGAGCACCTCGGCGCTCTTTTCCCCGTAGCGCTCTTCGATCACATCCACGTCGCGGCTGTAGGAGTTGACCAGTTGCCCGCCGTTGCGCCCGCTGGCGCCGAAGCCGACCTTGGCCGACTCGAGCACGGTGACGCTGTAGCCGGCCTCGGCCAGGAACAGCGCCGAGGACAGGCCGGTATAGCCGGCGCCGATCACACAGACATCGCACTCCACCAACTGGTCGAGCTCGGGGTAGTCGACGGTCCGGTTGCGGGTCGCCGCGTAATAGCTGTTCACGTAGGTTTGCATGTCGTGGTTCTCCAGCAGGTGCGGCTCGACCGCCCTGCCGTTGTCATAGGTCTTAGAGCTTGATCCAGGTCGCCTTGAGCTCGGTGTACTTGTCGAATGCGTGCAGCGACTTGTCACGGCCGTTGCCCGATTGCTTGAAGCCACCGAACGGCGCGGTCATGTCGCCGCCGTCGTACTGGTTGACCCA